>NZ_JBHVFU010000006.1:150253-453706 GCF_042801455.1 Streptomyces sp. NPDC057565 | reverse complement strand
ATGCCTCAAGACCCGCACCCCCTACGACGAAGCGACCGCCTGGTCACACCACGCACACCCCCATGCCACTTGACGTCAAACGGCATGGGATGTCTGATCCGCCGGCAGTTTCTCCGCTCCCGCACCGCTCTCGTCGTCCGGGGTGGAAGCGGGGGGAACGGTGAGGGGGAACACCTGGCGTCCACCGCAGATGACCAGCGGCGACACCTTCCGCCCGGCCACCGCCGGTACAGCCGGGGCGATGAGGGCGGGTGGGGTGGATGCCGGGGTGGAAGCGGGGTGGACGGGAGGGGCTTCCACCCGTTCCACCACGGTGTCCACCTGATCGCGCAGGACGGCGATCCGGTCAAGGATCGCGCGCCGGTAGTACGTGATCGCCTCAGCGAGAACGATCAACAGGACCGGTGGAATCGAGTGGAGGACGAGACCGGCCGGGTCGATCTGCCGCGGCACCCCGAACGGGGAACCGGCCGGCCACAGCGACGCCCAGCAGTTCATCAACCACGTGCCCAGCCCGGCGAACCACCGGAGTCCGGTGGCCCAGCCGGACGGCTGCACCCCGTGCTCCGACAACCGGCCGTCCACGATCAGGACCGCCCCGAGGGCGACCGCGACCATGGGGTCGAGCAGCCAGGCGATCCACACGCTGATGTGGTGGTCGATCGCGAACAGCGTCACGTTCGTCGCGGTGAACGCCAGCGCGACCACCGCGACCGCCACGAGCACCTTGGTCAGGCCCGATTGCAGTGTCTGTAGCGCGGCGATCTGCTCGGCCGCGCTCGTCTTACGCCTCATCGCGGCCCCCGTCCCCACGACGCTCTCGGCGCAGGTGCAGGGCCATCAGGTGGAAGCAGCCGGCGGCCACGAGCAGGTTCCACAGGAACCGGGCCCACGCCGGTAACGGCAGCAGCCAGGACACGACGCACGCCGCGACCAGCAGCGCACCACCGTGGCGCAGCCACCACGCCCACAGACCAGCAGGCGGGGCACTCATGTGGCCGCCTCCCAGGGGGCGGCCGGGTCGACTGCTTCCGCCCTCTGCGGCCCGTATCCGGTCAGACGGACGGTGACTCCGTCCAGGACGGTCTCCGCCTTCAGCCACATCAGGGGACCGCCGATCTCCTCTTCCCTCGACACCAGCGCAGGGCTGATGTCCAGGGCCGCCCGCCACGCCTCGAACCTTCCGAGGTCGCCGTGGAAGGACAGGGACAGCCGGTCCGGGAAGATCGTGGACACTGTCGCGTCCGCGGCGGGCAGATCCGGGAACCGCTCCACGAGCGACGCCAGGGCCGCGACCGCGGCGGCCAGACTGTTCATCGACCGGGCCCTCATGCGGCCACCGCCGAACCGGCCGTGCAGCCCTTCGCCGGGCGGCGGACCGCACGACGCGGACGCCGCCCGGACGAGTACGGCGACCTGAGCGGGAGGGTCCGCAGCAGGCTCTCCGCGTAGGCGGCGGCCTCCGGGTCGCTCTCGCGCAGCTCCGCCAGCACCTCGTGCGCCACGTCCAGCCGCGCCGCCCGGTCCATCGCGGACTCGACGGCCGGGCCGGTGAACAACTCCAGATCGATACCGAGCGCCAGCTCAGTGAACTCGGTGGCCGTAACGGCCTCGTGACCAGCAACGATGTTCTTCATGGGTCGTTTTCTCCTTGACGTGGGAACGGCCTGAACAGCGGCCCCGGTGCTCGAACACCGGGGCCGCACGCCGTTGGGGTCGGAAACTCCGGCTCCCCTCAGCCCCGCCCGTACGAGACGGGCGGAGGAGGCAACCGGCCGCAGCCGCTGAGCTGCGGAGTTGAGTGCTTCAGGTGTCTCTTTCGGGGACGCGCCTGCCGGTTCAAGGAACAGGTCGCTAGGGCCCCGCTGTAGGCAGAGACCTGCCGTCCGGACTGACAAGGGATCGTCCACCTCGCGGCGAACGACTGTCCGGCACCCTCCCCCCGACCTGTGCGGGGCTCCTGGGTCTTGCATGCGCCCTGACCTGCACCAATTCACGGCACAGCCGGGCTATTCAGCCTGATTAGCCTGGCTAGCCCGGTGGGCACAGGAACAACGTAGCCAGCCTGGCTAGTCACGTCAACAGGTGGATAGCCAGGCTGTCCAAATAGTCAGGTTGGCCGTAGCATCGAGCCATGACGATCGCGCTTGAGCCACTGGACCCGGACGACAACCGCCCGCCCTACGAGCAGGTGGCACGGAACCTGGGCGCAGCCATCAGAACTCGGAAGATCGGCCCCGGCGAACGGCTTCCGTCGCACAAGATGCTCACGGAGCACTACGGCTTCGCGCGTGCCACAATTCAGCGCGCGCTCCGCGACCTCGAAGACGAAGGACTCGTTGTCTCCCGCAAGGGCAGCGGGGTTTTCGTGCGGAGCCGCACCGAGCGACCGGCGGGCCTACGCCCCTACGTAGAACAGGCGTTCACGAGCAGCAACGTCACCATCGACTTCGCTGGCTTCTCAAGCGAGACGCTCCATGGGGCGTTGCAAGAGCCGCTCGACAAGATTCGCGTAGGGCGTCTGACCCCGTCGAGCATCCGGATCAGGATCCTCGTGCCAGACATGGCCGTACCGCAGGCGGCTCCGGTCCGCCGCGAAGATTGCGCGGACGACCCTCGCCTCAGGGCTCGGATGCACGACATCATGGTCAGCTACACCCGCAGCATCACCGACGCCATAAGCGAGTTGAGTCACCTCGGCCTCGTCGCCGAGAGCAGCGTCAGCGTGCGCGTCCACAGCGGAACGCAGTTCTTCAAGCTGTACGTGATCAATAACGAGGACGCGTTCTTCGGGTACTACCCCATCCGCCCGAACAAGGTGGTCGTCCAGGGCGAGACGATTGAGATCTTCGATCTCGTCGGAAAGGATGCCACCCTCTTCCACCACTCGCTGAACGACGGCGATTCGTCCAGCGGAGCCCAACAGGTTGAGCAGGCGCGTATGTGGTTCGACAGCGTGTGGGAAACCATCGGAAGGGACTCCAATGCGGACGCAAGCTGACTCCCTCGGGAAGGTCTTCAGCGATTCCAGTGCCGTCCTCTTCGATTTCGACGGGCCCATCTGCCACGTGTTCCTTGGACTGCCGGCGCCTCAGGTGGCAGCGGGGCTGAAAGATCTGCTGGCCACGATCGCACCGAGCCTTGCTGGGGCGCTGAACACGAACGACCCGATGGAGGTGCACCGCGTCTCCATTGAAGGTGGCCCGGCCGCCCTCGAAGCGGTGGAGGCTGCGCTTACTGAGGCGGAGGTACGCGCCGTCCGGGTGGCGGGCGAGCCCGTTGAAGGCGCGGTGAGGGCCCTCCGGGCCGCTAGGGCATCAGGCCGCCGGGTCGCGATCGTCAGCAACAACTCCTCCGAGTGCGTGTGGGAGTACCTTGCGCTCCACGACCTCACGGGCGTCGTACACGAAGTCATCGGACGCCCGGAGCTGCGCCCCGACCTCATGAAGCCGTCTCCGCACCCCCTCCTCTCCGCTGCGGCAGCACTCGCCGTAGATCCCACCCGCATGGTCCTCATCGGTGATTCCGTGACCGATGTCGAGGCTGCGCTCGCCACCGACGCCCGCAGTGTCGGATACGCCAACAAGCCCACGAAACAGCGGGCTTTGGCCGAAGCCGGGGCCGACGCGGTCACGCTCTCGATGGAGTCCGTAGCTGACGCCCTTACGCGCCTCGGCTAACGACGAAACGCCAGCTCCGGATGGGATCGAAGTGTCAAGCGTCTACCGGGACCGGAGACAAGTACCTGATCTGAGCGCGATAGAAGTTTCCCTGCTTCATCAAGTCTTGCGGCCGAGGACTTAAGCCGGACGCAAGATGGCCTCTGGCCTGCCTTGACCATCGAGCTCCACCGGCCCTTTTCCCTGCCTCCAGGCCCCTTAATCAACGGGCAGGAAACCTGCGAACCAAGTCAATGAGACCAGCCCCGGACACCTCATCTGTGGACGGCCCATTGCGCACATAGAACCGACCGTCATGCATGACAGGAGCCCCGCTTGCTTCTGGCTCCAGCTTCCAGAGCAAGTAACTTCGGTAGCGAAATGGCGACAAAGTCGAAGCAAGGGTATTAGCGAATTTGGGATCAAGCTTCGAGTTTTTAATCCTCTCAACGAGCCAGCGGAAATGCTCGTCAATCGACTTACCCATAGCGTCAAGTTCATGCTGCGTTCCGGTCACGCAGAAGTGATCCACCTTATGAGCATCCACGCCGGTAAAGCGCTTAATGGATTCCGCATCTCCGTCATTGTCGGCGACGCCGATGAAGATTATCCCCTTAGCCTTGGCATGCACGTTCGCCATAGCAGAGGCAATCTTCAAGATCTTCTCAAAGCTACCGTCGTCGAATTTCGATGGATCATTAACTTGACAGAACCCCTGCTTTAGCTCAAACAAGGCATCTTCAGTCAGGGCCATCCGCAGTGTCGATTCAAACCTTAGCGCATGCTCTTGTAGCCTAAGGCTATTCTCATCCTGGGTTGGCTCAAACACACGCCTAAGGGAACCTTTTACAGCTTCAACAAGTTCGCCTTTACGGGCACTTCCCCAGTTGCCGCCACCAGGAACACTCAGATCCTTGTCCCAAAAGCCCTTCAAGGCCTTTGCCAGCTCTCCCTTACTCTTAGGGACCAGGTTCTCTTCATGCAGGAGCTGCTCCAGAGCAATAAACAGGGCATGGAAGTGGCGTGGCACGCCACGTGGATTCTGCTGCGTGACCGTCCAAGTGAAATAAGGGGCCTCGGCTACATCGAGCGTTTCCTTGATCAGGTCCAACGTCCCCATGAACCGCCGCTCGATCTCTTCCTTCCCAATAGTTAGCAGGCGAGCGCGAATGGAGAGAGCAGAGGTGGAATGCGTCACGCGTTCCTCGCTGTATGCTGCATTGCGATACTCCGTCCCACTAGACGCGAATGGCCGAAGGATTAGATCAAGAAGGAGGTCCAACACCAATTCCTCATCACGCGATTCCCTCACCGCATCGCGCGACAAAATTCCCTGCTTCACCCAGAAGATGTCACCATCATAAATCCCGTAGTCGAGATCCTTGTTCGTGATGCTGATCTTCGGCATGTCTTGAAGGTTTACATAGTCGGTGAGAGATGAATCCCCTCGAATTGCTGCACTGAGACGCCGTACCAGGCTCGCAATCTCCGCCGTGGACCCAGCTTGGCGAATCTCCTGAAGACTCAAGTGCCGGCCGGAAGAATTGATTCTCCGAAACACCTCGTCAACAGAAGACTCGCTTGCCGAGCGGTAGGTGGAGACGGGGAGGTGATAGTTGGTGAAGTCTCGACAGGAGACCCGATCCCAGACCGGGTTCTTCTGTTCTAGAATTCCACCATCCTTGAAGAATTTCGTATCCGCCAGCGTTTCAAGATCGAAATATCGACCATCAACAGGGTACTTGTTCTCAATGAAAGAGAAGATGGCATCCAAGCGCTGCAGGCCATCAATCACCTCTAGGCGAGCATTCCCTTCATGCTGACTTTCCGCCAAAAGGATGAGCGGAATGGGTAGCTTCTTCAAAGCCGAATCAATGAGTCTCTGTTTCTCTTCAACTGCCCAAACCAGCTTTCGCTGGTAACGGCGATTGATGAGGAAGCGGTTCTGAATGTAGTCACTGTAGAGCTGCTGAAGACTTTCTCCGTTAACCGAGAGCTCAGTACCTTCACTGACAGTCATCCGACGTCCCTTCAGGAGACGGCGCGTCTCCCCAGCTGCGGTGCCAGCCCTGCATCAAGTTGCCCAAGACTACGTGGGAACGGAAGGTGCGGTCTAGGACGTATCGACCGTGGATGTGGTCCCGCGGCGCTCCTTAACCCTGATACCCAGCAGGGCAGTTCAGTGGCCCGGCCCGCGGACGACCGTGAACCAGGACGAACGTGGCCGCGCAGAGTTGGAAAGGATGCGCCGCCCAACGTGCACCTCAGTCGTGGAGAAGGGGCGCTTGGCCAATCTGTGGCCGAGCAGGCGGTCGATCAGACCACTTTGGAGCATAGCCCGAGGTCACGGGACTAAGCACTGACCTGGCAGAGCCACGGGGCCACTCGTTCCAATTCAGGGCAGGATCACAGTCCGCCCGAGTTGCCGGCCAGCGTACGGCTCCCTGCTCAGAGGGGAACAGCTAGAAGCCGTCGCGGCCGGGGTTCCGCAGCAAGTCAGCCGCCATTCCGACTCCGTGTCATCTCCGAGACGGCCTGGCGAGCATGATTCGGCGGCACCAACGTGATCACCCCGCTGTGGTCGCCCTGTCACTGGTCAGGAGAGACCAGGGTGCGTAGTACGGGGATGCTGACGCCGGTGGTGGTCAAGCCGGCAAGGACCGCGGCCGCGACGCTCTCCGCGGTCAGGAACGTCAGGGCCCCGAACGCAGCGCCGAGGACGAGCGCGATCAAGAGAATCAGTGCGGTGTGCATGGTGAGGAACGGCTGCTGCGGTGGCTGAGGATTCGTCATGCCTTAACTGGACCACCTGGAGCGCCCTGACCTGCAGTAACGGAACAGCTCTGCCGAAGTCGGACCACCCAGGTACGCAGCGGTACAGGTGATGTTGGTCCGGAACATTCATGGATGTTCCGCCCCGTTCCTTCAAGTTCGAGACCGTTCCGTTCACCCTGTTCTAACCTGGTCGATCACGCGTAATGGGGGCGAACGATGGACCAGGGCAGCGAAACGGGCTTTGCGGAGTTGACTCCGGGCGAAGCCTTCGCTCAGGAACTCTCTGTCTTCGCGGCCGATCTGCGCCAGTTGCGTATCGCTCACGGCAGCCTGACCTACCGGGACATCGCCCGGCGTGCTGACGGGATCCAAAGAATGCGGGCTCTGCCCCAGGCCACTCAGAGCCCGGTCTTCAAGGGAGACCGTCTTCCGCGTCTCGACTTCCTGATGGCACTGGTCCGTGTCCTGCTCGCTCACGACAAATACGGTCAACCGCTTGGCGTGCCCCCGCTCGATGACGCCGAGGTGGACGCTTGGCACGGCCGATGGATGAAGCTTGAGGCTCTGCGCCATACCGCGGAGGCCGCCAGTGTCCCCGGCAGCATCTCTCCTGCCCTCAAATCGGCGCCCCCTATTCCGGCGCAAGTGTCGGTGAGCCCTCTTCCGACCGAAGCCCCGGCCGTGGTTATCGAGCAGAGTGCGAGTGAAGAACCAGCGAGTTCATCTGACATGGCTGACTTGACGCCAGGCGTGCTGAGTCGTCAATCATTCCTTCGGGATCCTGCAATCCAAGAGCCGATCGCCTTGCCTCCTCTTACCGGCCACACCGGCCGAGTAACGGCATTTGCGTTCTCCCCAGACGGGCACTTACTTGCCAGTGGTAGCGACGATGGGACGGTGGTGCTGTGGGACCCAGCCACTGGCCGCCGGATCGGCCAACCCCTCACCGGTCACGCCGGCCCGATGCACGATATTCAGTTCTCACCCGACGGCCGTCTTCTGGCCACCGCCAGCGCCGAGGATGAGTCGGTGATGCTGTGGGACCCAGCCACGGGCCACCAGACCGGCCAGCCCCTCACCGGCCACACCCCCGCCGTGTCCCGCGCCTTGTTCTCACCCGACGGCCGCCTCCTGGTCACCGTTAGCGACGACGGGACGGTGCGGCTGTGGGACCCAGCCACCGCTCTTCCGATCGGCCAACCCCTCACCGGCCACACGGGTGAGGTGTACGAGATTGAGTTCTCTCCCGACGGCCGCCTCCTGGCTACCGCTGGCGCCGACGGGACGGTACGGCTGTGGGACCCAGCCACCGGCTACCAGATCGGCCAACCCCTCACCGGCCACACGAATGCGGTCCTTAACGTGGTGTTCTCACCTGACGGCCGCCTGCTCGCCAGCGGCAGCGACGACGGAACGGTGCGGCTGTGGAACCCAGCCACCGGCCAGCAGATCGGCCAACCCCTCACCGCTCAAAACGCCGCAGTATATGGGGTGGAGTTCTCTCCCGACGGTCGACTACTCGCCCACGGCAGCGACGACGGAACGGTGCGGCTGTGGAACCCAGCCACCGGCCAGCAGATCGGCCAACCCCTCACCGGCCACACCGGCCCGGTGTATGGGCCCTCGTTCTCGCCTGATGGGAGCATCCTGACCACCGTCGGCGACGACGAGACAGTGCGGCTGTGGAACCCAGCCACCGGCCAGCAGATCGGCCAACCCCTCAGGAACGGCACTGTGACTTGCGGATCGGCGTTCTCTCCCGACGGTCGCCTACTCGCCACGGGTGGCGACGATCGGGCAGTGCGGCTCTATGCCCTGGCTGAGACTGACAGACTGACCCGGACACTCGGGCCTATGGCCGCTAGGGCACTCCTGTCAGCCCTCGACAGAGCGTCAGTCCCCCTTCCTGCGCTTACCGGCCACACCGCTGGCGTGGTTGGGGTGGCGTTCTCTCCCGACGGCCGCCTACTTGCCAGCGGCAGTGACGACAAAACGGTGCGGCTGTGGAACCCAGCCACCGGCCACCAGATCGGCCAACCCCTCACCGGCCACACGGGTCCTGTGCGTAGCGTGGCGTTCTCACCCGACGGCCGCCTACTTGCCAGCGCTGGCGGCGACAAAACGGTGCGACTGTGGAACCCAGCCACCGGCCACCAGATCGGCCAACCCCTCACCGGCCACACCGGCCCGGTGCGTAGCGTGGCGTTCTCACCCGACGGCCGCCTACTCGCTAGCAGCAGTGGCGGCGACGACAGCACGGTGCGACTGTGGGACCCAGCCACCAGCCACCAAGTCGGCCAACCCCTCACCGGCCACACCGGCCCGGTGCATGGGCTGACGTTCTCGCCTAGCGGCCATCTCCTTGCAACCTGCGGTGGCGATGGACCGGTGCGGCTGTGGGACCCAGTCACCGGCCAGCAGATCGGCGACCCTCTCAATGCCCATACCGGCCCGGTGTATGGGCTGGCCTTTCCGCCCAGAGGCCAGTTCCTTGTAGCTTGCGGCGCCGACGGGATGGTGCGGCTGTGGGACCCAGCCACCAGCCAGCGAATCGGGCTGCCCCTCACCGGCCACGCGGGCCCGGTGCGCGGCGTGACCTTCTCGCCTGACGGCCGCCTCCTGGCTACCGCCGGCGGCGACGGGACGGTGCGGCTGTGGGACCCAGCCACCGGCTACCAGATCGGCCAACCCCTCACCGGCCACACGGGCCCGGTGTACGGGGTGACTTTTTCACCCGACGGACGTTTTCTCGCGGCTGCCAGTGCAGACGACACCGTCGGACTTTCGCTAATCAGCCCAGTTATTGCAGGCTTCTGGGAAAATTTCGCGAATTGAGCGACCCCGGCTAGACACGTCTGAGGCCGACCACGTGTCTGGACCCCTACCCGTGGCCCAGCAGGCCTAGCAGCCGAGGCAGCTCGCTTCGGGGCCGCCACCTCAACCCTCGGGTGAAGTCTCGACCAAGTCAAAGCGCTGAGCGCCCGGGGGATTGCGGGAGTATGCGGAGCCCAACCTCCGCGCGGAGACACATCCACAACTAACGAAGTGCCTGGTCCCCGGGCATGCTGGGCGGGACTGTAATTCTCCCGGCCCCAGCGGATCGCCGTCGTGCATGCCGTGCGCCTGCGCGACGTCCCGCTCTGACGCGGGCCCTCTACGAGTCGCATGACGGCAGTCTCTGACGGCAACGTCGGCGGACCCGAGCGGCCTTGATCGCATCCCGGGCTACGCACTGCACCGCGCCCCAGGCTTGCCACCCAGGCGAGCGGATGGCGCGGTCGAACTCCTAAAGCGGGTGTCGCAGGTTCGAATCCCGCCGGGGGCATCAGCGCAAAGCCCCCGGACCGATCATGGTCCGGGGCCTTTGACATGTCACCTGAGCCAGCCGTCTCTCCGCCCTGCGCCGCCGCCGGACCAGCTCGTGTCCCGTCGGCGGTGTCATCCCCGAACGCGTTGCGGTCAGAGCTCCCATACTTGATCCGGGTCGTCCAGTGCCGCCCGGACCTGAGAGAGGTCTCCGATGTCCGCGAGCGGCGAGCCCTTGGCGATGTCGACGATCCCACGCACGACGGTGTGCAGCACTTCGCCGTTGCCCTCGTCGAGTGCCCTATCCAGCCGGGCGAACATTTCCTCGTAGATGTTGCGTCGTTCCGCGAATGCCTGTGCGAAGTAGTCCTTGAGGACGGCTTCAGCGGCCCGGATCCGAGCGACCTCCGTGGCTTCGTAGGCCTCCATCCGGGCTCTCTTGGTGCTCTCAACCTCGTGGATTTGGATGCACTCACGGGCGGCTTCAACAATCTGGTTCAGCGCAGCGAAGCCGTCCATCGCCCGAATGGGGCCCTTAGCCGCGTTGACGACCTTGCCTACATGCACCTTGCGTTGGTCAGGCATCTTGAGTCTCCTCAATCAAGGGTCTGTACCTGATGGTGAGGTTTGCGCTGCGCTCGTCCAACTTGCCTTCAGTGTCGACAATCGGAGTCGCCGCCACGTCGCGGACCGCCATGACCAGTGTCATGGCCCGCTGGAAGCGCGCGGCGTGCCTCGGCGGATCGAACGGCTCAGACTCCAGGAGCTCCAGAGCCTTGAGCGCTCGGAAGGTGAGGTCCGTGAGAAGCTCGCGCAGCTCCGCGGCGCGGGCGTCGACGCCCTTCAGGCGGGCGTCCGTCTCGTCAAGCTCAGCGATTGCCACGGCGACCTTCGCCTCGAACTCCCTCGCCCGGGTCATCGCCTTCGCGCCTTGGCCCTTGACCACCAGTCCACCGACGAGCAGCGCGGGACCGATGGTGACGAAGTTGAGCGCCGTAGCTCCCAGGGCCATACCGCCGCCACCCGATGCAAGCGACCCACCGCCTAGGAAGGCGAGGGTCGCACTCTCGGCCGCGGCGCCCGTCAAGCCGGAGATCGCCACTCCGGTGCTCGCGACTCCGAAGCTGCTCGCTGCCGCCGTGATCCCAGCGCCCGCGCCCGCTCCTGCCGCTGCGGATCCGAGAGCCCCGCCGATCCATGCCACTGCGTCGACGTCCAGACCGCGAAGCCCGGAGATCTTGGTCATGGTGGCGTCGATGCCCTCCACCAGCAGCCGCTCGCTCTCGCGCACCTGTCGCTCGTGGCGACGCAGGAAGTCGCCCATGCGTACGACGACATCGACGAGCGCCTGCCTCTGCTGCTCCCCCAGTGCCTCGAGGGCAGTGTTCGTCGCTGCCAGTGCGTCCTCGGCCTGGGCTAGGCGTCGCTCGTAGCCCTGGCCCGCCTCCTTGAGCCGGTCCTTCGAACGCTTGAGGTCGTGGGCTCCTTTGCCGCCGAGGGCGACCCCGCTACCACCGGTCGCTACACCGACACCGATGAGAATGACTGGTATGAAGAATGGCACGATCTCCCCCTGTGTGCCCCATGACCCTGCGCGAACCAGCAGGTTCAACCGTTCACATTGTGCCCTTGGTCAACGATCGACAGAAGGGCGCCCCAGTCCGGGACGCCTTTCTGTCGATCGATCCTTCATTGGCCGATGGCATCGATGGTCACGGCGCTCGACGGCCCAGAACGGAAGCCCCTCTGCGCGCTGAATGAAGCCTTCACGAAGCACCTGACTCGTGCCAGATACGTGCCAGTTCTAGCGGGGAACCTCGGGGAACTCCAGGGAACAAGGTGCTGGCCCACTGAGGCCCAGTGCTTCTCCGTCCCGAGTCAGTCCGGAAACCGCCCGCAAGTACGGACTGCAGTGACAGGGGAAAGCGCCTGGCAGGGGCCCTGAAGCTCTCGCTGTAAAGCCGCCGCTCAACCGCAGGAGTCGCAGACGCCCGTCGCCGGAAGCTGAACGAAGCACCCAGTACATACGGGGGGCGGCCCCGTGGTTTGGGCGCGCCGGCGCTCAATGACTGCCTGGTACTTAGGAGCAAGAGCAGCGCGTCCTCCGCCTGGAGGGATAGTCGCACCGAACCTCTGGTAGCAGTTGAGTCGTGCCTCGGCAGCATGCCGTTCGCGCTCCTCAACGCCGAGCAGGGGCGGCTGGCCCGCGGCCTCTAGGACTTCCTTGTAGCCCACGCCCACCATGCCGTCGTCCGTGTGCACGACCAGTGCAGTCAGTGGAGGGTCGCCTCTTCGGTGCGCTTCACGGACCACCTTTCCGAGGACAGATCCAATCCAGTTGTGGAGCAGGGCCTGGGTGCGGATGCCCGACCTTTCTTGCACCTGCTCTCCTAGCTCCTTGTAGGTGATGACCGCGTGATACGTACGCGCTACATCGACCAATACCGAGTAGGCCTCTTCTGCCCATCTCTCGCGAGCGTCCTGTGCGTCGTGGTGCCCCACTGTCCCCCCTGATGCTGCTGCTAGCCCGACAGCCGGGCGGCTGCTACGTACGCGACCAATCAATCCTGCCCGTTCTGTGGCCGGGCGTCATGGGATTGAGCACGGAGGGGATACAAGAATTCAGGCACCGAGGCGACGGGTACTCGGCTGAGCGGCCCATTCGCTGCACCGGCACAACGTTCCGAGGCGACCTGAACCGGATGAACTACGAGATCGGCGACCAGTCCGCCCGAAGCGAGAACGATCCTCAGTGAAAATCTTCCTCGCCCGCCCGGACGACGTGACCAAGCTCGTGGCCTTCCGCGAGGAGGCTGCAGCTTGGCTCACGCGTCTCGGTAGCGACCAGTGGCAGCGCCCCTATCCAGCTGACCGGCTGACAGCCACGATTAAGGCCAGCTCCGTCTTCATGGTCATGGACGGCGCCGCAACCGCAGCCACCATCACACTCTCACCGGAGGCAGAAGAGGGCCTGTGGACGGAACGGGAGTTGGCTGAGCCGTCCACTTTCGTCACCAAGCTGACCGTGGCCCGTGCCCACGCCGGGCAGAACCTTGGCGGTCGATTGCTCAACTGGGCAGGCGACAGAGCGTATCGAGATGGCGCGAAGTGGCTCCGCCTTGACGCGTGGACCACGAACGAGGCGCTACAGCGGTACTACCTCCGGCAAAAGTTCGAGCACGTCCGCACCGTCCGAGAGGGCGGCGCGGTGAACGGGGGACCACGCGTCTCCGGGTGGCTCGCACAGCGTCGAACGACACCGGCTGACCACGGCTTCGAGGACTACACGGCTTCGTCCTGACAAGCTGGCCTTGGGAACTGTTCCGTTTCACCGCGTGGCAGAACTCTCTCTACTTCATCAAGACCAGCGCAGGGCGCGGGCGCGCGCGGCCTCAGCGGCGCGACCTGCCTCTGTCTTCGCCCCGGCTGGCCGCGCCCAGCAGCGCGCTGCGGGCTGAAGGCGGGGAAACCCGCTAACGATGACGGGTGCGGGCATGCGCGGGACTCTACACAGCGTCACCGTGCACCATGCCCGATCGCCCCTGCCCTCGGATTGGAGTCGAGGGCAGGGGCGGGCGATCACGTGCTGGAGGAACGCTCAGCCATCCAGGTCTTCATAGGTGTCCGTGTCGGGATGGTGCCAAGGCAGTTCGTTGTAGGAGACGACCTGTTGAGCGATATGAACCTTGGCGGTGGCCAGGAGTTTGTTCGCCTCGTGTACGACGCCGCCATGAGTCCGACTTCGTCCGTCATGCACGGTGTCCCACTTACTCTTCTTGCTTTGGCGGGTCGTGGAGCCCTGCTCGTTGCCGCCGAACCCGGTCAGCGTGTGGTTCCAGACCGGCTGGTAACCGACGCGTAGGCCGTTCTCTCCCAGGTTGGCGTGCACGTCCGGCAGCAACAGGGCCCGGAACCGGAACTCCTCCAGCGGCAGTTTGGCCTCTTCTATCGATCGCCGGTGTTTCCTGAGCCTGTCGTAGACAGGGCATCGTGCCGAGGCCTTGGCACCGGTGGCGCTGTTGCTCGACCGCCCCTGCCCCACGTAGACGGGGATCTGAAGGCTGTTCAACGGCAAGTAGAGAGACACCTCCTCGCCGCGGTAGTACAGGGCGTATAGCCCCGCCCCGTCGAATCGGGGGATCTCGTGGAGCATGGAGACCAACGGCTGGCGCTCGAAGGTCTCGCAGATGGTGTGGGAGATCTGCTCAGTCGACAGGGGGTCGAACGACTTCGGGGTGTATGCAGCGGTCATGACTTCCTGGCTCATGGTCGGCAGAAGGTCCCGCGAAGGGAACGGAGGAGGTTGGCCCGGTGGGTGGAGTCTGTTCTGTCAGGCTCAGGCGTCCGGGGCTGGGTCGATGACCTGGCCGGCCCGGTAGTAACGCATGCCGCTGGGGTAGTCCTCGGTCTTGCCGTACATGATCACGTATCCCGGGAGGGCGGTGACCTGCCAGGGAGCGGGAACGTGCTCGGAGATCACGCGTAGCGCCTCGTCGGCGGTGAGGGGCCCGGCGGGGAGCCGGACGGTGATCTCGTCGAACGCCTTGGTGGACTCGTAACGGAACACGTAGGGGAGGAAGCCCTTGGCGATCGTGAGCAGCTTCGCCAGTGTCGATTCGGCCTCGCTCGCGCCGTCGACGGTCACGATGTCCGGGAAGGCGTATTCCAGGTCGATCGGGTACTGGCGGTCGAAGTGCTTTTCCTCGACCACGGTGGTGTCCCGCCGTTTGCCGGGGTCGTTGTTGCCGAAGCCGTTGTAGTTCCAGGGCACCTCGCCTTGCCCCCGGTGCTTGTTGATCAGGAGGCGTTCGGGGGCGACGGCGCCGAAGTCCTCGTCGACATACAGGCAGGTGAAGGACATCTCCTCAATGGATATGTTCCTTCGTCCCGAGATCTTCCGGAAGTGCTTCTCGACGCGCTGGGGCAGCGACTTGTCCGCCTTGCCGACGTAGACGAGATCTTCGCCCTTGTACAGCTGGTACACGCCGGGCAGGGGGCGGAGCCTCAAGATGTTTCCCATAGCCAGAGGCGCGGGGGTCAGCTCCTCCAGCGCTGCCGCGAGCTGGTCGCCGAGTGCTTTGGTGATGCTCAACTTGAACTCGGCGTGGTTCTCCAGCGACACGACCAGGGCCTCCTGCGCATGCGACGAGTGATCGTCGTCACTCTATCTGGTGAACTTGGGGACCACGGTGCCGGATTTTCGGGAAGGGCTCACTTGATCGATAACTCCGCGGTATGGTTTTCCCATGTCTGAGCTGCGAGAGAAGCATCCCGAGGTGGGTACCTGTGTCGAGCTGTTCGCCGGTGGTGGTGGCCTCGCCATGGGTGTCCACAACGCTGGCTTCCGACCGCTGCTCGTGAACGAGTACGCCAAGCGGGCCATCGAGACCCTCCAGACGAACGAGATGCCGGGTGGCGGGAAGTGGCCACTGAAACCTGGTGACGTCCGCCTGTTGCAGAACGACTTCAAGGAACTGGAAGGCCAGGTCGACGTCCTCGCCGGCGGGCCGCCGTGCCAGCCGTTCAGCCTGGGCGGCGTCGCCAAGGGGACGGAGGACGAACGGAACATGTTCCCGCAGATGTTCCGCGCCATTCAAGAGATGCGACCGAAGGCCGTCATCTGCGAGAACGTCCGAGGTCTACTCCGGAAGTCCTTCAACCCCTACTTCCAGTACATCCTCAACGAGATGAGGCTCCCCTTTGTCGAGCGTGAGGAGGGCGCGACGTGGGAGGAGCACAACGAGGTTCTGGAGAAGCTGCTCGCCAACGACTCGGTGCCTGACTCCGAGCGCTACATCGTGAAGCACCACCCCGTGAACGCCGCTGACTTTGGTGTCCCACAAATCCGGCAGCGGGTCGTGATCGTGGCCTTTCGCGCCGACCTTGGACTGAACGAGAATAAATGGGACATCTTCGCACCGAAGGACACACACTCTGACGAGGCGCTGATCCACTCCATGCGTGAGGGCGGAGAGTACTGGGCCCGCCATCGGGAGGTCTCGGAGGAAGCGAAGGCCCGCGCCATCGCGAACCTGCCGAAGCTCAACTACAACAACTCGAAGACCAAAGAGAAGCTCGCCCTTCAGCCGTGGCGGACACTCCGGGACGCGATCCACGGTGTTGACGAGTTTGAGGGACACTCCCTGCCGTCCGTCAGCGAGAAGGCGGTCAACAATAAGGAACAGGTGGGGGTGATCTCCGACCACTTTGGGTGGCCAGGCGCCCGCGTCTACACGGGGCACACCCCCAACCTCCTTGACCGGCCCGCCAAGACTGTCAAGGCTGGCGTGCACGGCGTCCCTGGCGGCGAGTCCGTGATGATGATGGACGACCCCACTTTCGATGGAAGCGGCTATCGGTACATGACGGTCCGCGAGACCGCGCGCGTCATGACCTTCCCCGATGAGTGGACGCTCGCTGGCCCGCGTGGCGAGAAAATGCGACAACTCGGGAACGCTGTGCCAGTGAAGCTGGGCAAGGTGTTCGCGGACGCAGTCGCAGCCGCCCTGAACTCGGTCGGTGCCCTGGAGAAGCCGTGACACACGAGGCAGCCGGCACGCAGCGGGGCTGGAACGATCGACTACCGCCCGCGAAAGCGTACAAGCCACGGTTGGGCCTGTCTCGGGACAAGCGGACAGCGGAACAGGATAAAGCGGCAGGCGGACGCTATCGCCGTGCAGTTCCGCTTGGGAAAGGCCAATACGCGCGGGCGTCAATCACTCTCCGGCTTTATCGACGGACCCGGCGTATCCGGGCGTATCTACGCTGGTCGGTCAGTGGCGGCACCGAAGAGCGCTACGTCTGCGATGTCGCCGAAGCCACTCGCGCCGCCAATCTTGCCCATGCCTGGAGCAAGGCCCGTGAGGCTGGACTCGCCGTCGATGAGCCACTGCCCGAAAGCTCCACCGCTATTTCGATGTCTGTCCGCGCAGTCATGACAGCGAACAAGGGAGCGGACACCAAGCCCGAGCTATTGCTCCGGTCGGCGCTGCACCGCAAGGGCCTCCGCTATCGAGTCGGTATTCGTCCGATCCCGGAATTGAGGCGTACGGCAGACGTTGTCTTCACGAAGGCCAAGGTGGCTGTCTTCGTCGATGGCTGCTTCTGGCACGGCTGTCCGGAACACTACCGGCCGTCGAAACAGAACAGTGAGGCATGGAGCAAGAAGATCAAGGACAACCGAGACCGCGACGCAGCGACCACAAGCGCACTCAAGGACCAGGGCTGGGTGGTGCTCCGCTTCTGGGAGCACGAAGATCTAGAGCTTGCCGCCGGGGAGATCAAGGCAACAGTCGAGCGTCGTAAAGCCGAACTCTGACATCCCTACCCGCCTGATCCTGCGCGGCGCTCCGCGATCCCCCTTCGGTCCCGTCAAGTGACCCGGCGACCAACCAGATAGGCCTACTTTCTCGGCGAAGTCGTCGCTCCTGATCCGCTGAATCGTCGACGCGGCGTCCTCGCTGCCCGCTAACGTGAGCTGGATGGGGGGTGTGGCTGAGTGCGATCCTGCTGGGCTGGTCGTGGCATTGACACGAGGAGTCCTAAAACGCCGGATGGAGGGACGGACAGTCCCCTTCGCACCTACCGCCTTCGATATCGAGCTGCTTAGCGCGGTAGAGGCGGCCGTCTCGGCCGGTGTCCCCATCGCGGTCGTTCTTCCGCTTCCAGGAACGACGGCTCCGCTGCTGCTTGGTGCGGCAACACTGGTCCGAGCCATCCTTCGAGACCGTTCCCTCGGCCACCAGGTGGCCGTCGTCTCTCCACATCTCGCATCCCGTACGCTGTACGACCAGTTGTTCTTCAAGGACCAGCGTCTTGCCGACTACGTGCCTCGTACATCGGTGAGCGTCGACGGTCTCGTGCGAGTGGTGGGCACGCCGCGGCGCGATAGTGGGGGCCGCCTCCACCTCGTGAGCGGGCTCGCGCGGTTGTCTTCGTGGTCGGATCAGCTTTCCGGACTCGTCATCGATGGCGCGGCCGCCAGCACAGACGATCTACAGCGAAAGCTCGCACAGGCGAGCGCAGTCTCCCCACTTGTTTACCTCACGGCGGATCCTGGGGACCTCGCCCTGTCACTCGTGCGAGAGGCGGGAGGCGTCGTCTGGGGCTGGGATGGCTCCAGTTTGGCCGCCGGCCTCGCACGCCCTACGGTCACTGAAGGCCTCAACGCCGGATCTGTCATCGCGGGCGTGCCCGTCTTGGCCGCAGCCGCACGGTCCGAGACCATCGTCTTGACCCCAAGAGCGGGCGAGTCATCGAGCTTGGACATCGCTTTGGGCGAGCTGCGGGAAAGGCTCGTGCGTCTTGGCTCTTCCCGTATCGCACCTCGTACCCCCACCCATCATCACTGGCTCCGCTGGGTCTGGGGTGTGTTCAACATAATCTCCATGCTGCCGACGTCGCCGGTGAGCTACGACAGGCATGCAGGGCGAGGGCCTTACATCACCCGCTTGTGCGAAGTAGTGCCTATCGCGCGTTCACTGGCGCGGGGCTCCGGGAGCGAGATGAGGGCTCATTGGTTGGGTGTCTCGGACGCCCTGGCCGACGCCCTGATGGCCGCCGAGAGAGAGGAGCGGATGGGCTACCTCATCCCTTGGGTCGCCACAAGCGCGGCTGAGCGGCGGCGGGCGTTGCTGGTCGTCCGTAACGGCGCGTCTCGTGCGGCCGCGGTAGACGCGCTCAACGAGTCCACGCACACGCCGCCAGGGTGGGAGAAATGGGTCACCGTGGGATCGACGGCCGACCTAGTCGCGGGGCGGATAGCCACTGCGGGGCTCTCCGAGATTCGATTGTCAGGTCCGCCGCCGCGAGGTCGATCCGGACTGCTCGGGCTTCCACCCGCTCCAGTCCTATCCGTGCTCACGACCGGACCGTTCGAATGCCGGCGCGCATTGCGACAAGCGGTGTCCGCACGCTCCGCGTTGCACACGATCCGTGAAGAAACGGTCGCGCGATCGGCGTCGCGTCTTTCCGTCCAGGCCACCCCTGCCACCGAAGGACAGCCGCCCAACGCCGTGAGACTCCTCTCGGAGGGCGCAAGTGTTCCCCGGTCCTCCTGGACCGCCCTCTTGAAGTCGAGCGGTCCGTGGGATCCGCTCGAGGTAGACCTCCCGGACCTTTTGCGGCGTGTCGTCGCAGAAGGACGTGACATCGATGAGGCCCGCGCGCCAGCTCCCGCTCGCGTCGAGAGGGGCGCTGCGCTCACCCATGTGACGGTCCTGGCCGTCGAGGTCGCGAGCGACGGCAGGGAGATGGTTCTGCTCGTTGCACCGAACGACTTCGTGACCCGGCGGCGCGGAGTGGAGCTGCAGAAGGTAGCGGCCAAGTCACTGGTGAAGGAGGACGTGATTTACCTGGTCGATCACGCCGCGCGCGGAGACTTGCTCGGCGCCGTTATCCGAAAGTTGTCGGAGGCTCCCGCCTACGCCCCCTTGGAGGCTTTGGTGGACTTTTGGCACAGTCGCGCGCGCCTCGTGGCGGACTCAGGCATGACGTACGGCGAGATTCACCGCAGAATGCATGGTACGTCCATCCGTTCCGCACAGACGATTGGGACGTGGGTCAGAGGTCAGGTCAACGGGCCTCATGATCCGGAGGATGTGCGCCGCTTCGCGAGAGCTGTCCAAGATCAGGTGCTCCTAGCGCAAGCTGAGCGGGTTGGTTGGGCTTTGAAAACGCTGCAGATTGTGCACCGTAAGGCGGGACGATGGCTATCCACCCAGATAGCTGGCGCGCGCTCGCACCGTGACAATGCGCTGATCGACGCCAACCTAGGTCTGCGGGTATCAGACCTACTGGAGAGCGTGACCGCTCATTCGGTACGCGGCATCGACCGCGCTCCTCACAGTGTCCCCGCACATCTGGCCGGACACCTGTTCACGCCGTACGAGGCCGAACTGGTACTCCATCAACTATACGTCTCCTAGGGTCACTTACCGCACAGAGTGGAAGTATGGCGCCACCGGGCGGTGCTACGCTGTCTGGCCAGAAGCGCAGTACGCACATAGCTCTCATACTTCACACCACGTCACAGGTCACGCGAGGGATATCCCCGGACGTGCCCATCGGCTTCGCGCCCACATCCTTCAAATCAGGAGCTTCGCCATGCCGGTATTTCCTCATGGCCGTGCGTCCGTGCCGGCCGACACCCCAGCCCAGCGATACGACGCCCTTCTTGGCTGCCTTTCACGGCGCATCGTCAGTCAGGCCACAGGCACGTCCATCCCAACTGGGACTCGACTCCCTGATCAGCCGCAGAAGCAACTGTGGCTCGGCATGCTCGCCAGCGAAGCGAAGCTGGTCGACGAGACCAACGCCGGCTTCCGCGGGCTTCAGATCACCCCGCCGGCCCAAGGCTTCTCCTTCCGCGTGCGAACGCTGCCGGAAACCCTCACCATCGAGGTCGCGGCGTCAGCCTTCGTGGCTCTGCATCCCACGGTGGAGGAACAGCGCGACTCCACGACCACAGCACTCAACTTGGCCACATCCAGAGCGCGTAGCGCGGCGGCGGCAACTGGTGCGACCGTACAGACGGTAACCGGAGCGGCTGATGGCCGCGTGTCCCGAGCTCCTCAGGCAGGCGCAGGAAACGGGCGCGGTACCAAGTACCCACTCGCACAGATCTGGACGCACGTCGCAATGAATCCTGTCCGGATCTTCGTTCGCCTTCCTTCCGCGAAGGCATTGTCCATGCGTGTCGGCGAGGAGGACATCGCTGCAGCCCTGCGCTCCGCAGTAGCCAGTCATGGCCACCAGCTCTTTCGACAGCGCTCGGGCGCTCCGGCGAACGGATCCCTGCCCTACGAGCACGACTTGGTCGACGATCGAACGTGGGCCGCGTACAGCGCCCACCATCTGATTCCTGCCGCGGACGTTACCCCTCCCCAGCACCGGGCAGCTGTCGAGATCGAAATCGCTCCTCTCGATGGAGCCTTTGAAGTCTTCGTCGCGGTGGTCAATACCACGCCGGCTCCCAAAGACCAGATGATCCATGGAGTACGCCCCTACGAGGAGGCGTACCTGGATACCCGCTTGTATCAGGTCGTCCTGACGGCGACGCTCGACGGACACATCGAACCGTATGAGCTGGAACAGGTCGCCCAGTCGCATCGATACGAGCGTTCCGTGCCAGCGTTCGGTCACGCCTCGCCTGTCTCTCACCATGAGAATGGCGGACGTACCACGCTCCGGACCGAGTTCGCCGCCACAGAGCCGACATGGCGCGCATATCCCAGGGAGAGGTCCAGCAACATGGCTGGCCACGAAGTCCCCATCGATACCTCCTTCGACTCCCTCATCGCGAACCCGGTTGGCACCATCTCGACCCTGGTCGACCTTTTGGACGTCTGGGTAGACGATCACTGGGGTACTGCGGCATTGGACGTCCTACACAAAGCGCGAGGGTGGAACGACAATGCGCGTGCGGAGGCAGAGGAGGACGCCCACGCCGCCCGCGCGGAGGCGGCCTGGGTCCGTGCCGGATTGGACATCCTGCGGACCAATCCAAACGTGCGGGACGCCTTCGTGGCGGCGAACAAGGTGGTCAAGGCCGCCGCAGGCGATGAATACGACAGCTGGCGCCCTTTTCAGGTGGCTTGGATCGTTGGGTGCCTCCCGGGCCTGGTCGACCCTAAGCAGCACCAAGAGGTCAACATCGTCTGGTTCCAAACGGGTGGCGGGAAGTCCGAGGCGTATCTCGGACTGATGCTCGTCACGCTCTTCTACGGTAGGTACACAGGCGTCACCCGGGGCACGCAGGTATGGGCACGGTTTCCACTTCGCCTGTTGGCGCTCCAGCAGACCGAACGCTTCGCGAAGATGATCATGAACGCGGAGATCCTCAGGCGTAGGGACCATCGCATCCGCGACACGGGCGCCTTTGGCATCGGTTACTTCGTCGGCGGTGGCAATACTCCGAATCGACTCCGCAAGCCTGACGGCAGCAATTACAACAACGGTCCGGACCCCACCGACCCGGCGACCGCCGAGGCATGCAGGGTGCTAGACGATTGTCCCGTTTGTGGTCGGAGTCTCACCGTCAAGTGGGACGACCCAAGCCACACCATGCGCCACGTCTGCGAGAACCGCAACTGCGAGCTGAGCGGTGTCCTCCCGATTTGGGGAGTGGACGACGACATCTACCGCCGGGCACCCTCCGTGCTCGTCGGCACCGTCGACAAACTCGCGCAACTTGGCCAGAACCAGGCCTTCCAGATCTTGCTCGGCCGTCCTCATTCTCTCTGCCCTAGGCACGGCTACTCCGCCAACCCCAGCTGGTGCTCCGTTTTCGGGTGTAAGGAGCAGCGGCGTCCGGTACCGAAGGGGTTCGGGCACGTACGGCTGGAGATCGCCGACGAACTCCATCTCCTCGACGAAAGTCTTGGCGCACTCGACGGCATGTACGAATCGCTGCTCCAAAGGATCAGCGAGCGACTCAAGAACGATCCCTTCCAGATCGTCGGCGCCACCGCGACCATCGAGGGCTACCGGAACCAGGTACGCCATCTCTACGACCGCGAAGCCCGGCGTTTTCCCGTCAACGGCCCTGAGGCAGGGGAGACCTTTTGGTCCACTACCCGGAAGGGCGATCCGCTGCGCCGCTTCCTGGGGGTGCGCTCTCGCGCCAGCACCATGGTCACCGCCACTCGCGAGGTTGCGATGGTGCACGACCGATGGGTGCGTGACCTGCGCGACGACCCAAAGAGCGTCGCCGCGGAATCGGGTCTCGACGCCAACGACGTCTCAGTCATCGAGGAGGTCCGACGGGCGGGCGAGGATCTCTTCGAGGTTTTGGTCGCCTACTGCTTGCGGAACGAGGATCTGACCAGCTTCGTCCGGGACCCCGCGGTGCGGGAGCTATTGGAGAGCGAGGACAACCTCGCGATCATCAACGGCGACACCAGTCCTAGCGTGATCCGCTCAGCCGTTGGCCGGCTGCTGAAGCCTCCGGCGAACAGCTCGGAGCGCGTCAAGCTCATCGCCGCCACCAAAGCGATCGGGCACGGCTTCGACGTCGCGAGGCTTGGCGTCATGGCCGTCATGGGCACTCCGACCCAGGCGTCCGAGATCATTCAGGCGTCGGCACGCGTAGGCCGCCGTTTCCCAGGACTGGTGGTAAATGTGATCAACCCCAGCCGGGACCGGGACGCGAGCGTTTTCCGCTACTACCCCGAGTGGATCCGCTACCTGGATCGCCTCGTCCACAAGGTGCCCGTGAACCGAGAGTCGGTACCTGTCCTCAAACGCGTCCTGCCTGGTGGATTGATGGCCTGGCTCCTACAGGTCCTAGACCGGGACTGGATTACAGGAGGGCGCAGGCGACGATCCCTGGCGGACTCAACCGCGTTCCGAGACGCCGTGAACGACGGATCAGTCGACCGAGCCCTGCTCGTCTCCCTGCTGCGTCACGGATTCGGCATCGACAGCACGAGTGTCTATCACCGAATGCACCGCGAGGCCATCGACGCCTGGGTCGACGACCACCTGGCCACGCTCCCGCTTCGCGCGGAAGCCGGCAAGCGACTCCCCGACCTGCTGCATCCGTCCGTACCTCGGTCCCTGCGCGATATCGAGGAGCCCTTGACCATCTACGGCGAGTTGTAGTCACACGCGGATTCCGCGTCGCTCCCCGCCGTTTCCTCCTGTACTCGGAGAGAGTCCACATGGTCTTCGAACAACTCAACCGCAGCAATATCCAGGCACTCTGGCGCTACATGCCCGGCCAGCCCTACAACTGGTCCTCCAAGGGATCAGTCCTCGGCGAGTCACCGCGCCAGGTAACCCCCCTCGACGTTCCCGAGGGATGGGTGGCACCGCAACTTCGCCGACTGCTCCTGCCCTTCGCCAGTGCCACGGGTAACGATCCGCGAGCTGGTGCCGAGCTGACCGCGATCGAGCGGCGACAGTTCAGTCTGGTCAAAGCGGAGGACCTCCGGGCCGTTCGCTTCCCCAACACCTTCCTGTGCCGTGCATGCGGCGCCTTCCGGCTCATCCGCGCCACCGACACCGCACCTACATGCCCCACTCCCGCTCACGGGCGGTTGGACCAGTTCTCTTGGTGCGAGGTACATGAGTGCGGTCACCTGAGCGAGATCACCGTACCTCGATGTGCCTCGGGCTGCCGCTCCTGGATGCACCTCAATAATACTCGCGACTTGAACACCTCCCGCTGGTACTGGACCTGCGCCCGCTGCCAGCGGCGCTCGGACGAACCAGTCGTCAGATGGTGCTCAACCTGCCGCGATGGGCGTCCTCAGGTCATGCGGGTGCCGCAGACAGCGGCCTATTACCCCCAACAAGTCACCGTCATCAACCCGCCCACCCGCGGGGACTATGGCGCACTCGCCTACGACGGCGTGTACGCCGCCGCAGTAGCGCAGAGCCTTGGCACGCTGCCCAGAGGGGCTGAGGGTCTCCGACGAGCTGGAGGCGCCAATGCCACGGGAGGCGCCGTGGAGCAAGCGCGCGAGACGGCGGAAGCACTGGGAATGAAGCCGGGCGAGGAGCTCTACGACCAGCTCATCGCCAAGGCCCAGAAACGTGAAGACGACGTGCCCGCCTGGGACACCCAAGTCGAGGCCTTGGGCCGTGATCCCGAGACGATCGAAGCGTTCGGTGAAGAATGCCGACAGCTCGGCCTTGCTTGGGACGCCAAGCCGTTGACGGTCCAGAATCTACTTGATGGCGACGCTGGAACCCAGTTGGAGGCCTACTACCAGCAATACCCTAAGCTCATCTCCCGCTGCGGGTTCAATGACGTGACTCTGCTGCGGGAGTTGCCCATCGCCTACATCGTGGCAGGCTACACAAGGATCAGCAGTAACGCGGTGGCCACCACACGCCGAGGCACCCAGACCACGCAGCGGTTTCGCTTCTTCCCGGCAGGGCGCGATAGCAAGTTCCCAATGTACGGCGTGCGCACCGAGACCGAGGGCCTGCTGTTCGAGTTGGACAAGCTTGCCGTGGTGCAATGGCTCATCGACTCGGAGGTCATCGAAGATCCTTGCCTGCGCACGCAGGAAGAGGCTCAACAATGGATCTTCCAATTCAGCGACCCCGTGCTCGACGTCTTCAACGCTCCCGAAAATTCCATCACAAAGGCGATTCTCGGTCTCGTCCATTCTATGGCTCACCGCACGATGAAGGCCCTAGCCACCAGGTGCGGGCTCAACGTCGACTCTCTCGGGGAATACCTCTTCCCAGCTAACTGCGCCTTCCTTGTCTACGCCAACACACGCAGCAACTTCACTCTCGGTGGACTCGAACACGTATATCGGTTCGACCTGGAGGACGCGCTGTGTGAACTGGACGCGGAGACTCGCTGCGTGTTCGATCCGCCTTGTCGCCGGGACTTCGGTGGGGCGTGCGCTGCGTGCCTCCACCTCTCCGAAGTGGCCTGCACAAGGTTCAACACTGTGCTGGATCGCAACCTACTCTTCGGCACGCTCCCACCACTCGTTTCCGACCCTGCCGGAGGGTCAACCCAATCACGAACGGAAGGCAGACGACGGTGGCGCGGGTACTGGAGCCACTGAGACCTCTGGTCTCCCTGCTTCTACAGGCATCAGCCCCCGTGGACACCGCGGCGGCCGCGACCAACATCGCGGCCGCCGCAGGCACCGGTCTTGAAGTGTCCAGGGCCATCATGAACGCCGTCATCGACCAACGGCTCGTTTCTTACGCTCTCACGCACGCGGGCGTTCTCGACGATCAAGGAAACCTCACAGCAGTCGCGCCACTGCTCTTAGCTCAGGTACACGCGATGGTGGCTATGTCGGTTGAAGAGGGATGGGAGTTGGTGCTCACCGTGCCAGCTTTCCTAAAGGATTCGCTGAGCACGATGTCACGCGACAACGGAGGACCAGGGCTGCCACTCGACACGGGTCGCACAATTCGCGAGGTCGCAGAAACCGCCCAAACGTGTCTAGTGATCGCCGCGCCGTACCTGCATCCGTCCTTCACTACCGCACTTGCGCCGGCCCTCGCCACGCTCTTGCAAGACGGTGGGACCGCCACGGTGATCACCAGAGCTTTGGGCTGGTCCGCGCCGAATCGCTCCAACGCCAATGTGGAGGCCGTGACGGTCCTTCGTGAGGCGGCCGGCACCGCCAGCGGCAAGCTAACAGTTTGCTCGTGGGACGAGGTTGGGCTAGGTGTTCACTTCAAGGTCGTGCTGGCAGACGATCGGCTCGCGTACATCGGCTCCGCGAACCTCACTCCGGGAGGAACAGGCGCCCACGCGGAAGCCGGCGTGCTACTACGGGGGTCACGAGTGAAGTCGCTTTCCCGATGGCTTCAAGTGGTAGCGGATGAGCTCACACGACGCTCTGTTGCATGAACGGGGCTCGCTGACTACCTCCAAACGCGTTCCCAATGGTTCCTGGCACTCCCAAGCGGCACCGACCAACCCCGGCCGCCCGTGGACCATCCGTGGACGGTAGCGAGCCATAGCCGACTCCGAACAGCTCTGACCAGCGCAGGTGCTGAAAAAGCCGTCGGCCTCCGGAGCCGTGTGCGCGAAGCGGGATGATGGTCTGCATGGCCTACGAATCCAGCAGCGCCCCAGCCGAGAGCACTCAAGTCGCGACCGTGCCCGATGGGGTCGAGTAGGTCTTCACCTGGGAGCAGGGCGCCCGTATCGAGTTACAGAACCTTGGTGGCGGGGTCGTCATCGAGGCAAGCGTCGCCGGGCTCAGAACGCTGGCCGGGCCATCTACTCACACTCGCCTCCTAAAGCGATGTTGTCGGAGCCCCTTCCCCCAGGTGTGCCCCAGAGGTGTCCAGCAACGGAGAAGCTGCAGGTGAGACGGGGTAACGGGAGCCCTCTGTAAAGCTGCCGATGGAGGGGCGCGTCAGCCTTCCTGCACATAACCGGCGACACAGCCCAGGCGCGGTTTCATGGGCCATCTGTGGGCCAGGAGACCAGCCAAGTGCGACTAGGACAGCATTCTGGCAGGTCACATGCGTTGTGGACGTGGCCAGAGCGACTGGCTTGAAAGCCGTTCCGGTAGCTGTCAGTGCGGAGGTCTACGCTGCGGCGCGTGGATGATCTCTTGGGTTATGTGCTTGATCTGCAAGGTGCGTGGACGGCCGACAACACGGATGAGATGCGGAAGCGGGGCGTCCACATTCGGCAGGACCTTCCCGCTTTCCTGAGGAAGCGCTCATCGGAGTTGGCCGATGCACTCGGCGTGGCCGTGGGCGAGCTGGGGGTCCAGGGACGGGACGGCACCGGGCACAAGCCTGAAATCCCGTGGGTCCGCGTCTTCGGTCGTGAGCAGTCCACGCGTGCCACGACCGGCTGGTACGTCGTCTATCTGTTCAGCGCCACCGGTGACCGCGTGTACTTGTCGTTGAATCAAGGGACGACCGTGTGGACTGGGGGCGACTTTAAGGCTCGCAAGGTCGAGGACCTCAGGGCCCGGGTCGGTTGGGCACGCCCTATCCTCGCTCAGCAGATGGCCGGCCGGGCCGATCTCCACGAGGAGATCGCACTGGATGGGCGCACCTCGCTCGGGCGTGGCTATGAACCTGGGAATGTCGTTGCCATCGAGTACGCCCGTGAAGCTCTGCCCTCGCAGCACGTCCTCATCACGGACTTGCTGTACATGCTCGGCTTGCTGCGGACGGTCTACGAAGCCGAGCGCATGGCCCCGCACATCCCGGGTGACCCGACTCCCGAAGTGCTGGAGGCCGAGGAAAACGCGGCCGTAGTGGCAGGACGACGCAGCCGCAGCCACACGCGCCCGGCACGATCCGGGCAGGGCTTCCGCCTCACGGCCGCGGAGCGACGCGCGATCGAACGGCGCAGCGTGCACATGGCCACGCTCTTCTTCGAGGCACAGGGCTGGTCGGTCAAAGACGTTGGTGATCGGGAGTCCTTCGACCTCCTGCTGAAGCGGGATGAAGAGCGCCTGCACGCGGAGATCAAGGGGACCACCTCGGCTGGCCGCGACGTCATCCTGACCCGGGCTGAAGTGGAGAAGCAGAGGCGGTACTACCCGGCCAACGCCTTGGTCGTCGTCCACTCCATTGTTCTCGACCGCACAGCAGAAGAGCCCGTTGCCTCTGGCGGGGTTCTCCACTGCACGTCGCCCTGGGAGATCGCCGATGAAGACCTGACGGTGATCTCTTACGCCTACCGCACCGCGGTAGGCAACGAAGGGTCAGCCAACAGCGCCCAATCCGTCATCAACGCCCTGGCGAACGGCTCAAGACGTAGTGAGCAAGGGCTAGTTGCTCCAGATGCCGACGCCGTGGACGACCAACCGTACGAGGAGACGTTCAGGGCAGCGGAGTGATGGCCGGCTGACGCGTCGGGACGACGTCTGCTGTTGCAGGACGCGCGCTGCGCGATCCACCGCACTTTGGGCTCTGCCCCTCCCCAAACGAAGCGCTTATCTGGCTCTTTGGCCAAGGGAGGTGCCGTAGCTGTCGTCGTGCGCCCGCCGGGGATTGCGGGAAAACCCTTAGGCAGTAAATGACTTTTGCCGTTTGAGGTACGCGTCGTCCATGGTGAAGAGATAGAAGAACTCGATGAAGTACGGAATTTTAATGTGGCTGGACACCTGATCGCTCCGCGCGACAAGTATCGAGATTGCGTGACGCGCAATTCTGGCACACAGGAATGTCCCTTCCTTGGCCACATATTCGCTCACATTCGCAGCCTCGGCAGCAGCCGCGAACCCATGAACTGGAGATCCGTCCTCAGTCTCGAAGCGAATATTTGCCCTGCTTCCAACCTGTGCATCCAACTCCCGCGCCCACCCCACGTCCCGCAAGGGTCGCTTGCGCTTGCTCATGAGGAGTTGCCCGACCTCGGAAAACCAGCGCTCCACTGGATCCCGCGTTTTAGCTTTCCCTGTCAGTACGTCAATGTTGTAATAACGTGCCCCAATAGCGAAGTCTGACAGAACGCCAATGGCCGCGTCCGTCAGATCGGCGTCCGGAAGTTCCCAAACACGCGCTGACACGTCCAGGCGACTTCGGACATCTCCGAGCCGCGCAAGAAGGTCGGTAAGTTTATGCCCGTATTTCTTCATGAACTGATGATCGCTGGGGAAGCTTCCGTTCTCCACGACATAGTCGACGATGAGGGCCAGTTTCATGATTCGTTCAAGGCCAATGGTGTACTGAAAGAATCCGCCGTAGTAAACCTGCGGATCGGCGTAGTTAGCCTTCCTGAGACTTGCCAGACCTCCCCTCAGTGAGTACGAGGCGAGACCAGCCTCGTGCGTCAACGGCCGCCATTCCGGCGTGTCCATCATGCCCCCCGACATTACCCAGCGCTGTCGAATCAACACGCATTGTGTCAGAGGCGAAGTGTCGTCCGCATCATCCTTCTGACGGATCTCAGTCCACACGCAGTTGGCAGGTCGGAAGGCCCGCTGCGCCGGTAGCCCTCCAGCGAGTTGAGCGCCTACGCCTCTTCCCAGCGAGGGGTCTGGCTGGCGATCATCTCCACGGCCAGCCTGTGCGTTGCCATGGGGGCTGGCCTGCTGTTCTTCATGGCCGGAGCTGAACCGACAGCAGTCCTCGGAGCCAGTGGGGCGGCCTTTTTGGGTTCCGTAGGCGTGGGGTTCGCGGCGCACAACTTCCTCGCAGGCTAAGTGAGGTCGCAGCATCCGCGGACGAGGCGTGGACGCTATTGCTATGGGATTCCGGCAGCACACGCGTGGCCGCAGCTCAGAGCGCATCGTTGTGCGACATCGGCGGTGGACTGTCAAGGAGACGGGCGCTGATCGTTCCTAGCTCGCGGTGGGGCAAGCGTGGGGCGGCTTCACCTTGCGGCAGCCCAATGCCCTGGTCAGAGGCAGACTTACGCGCGGACTGTAAATCTGCCGATGGATGGGCGCTGGCGCTCCTGCAGATGACCGGCGTCACGCTTTCTTCCGGGCCGTCTGTGGGCCGTCTGAGGGGGGCCGGCGATGGCCAGCAACGACCAATGATGCCCGCAACCACGCAGCTCACCGGCATCTTGCGGAGCGATGCCGCACCCCACTGGAGGGGCGGTTCAATACCAGCGGTACTGATCCCGGGCCGTCACGACGCAGCGGACCCCGAGGGGCGTGTGATGCACTTCCGCGCGCCCCTCGAATGATCTCCACACGCCCCCTTGTTGGACTCCCCCAGGGATGCAACGCTGAGAGTCCCCCCACTTGTGAACTTGTGAATCGACTCACGCAGTCGCTTCACGAAGGAGGTGGCTCCCTTCATGCTCGTCCGTGACGCCATGAGCACGATGGTCCTCACTATCGGCCCCACTCATACGCTCCGCCAGGCGGCCCGACTGATGTCCGCACGCCGCATCGGGGCAGCGGTCGTCCTCGACCGCGACACCAGCGGGATCGGCATCCTCACCGAGCGCGACATCCTGAACTCGGTCGGCTCCGGCCAGAACCCCGATACCGAGACCGCGTCCACCCACACCACCAACGATGTGGTCTTCGCCGCGCCGAGCTGGACCCTGGAAGAGGCCGCGGAGGCCATGACGCACGGCGGATTCCGCCATCTGATCGTGCTGGACGACCATGGGCCCGTCGGCATCGTCTCGGTCCGCGACATCATCCGCTGCTGGGCACCCGCCCGGCGCCACCCGGTGGAGCTGGTCGGCTGAGTTCCGCCACGTACGTACGACTGATGGGCCTGCCCCCTCGGTGAAGAGGGACAGGCCCATCGTCGGCGGGAGAGCCGGTACTAGTGCCTTGACCGGCAATGTTTGCCCCATGAGGGGCGCCGTCCGGTGCGTGCGATCGCAAGGCGGCCGGAAGTCCTTGGATGGGGTCTCCCCTGCTCGAACGGAGTTGAGAGCTTGGGGAAGGAACTACCAGGGCTTTTGGCCAACGCGGAAGGGGGTCCCCCCTGGCCCTTAAGGCCTTGGGGGAGCGCGTGCCGGGCGGTGCGACGAGGCAAAGCTTGCCGGGAGGGGCACTAGGCGCGCAGGGCCTGGACCGCCGCTTCCAGTCGCTTGCCGAAGTCTCCGTCGGCCTGACGGAAGTTGTTGATCGCGCGCTCGGCGATGTCGTCGCGCGAGACCTTCGCGATGAATCCGGCGAGGTTGTCGATCAGGCGCGCCTTCTCGTCCTCGGAGTAGAGCCGGTAGAGGTTTCCGGCCTGCACGAAGTCGTTGTCCTCGGCGTGGCTCGGGGCCTCGTGCGTACCGATCTCACCGGTGACCGTGGTGGGTTCCCACAGCGGACGATCCGTCTGGACCGGACCGCCGAAGCTGTTGGGCTCGTAGTTCTTCGCACCCTTGTGGCGGCCGTCGTACAGGTAGCCGTCGCGGCTGTTCGTCCGCGCCTCGGTGGCGTGCGGACGGTTCACCGGCAGGTGGTCGGCGTTGATGCCGACGCGGTACCGGTGGGCGTCGCCGTACGCGAAGAGGCGGCCCTGGAGCATCTTGTCCGGGGACGGGCCGATGCCCGGCACGAAGTGTGCGGGGCTGAAGATCGACTGCTCGGTCTCCGCGAAGATGTTCTCCGGGTTGCGGTTGAGCTCCAGCTTCCCGATCTCGATCGGCGGGTAGTCCGCGTGCGGCCACACCTTGGTGAGGTCGAACGGGTTGAAGCGGTAGGTGGCCGCCTCGGACGCGGGCATGATCTGGACCTGCACGGTCCAGGACGGGAAGTCGCCACGCTCGATCGCCTCGCGGAGATCGCGCTGGTGGCTGTCCGGGTCCTCGCCGGCGAGCTTGTTCGCCTCGGCCTGGGTGAGGTTCTTGATGCCCTGGTCGGTCTTGAAGTGGTACTTGACCCAGAAGACCTCGCCGGCCTCGTTGTTCCACTGATAGGTGTGCGAGCCGTACCCGTTCATGTGACGCAGCGTGGCCGGGATGCCGCGGTCACCGAAGAGCCACGTCACCTGGTGGGTGGACTCGGGCGACAGACCCCAGAAGTCCCAGACGTTGTCCGCCTCCTGCGAGCCGGTGTACGGGTCGCGCTTCTGGGTGTGGATGAAGTCCGGGAACTTGATGGCGTCCTTGATGAAGAACACCGGGGTGTTGTTGCCGACGAGGTCGTAGTTGCCCTCTTCGGTGTAGAACTTCAGCGCGAAGCCGCGGGGGTCACGCACCGCGTCCGCGGAGCCGAGGTTGCCCGCGACGGTGGAGAAGCGCAGGAACGTCTCGGTCTGCTTGCCGACCTCGGAGAGGAACTTCGCCCGCGTCCACTGCGAGACGTCGCGGGTCAGCGTGAACGTGCCGTACGCACCGGCGCCGCGGGCGTGCACGACGCGCTCCGGAATGCGCTCACGGTTGAAGTGCGCGAGCTTCTCCAGGAGCGACTGGTCCTGCACCAGGACCGGACCGCCGACGCCCGCGGTCTGGCTGTTCTGGTTGTCGGCCACCGGCGCGCCGGCCTCCGTGGTGAGCGGTCCCTGCGTCACGTGCGCCTCCTGCGTCATTCCTGCACATCCGTCATGTCCTGATGTCCGCACAGCCTGTCCCTTGGCCTATGCCGATCTCGATCCTACAATGGACTTAGTCCAAGTCAAGTGAACATCTAAAGTCACACCCATTCGGGACCAGGGTCCCCTCACTGTTAGGCTTGCTTCCATGAGTGACCTGTTGGAACGGCTCCGCGGACGCGGCTGGCGCATGACTGCGCAGCGGCGTGTCGTGGCCGAAGTCCTCGACGGGGACCATGTACACCTGACGGCCGACGAGGTCCACGCCCGGGCCGTCGCCAAGCTGCCGGAAATCTCCCGCGCCACCGTCTACAACACGCTCGGCGAGATGGTGACCCTCGGTGAGGTCATCGAGGTCTCCACGGATCGCCGCGCGAAGCGGTACGACCCGAACGCGCACCGCCCTCACCACCACCTGGTCTGCGCCCGGTGCGGCGCCATCCGTGACGTGCATCCGGCGGGCGATCCGCTGGCGGACCTGCCAGCCGACGAGCGCTTCGGCTTCACGGTCTCCGATGTCGAGGTGACGTACCGCGGCATCTGCCCGAACTGCGCGACAACGGCCTGAGACACCGCGAAAGGCCCGGCGCGAGCGACACTCGCGCCGGGCCTTTCGCATGCCGACACCCCAGGGGCTGAACACCGAACCGCACCTGGGTGCCGACGACGCCCGGCCCCCGCGCCCGGCAGATGGCCGGCCAGGAGCCGCGCATCGACCGCAGCGTCATGATCAAGGTCGCCGACTCCCCGATGGGGGACGGCCCGGTCCTGCGCGAACGAGCCGCCGCCGGGCGCGTCCAGCGGCGGCGGTCGGCCGAACCGTCGGACAAGCTGCCGCAGGTGCGCCCCCAGGGAAGCAGGTGTGTGGCACACCCATCCCGCGCGTACCCTCTTCCCGAATCTGATGGGTCGTCATATCGTCGGCGGCGATCGCGTCCGCCCCGCGGCGGATCCACACCTCGACCGCACGAGGAGAGACCCGTGGGAGATCCGCACCCGAGCACATCCCCACCCACACCCACACCCGCCGCCCCCAAGCTCCGGGCACAGGCGCTCACCCGTTCGTTCGGGCGCGGCGCCAAGACCCTCACCGCTCTCGGCCCGGTCGATCTTGACATCGCGCCGGGTGAGTTCACCTGCATCGTCGGCCCGTCCGGCTGCGGGAAGTCCACGCTGCTGAGGATCGCCGCCGGACTGCTCCGCCCCAGCGCGGGCGAACTGTCCATCCGTACGGCATCACCCCGCCCGGCCGCGATGATCTTCCAGGACTACGGGATCCACGATTGGAAGACCGTCCTCGCGAACGTCCGGTTCGGCCTCGACATCCAGCGCGTGCCGCGCAAGGAGGGCGACGCCAGGGCGCGCGACTGGCTCGCCCGAATGGGGCTCGCGGAGTTCGCCGGCGCCTACCCCGCTGCGCTCTCCGGCGGAATGCGGCAGCGCGTCGCCATCGCCCGCGCCCTCGCGGTCGAACCCGAACTCCTGCTGATGGACGAGCCGTTCGCGGCGCTCGATGCCCAGCTGCGGACGATCCTGCAGGACGAACTGCTGGACCTCACCCAGACCACCCGTACCACCACGCTCTTCATCACCCACAGCCTGGAGGAGGCGATCGTGCTCGGCGACCGGGTGCTGGTGATGTCCGCCAGGCCGGGCCGGATCATCGCCGAGCGCCGACCGCCGTTCGCCCGGCCGCGCACCGGCGACGTCCGTTCGGCGCCCGAATTCACCGCACTGAAGAGCGAGTTGTGGGAGCTGCTGCGCGGCGAGGTCCGCAGAGAGGTGGCCCCGGCATGAGCACAGCCGTGAAACGCGCACGTCAGGAAGACGGTGGGGCCGTCCTGGTGCGCAGGCCGGGCCCGCAGGAGCTGCATCCCGTACGCACCCATCGCAGGCGCCGCGCCCTGGAGCTGGCGCTCGCCGTCGCCGTACCCCTGCTCCTCGTCCTGCTCTGGCAGCTGGCCGCCGCGCAGTCCTGGATCGACGACCGGGTCTATCCGGCCCCGTCCACCATCCTCGCGGACGGCTGGGACCGCGCGGCCGAGGGCGAGCTGTGGCCCGATGTGTGGGCCACGCTCAAAAGGGTCCTCGGCGGCTACGCGATCGGCACCGTCACCGGATATGCACTCGGCCTGCTGATGGGGGCGCTCTCCCTCGTACGAGCCGCGCTGGAACCGTTGCTCGATGCCCTGTACGTCGTGCCGAAGCTGGCTCTGCTGCCGGTCTTCCTCAATATGTTCGGCCTCGGCGAGGGGCCGCAGCTCGCGCTGGTCGCCGCCACGGTCTTCTTCTTCGTCTGGATCTCCACCATGGCTGCCGTCCTCGCCGTCCCGGCGGGTCACCGCGACGCCGGCCAGGTCTTCGGCGCCTCGCCCTGGCAGATGTTCCGGCATGTGCTACTGCCCGCCTCGCTGCCCGCGGTGCTGGTCGGCGCACGGATCGCGGCGGGGGTGGCGGTCCTGGTGATCGTGGCGTCCGAGCAGATCGCCGCGGCGGACGGGCTCGGGCATCTGATCTTCGACTCCCGGGCGCTGTTCCAGAACGACGTGATGTTCGTCGGCATCGTCTGTGTGGCGGTACTCGGCGTCGTCTTCTCCGAAGTGGTGCGGATCGCCGGACGGTTGCTCACGCCGTGGGCGCCGCGCGACCGCGGCCGCGGCCAGTCGTGAACGGCACCGACCCTGCTCCATCGAGTTCCCCGTACGGAGGCACTGTGCGTACACGTACCCCTCTCACCCGCACCGTCGCGCTCGCCGCGACAGCACTGCTCGCCACGGCGGGCTGCGCCGGGAAGGACTCCGGCGACAGCACCGGCGCCGCTGCCGCGCCACGCACCGTGAAGCCCGTCACGGGCTGCGGTACGGGCAGCTGGACCGACCCGGCCGATCTGGCACGGGACCGGAAACCTGCCCGCTGCGACAAGGGCGCGCCCGCCGCGCAGCCGCTGACGAAGAAGCGGAAGATCACCGTCGCGACCGGCACCCTCAGCGCGGAGTACGTTGCTCCGCTCCAGGTCGCCGTCGCGAAGGGCGAGTTCGCGAAGGAAGGCCTGACTGTCGAACTGAGGGTGCTCCCCACTCCGGACGCCCTGCCGCTGCTTGCCAAGGGCGATGTGGACGCCCAGTGGGCGGCCCCCGAGGCAGCCGTGATGAACGGCATCAACGGCGGCTTCGACATCAAGTGGGTGGCGGGGAACTTCTCCCCCGACCCCACCTCGAAGAGCGGACTGTGGGTCCGCCTCAAGGAGGGCGAGAGCGCCGGTCACGTCGACATGGCGGGCCGGAAGATGGGCACCATGATCGGCAAGGGGTCGGTCATCGCGTACCCGATGGACACATCGCTGAAGAAGCACGGCGGCGGGCTCGACAAGATCAGCTTCCAGCAGCTCGGCTCGGCGGATGTGCTGACCGCTCTGCAGAACGGGGGCGTGGACTCCGCCTGGCTGCTCGACCCGGTCTGGCGGAAGGTCGACGGCGACAAGAAGTACGCATTCCTCGGCGGCCAGCCGGTCGGCGAACCGCTCGGCGGCCTGCTCTTCGGACCGACGCTGCTGACCAAGGACCCGGACGCGGGCGTCGCCTTCCTCCGCGCCTACATCCGCACGGTGAACACCTACTTCTCCGGGGACTACAAGTCCGATCCCGCCTTCGTCGCGGAACTGGCGAAGCTGATGAAGATCGACGAGGCAACGCTGCGGTCGACTCCGTCGATGCGAATGGACTGGGAGATCCGGAAAGGCACGACGGACCGCCTGCAGCAGGCGTACCGCGACGCGGGCGTCTCGGTCGGCAAGCCGGTGCCGGAGGAGAAGGCCGTCGACCGGGCGATGTACGGGGAGGCGGTGGGCCACACGCTCTGAGGCGAAGGCCCCGGACATGAACAGAGGGCCGGATCCCTGTAAAGGATCCGGCCCTCTGCCTTCAGTAGCGGGGACAGGATTTGAACCTGCGACCTCTGGGTTATGAGCCCAGCGAGCTACCGAGCTGCTCCACCCCGCGTCGGTAAACACAACATTACGTGACGCCCCCGACCAGCGCAAATCCGTTGCCGTGGAGGGGTGCGGCCCTGCGGACGACTCGGCATGCCCGCCCGCACAACGGGCCGGGGCTCAGGAAGGATCGCGGGTGACGGGGCTGACCGCGTGGTACGGCTCCGGACCGGCCGGCACATCCCGTGGCATGCGGCACGCCCGACGGCCCTGCACCGGCTCTGACGTGGGGCGCTACGGCCGGCGCAGCGCCCCGTACCGCACCCCTGGGGCTCCCTACGCTGTCAGCTCCTGGTGCAGTGCCTCGCGCAGCCGTGCCGCCCGCTCGGCGACCTCCGCCGGGCCCAGCTCGACCGCCCGGGCGCACCAGCGCTGCCCCTCGGTGAGCTCGCCGCGGCGGGCGGCGAGCAGGGCGAGGCGCAGCGCGGCCCGCCCGTGCCCGTCGTTCGCGGCACGGCTCCACCACAATGCGGCCTCGCGCTCGCTGCCCTCGCGGGCGAGGAGCAGCCCGAGGTTGAAGGCTCCGTTGCGGCTGCCCGCCTCGGCCGCCTCGCGGTACCAGCGGGCGGCGCTGTCCACATCGCCGCGAGCGGCGGCGAGCATGCCGACGCGCACCTGGGCGCGGCGGTGCCCCTGCTCGGCGGCCCGCTCGTACCACTCCTCGCACTCGGTCTTCTCCGGCATCGGCTCGCCGAGCGCGGGCGGCCCCGGCGGCGGCTGCCGCGAGTCCAGCACCCCGGCCAGCCGGAAGGCGGCCTCGGCGCTGCCGCCGCCCGCGGCGCAGCGAAGATGACGCTCGGCCTCCTGCTCATCGCCGTGGTGCAGCAGCGCCATGCCGACCTGGAGCGCCGCCTCGGTGTGCCCGGCGGCGGCGGCCCGCTCGTACCAGCTCAGCGCTGCCCGGTCCTCGTCGCGCCCTGCGTGCAGGATGCCGAGGTTGAAGGCGGCGTCGACGCTGCCCGCCTCGGCGGCCTTGGAGAACCAGGGCTCCGCACCGGCCGCGTCCCCCGCCTGGAGCAGGAGCACGGCCAGTGCGTTGGCGGCCTCGCGATGACCGGCGTATGCGGCACGGCGGTACCACTGCTCGGCCTGCGGCGTACGGTCCTGGGCGGCGCAGAGCAGTCCGAGGTTGTACGCGCCGTTGACGTCACCCGCGTCCATGGCGGCGCGGTACCAGCGCTCGGCGGTCTGCTGCTCGCCGCAGGCGGCGTGCAGGGCGCCCAGGGCGTTGGCAGCGTTGCCGTCACCGTCCTGGGCGGCGCGCAGCCACCACACGGCGGCGCTCTCGTCGTCGCCCGCATCGCGCAGCAGGAAACCGAGCGCGCAGGCGGCCCGTGCCTCGCCGTCCTTGGCGGAGGTGAGGTACCAGCGGCCGGCCTCCTTCAGCTCGCCGCGCCGTTCGAGGATGGCGCCGAGATGCAGGGCGGCGCGACGGTGTCCGCGCGCGGCGGCCTGCCGGTACCACTGCTCGGCCTCACCGGCCCGCCCCGCGGCGGAACCGGCTACCGGTCCGCCGTCCTTGCCCGCGGCAGCCCCACCCGGGTTACGTGTACCGGTCACGGGACCACCGGCCGCGCCCGGACCGGGCCCCATGCCCATCCCGAGCCCCGCGCCCGCTCCGGGACGGCCGAAGGCGTCGTGCGGGTCGTCGGCAACCCTGCGCTCCAGGGCGCGCGCCAGGCGGTAAGCGGCCTCCCGGTGACCCTGCTCTGCGGCGGCGCGCAACCAACGCTCGGCGCCGACGTCGCTGCGGTGTTCCAGCAGGTCAGCAAGGGCGTATGCGCCCAGCGCATGGCCCTGCTCGGCGGACTGGCGCAGCCAGTACTCGGCGCCGGGCTCGTCGCCGCGCTCGCGGTAGTGGCGGCCCAGGGCGTGCGCGGCGGCGGCGGAACCGGCGACGGCGGCGATGCGCCACCAGCCGGCCGCCTCGTCGGCATAGCCGCGCTGATGAAGGAGAACACCCAAGTTGTTGGCGGCGGCCCGGTCGCCGTCGGCCGTGGCTCCCCGCAGATAGGGTTCGGCGCCGTTCAGATCACCACGGCGCAGCAGCAGTGCGCCGAGGACGCTCATGGACGCGGTGTCCCCGGCGTCGGCGGCGCGGCGGTGCCGCGCTTCGGTCTCGGCGCTCTCCGTGCTCTCGGCGTCGCCGGAAGCCGCCGCGGTCCCGGTGACTCCCGTGATCCCGGCCGCCCCCGCGACCTCGACGCCTTCCACGGTCTCGGCGTTCTCAACGGTCACGGCGCTGCCCGCAGCATCAGCGACAAAAGCCGCGCCCGTCACGTTTTCCACCCAATGGACGTGCCGCTGCACAAACCGCCCTGTCTCCAACAGAGTTGCCCTGTCCCCCATAAATACCATCGTCCCACCACCTGCAACCCGCGTACACCCGGTATACCGCGGCCAGTGAGGTCACTTCAGCGTTTTGTCGACATGCCCACAGAGAGATAAGTCAAACACGTCCGGGCCCAACTCGTGCCCCGCGAACCGCACTTCACGCCCACCAGTTGGGAAGGTTTCACGGCACGACGAAGGCCCGGATCCTCGAAAGGATCCGGGCCTTCGTCTTTCAGTAGCGGGGACAGGATTTGAACCTGCGACCTCTGGGTTATGAGCCCAGCGAGCTACCGAGCTGCTCCACCCCGCGTCGTTGTGTTCAAACCGTACCACGACGCGGGGGTGGGGCTTTACCGGCAGCTGCTCAGCTGCCCTTGTCCGCCTTGGGCGCGGCCTCCGCCGCACGCTTCAGCGCATCCTGCAGATCGGCCTGGGCCTTGCCGTAGGCGGTCCAGTCCTGCTTCTTCAGGGCTGCCTCACCGTCCGCATAGGCCTTCTGCGCATCCGCGATCGCCTGCTTGAGCGCGGCGTCGCCGGTGGCCGCAGGTGGCTTCGTGGTCTCGCTCGGCGGTTGCGTGGTTTCGGTGCCGTCCACCCCGAAGACCGCGTTGAGCGCCTCCCCGAGGCTGTTCTCGAAGACGGTCTTCGAGCCGTACGAGGCAGCCACCTTGCGCAGCAGCGGATAGTTCTGCGTGCCACCGCGCGTGTAGACCGGCTCGATGTAGAGGAAGCCCCCGTCGAGCGGCACCGTCAGCAGGTTGCCGTACTCGATGTCGGAGTCGGTTCCCTTGAGGTTTCTCACGAACTCGGCGACATCGTCGTTGCCATTGAGCTCGCTCTGCACCTGCCCGGGGCCCTTCACCGTCGTGGTGACTCTGAGCAGCCTTATGGTGCCGTAGTCCTTGCTGGCCGCATCGGCGTCCACCGCCATGAACGCCCCGAGGTCGGGCCGCCCCTTCGGGGTGAACGTCGTGGTCAGTGAGAACTTCTGAGCCGACTGGTCGGGCATTTTTATGCTCAGGTAGTACGGCGGGACGGCGCCGGACTCCTTGTTGGTCGGGTCGTCCGGGACCTGCCACGCGTCACTGCCGCTGTAGAACTGTGCGGGGTTGGTGACGTGGTAGCGGGTGAGCAGCTCGCGCTGCACCTTGAACAGGTCCTGCGGGTACCGCAGGTGGGCCATCAGGTCCTGCGGAATGTCGGCCCGCGGCTCCACCGTCCCCGGGAACGCCTTGCGCCAGGTCTTGAGGACCGGGTCCTTGGTGTCCCACTCGTACAGCTTGACCTTGCCGTCGTACGCGTCGACGGTGGCCTTCACCGAGTTGCGGATGTAGTTGACCTGGTTCTGCTGGGCAACGACCGCGCGCTGGTTGGTGGTCAGCGAGTCGGCCGTGGTGTCACCGAGCGTCGTACGCGAGGCGTACGGGTAACCGTTGGTGGTGGTGTACGCGTCGACGACCCACTGGATGCGGCCGTTCACCACGGCCGGATACGCGTCGCCGTCGATGGTCAGCCACGGGGCGACCGCCTCGACGCGCTCCTTGGGCGTGCGGTTGTACAGGATCCGCGAACCCTCGCCGATGGCCCCCGAGTAGAGGATCTGCGGCTCGCTGAACGAGACCGCGTACGCGGCGCGGTTGAACGCGTTGGAGAGGCTGACCCCGCTGTTGCCCTTGTAGCTGGTGGTCTTCTCGCCGTCCTCCTCGTAGTCGAGCTCCTTCTGGGGCCCGCCGACGATGGAGTACTGCTCGGTCTTCTCGCCGTAGTAGATCTGCTGCTCGTACGTGCCGAGCTCGCCGGTGGTCGGCAGACCCGACTCGGTGAAGTCCGGGGAACCCTTCGGGTTCTTGCCCGTCGTGGTGCCCCGCGCGGCGATGGCGCCGTAACCGTGGGTGTACGTGAAGTGGTCGTTGATCCAGTTGCGCTTGGGGATACCGTCCAGGTTGAGCTCGCGCAGACCGATGACCGTGTCCTGGTCCTTGCCGGCGGCGTCCTTGTAGCGGTCGACGTCCAGGGTCTTGGGGAACTGGTAGTAGTTGCGCTTCTGCTGGAGCTGCTGGAAGGCCGGGGAGACGACGTTGGGGTCCATCACCCGGTAGCTCGCCGCGTCGTCCGCGCTCGCGCGCAGCTTCGCGTCGTCCGTCGTGGTGCTCTTGCCCGAGTAGTCGTTCACCTGGGCGTCGTCGATGTCGTACGCGTCACGCGTCGCCTGGATGTTCTTCCGGATGAACGGGGCTTCCTTGGCCTGCTCGTTCGGCTGGACCTGGAACTTCTGCACGATCGCCGGGTACAGACCGCCGATCAGGATCGCGGAGAGCACCATCAGACCGAAGCCGATCATCGGGAGCTGCCAGGTACGGCGCCACAGCGTCGCGAAGAACAGCACGGCACAGATCGCGGCGATGCAGAACAGGATCGTCTTCGCCGGCAGATAGGCATTGGCGTCGACGTACCGCAGGCCGGTCCAGTTGTCCGTCGCCTTGAAGTCGCTGGACTTCACCGCCAGCCCGTACCGGTCGAGCCAGTACGCCACGGCCTTCAGCGAGACGAAGACGCCGAGCAGCACCGACAGGTGGCCGGTGGCCGCACCGGTCGCCCGCGCGCCGGGGCTGGTGATGCGGAGCCCGCCGTACAGGTAGTGGGTGAGCGCGGCGGCGATCAGCGAGAGCACCGTGGCCGCGAAGCCGAAGCCCAGCAGGAATCGGTACCACGGAAGGTCGAAGGCGTAGAAGGAGACGTCCAGATGGAACTGGGGGTCCTTCTGCCCGAACGCCACGCCGTTCACGTACATCAGCCACGTGCGCCACTGGCCCGATGCGGACGCTCCGGCGATCAGCCCGACGAGCGCGGTGACCGCGAGCAGTACCCACTTCTTGAACGGGGCGACGCTCATCCGGTAGCGGTCCAGGCTCTGCTGCTCCAGCGACATCGCGCTCAGCGGCGGCCGGAGCCGGTGCGCGAGCCAGATGTTCAGGCCGACAGCGATCGCCATCAGCAGTCCGAAGACGAGGAACAGTCCGATCTTGGTCCACAGGGTGGTGGTGAAGACGGATGAATAGGCGACCGACCTGTACCAGAGCCAGTCCGTCCAGAACCCGGCGAACATGACGAACGCCATGGCGAGAATCGCCAGGACGCCGAGTGTCATGAGCAGGGTACGGGCGCGCCGGGACGGGCGGCCGACTCTGATCCGTGGCCCGGTCGGGCCTCCGCCGCGGTCCGGCATCTGGAAAGCCAACGTGCGCACCTCGAAGTTCGCGGTCGTGTGAAACGGGCCCAGCGATCGTAGAGCCCACCTATGCAACTTACTGAAGCTTTACCTAGTTCCCGTTCCCGGGGCGGAAGGAGGCAGGATGTTGAGCATGCCCAACGTTTCCCCCTCAGGCCCCCCGATGGCCGCAAGCCCCCTCACCGTCGCCGTGCTCGAAATCGACGAGTACGCCGCCGGCCTCGGCTGGGACCAGCCCGCCCGGCTCTTCGCTCTCGTCGACACCGCCAAGCTGCGCGCCCAGGAGCCGGGGCTCGCCGCCCAGCTCGGTCTCGACAGCCCGGAGTCGACGACCGCCGCACTCACCCCGATCGAGCAGGAGGAGATCCCCCGCGGAAAGGCGCTGGACGAGTTCCTCGCCACCATTGCCTGGCCCGACGCGGTGGCCGGATGCGCGATGACGGTGGAGCGCCTGATGCTGCCGCCGTCCGCCGAGGCCTCCGTACCGGACGGGCTCAGTGACGCCCAGCTGACGAAGTGGGTCGCCCGGCACCCCGACCGGCAGGAGGTGCGGATGACCGTGGCCGTCCTGCGCGACGGTGCGCGGGAGTCCGCCGTACGGCTCCGGGAGAAGGACTCCTCGAGTGAGGTACTGACCGGCGCGGGTCTGGTACCGGGGCTGGCCGAGGCGCTGGCCGCCACGTTCGAGTCCTGAGAGCCCGACCACGGCGGGCGGCATCGCGCCTGCCGTGGTCGTGGGGGCGCGGTCAGCCTGCCGAGCAGCTCGGCAGAGCGGCCGTGTCCCCCGTGCGGATCTTCTCCAGCGACTTCTTCGCGTCGTCGATCGTCTTGACCTTCACGAGCGTGAGCCCGCGGGGAGTGTCGGACGCGGCGGCCTTGCAGTTGTCGTCCGGCGTCAGGAAGTACCTGGCGCCCGCGTTGCGCGCGCCGACCAGCTTCATGTTGATGCCGCCGATCGGGCCGACCTTGCCCCGGTCGTCGATGGTGCCGGTGCCCGCGATGAACTTGCCGCCGGTCAGCTGGCCGGGCGTCAGCTTGTCGATGATGCCCAGGGAGAACATCAGGCCGGCGCTCGGGCCGCCCACATCGGCGAGCTTGATGTCGATCCGGAACGGGAACGTGTGGTCCGTCCCGGCCTGGATACCGACGATCGCCCGGTTCTCCTTGGCCGCCTTCGCCGTCGTGATGGTGATCTTCTCGGAACCCTGTGGCTCCTTACCGGCCTTCTCGGCGGCGGCCGCCGTCTTGGCCGGGATCACCGTGAACGTGACATTCTCGCCGGGCTTGTGCTTGGTGACGAGCTTTGCGACGTCCTCGGGCTGTTTGACCGCCGTACCGTCGACCGCCTTGATCACATCGCCCGCGTGCAGCTTGCCCTGCGCGGGGCTGTCCTTGATCACCGTGGAGACCACGACACGCGAGGTCACCGGGATGCCCAGCTCGGTCAGGGCGGCGACCTTGGCGCTCTCCTGGGACTGGCTGAACTCCTCGGCGTTCTCCTGCGTCGACTGCTGCTCGGTCTTGCCGTTCGGATACAGCGTGTCGTGCGGGACGACGACGCTGTCGTGGGCGAGCCAGCCGTATACGGCCTCGACGAGGTTCATGTTGTAGTCGGCGCCCGTGACCCGCACCGTCGTCATATTGAGGTTGCCGGATGTCTTGTACGTCTTGCGCCCGGAGATCTGCAGGACCGGTTCTCCGCCGACCTTGCCGAGCGTGTTCACCGTCGGGCCGGGAGACATCTCCGAGTACGGCACCTTCATCAGCACACCTGCGCAGAGCAGCGCGATGAGGATCAGTGTGGAGGCGAGCATCGTCGCGGTGCGGCGTGGCATGGAACGACAGTACGGGAAGGGTCTGTCAGTGCACCGCCGGGGCCGGTCCGTCAGGGGCGGAGGGTCGGGTGCGGTGCTGTCGCCGATCGGCGGGGCAGCCGGCGCCGCGATGCGGATTGGCGACTGCGTACATACGGTGCTGCCTCAGGCAGCGTCGGAACCGGAGTGAGATTTCTCCATCGCCTCACGGAACCGGGCAAACCCGGCGAGTTCGGTGACATCGCCGGTCGTGCGATTTCTGGCGGCCCAGCTCCCCCATATCGCAGCGCCGAAAGCAGCGAAAAACGGAATCAGCAACCAGGCAAGTGCTGCCATGACGACCTCCCTACCCCATGAGCGACCGCAACTGCCGATCAGATTAGCCATCTGCAGAATCAACGCTCATGGCAGGGGTGCGGTTACGCAAATCGGGGCGGATGACCGCTGGTTGGGTTTGAGCTCAGCAGGCGCCGACCCACTCCTCCGTACCGTCGGAAAACCGCTGGTGTTTCCAGATCGGAACCTCGTGCTTGAGGTCGTCGATGAGCTTGCGGCACGCCGCGAACGCCTCCGCGCGGTGCGGGCAGGAGACGGCGACGACGACGGCCAGATCTCCCACCTCCAGTTCACCCACACGGTGTATTGCGGCCAGCGCCCGGACCGGGAACTCGGCCACGACCTTCTCGGCCACCCGGCGCATCTCGTCCTGCGCCGACGGATGGCAGGAATAGCCGAGCGCGCCGACGTCCTGTCCGCCGTCGTGATTACGCACCGTGCCGACGAAGAGCGCGGTGCCGCCCGCGGCGTCGTCTCCGACGGCGCGGAAGATCTCGTCGACCGACAGCGGTGTCTCGCGGATCTCCAGCAGCCGGATCGGGTCCTGTGCCGCCTGCTCACCGGGGTGGTCGTGGGTGGGTGCCATGCCGCCCATGGTGCCGTACCGCACTGACATCACGGAATAGCCCTTTCCACCGGCGGACCGTCGGCAGCCTTGGAGCCTTCTACAGACCCGCCCGGCAGACGGCGGTTCGACGACGGGGCCTCATGCCGGGAGGGGCACTAGATACGACGGCGCGCCTTGCGGGCGCGACGGACCAGGGCGGCGGTGCCGAGCAGCGCGACGGTCGCACCGGCGGCACCGGCAGCGGTGGCGTCCTTGCGGCCGAGCCGGCGTCCGGCGACGGTGTGCCGGCCCTCGACCTCTTCGAGGAGCGCGGCGAGCACCTCCTCGTTGGTCCACCGGGGACGCCAGCCGGCGTCGTGCAGTCGGCTCACGCTGACCACCCAGGGGTGCATCGTGTACGCGAGATCGCCCGCGGGGGACGGGGTGAGACCGATCCGGTGCAGGCGGGCTGCGGCGCCGAGGGCGACGGCGGAGGGCAGCTCCATCCGGCGTACACCACTGAGCTCCTCGACCTCCTCCTGCTCCAGCCAGCCGTCGCAGCCGACCGCGAACTCTCCGTCGATCTTCTCCAGCGCGGCGTACTCGAGGGCCGTGACCAGGTCGTCGACGTGGCAGAACTGCCAGGTGGGGCGCGATCCGGCGACGACGAGGAGGCGCGGTGACTCGAAGTAGCGGGTCAGCGCGGTGTCCGTACCGCCGACCAGAACGGTGGGGCGGACCACGGTGACGTTGAGCCCGGGGTGGGCACGAGGTGCGCGGCGGCCGAGCCGTTCGATCTCCAGGAGGTCACCGACACCGGTGGCCTCGGCCGTGGCACGCAGCTCTGCGTCCTCGGCGAGCGGGATGTCGTTGTCGGGCAGCGCCCCGTAGACCATCGCCGAGGTGCAGAGCACGGCCCGGTGGACCCCGGCGGCCGCGGCGGCCGTCAGCACGGTCTGGGTGCCGCGGACGTTGTACGCGGTACGGGCGGCGGGGTCGGTCTCCAGGTCGAGATCGAGTGCCAGATGGACGACGACGTCTGCGCCGCGCAGTTTCTCGGCGATGGCGGGGTCGCGCACGTCGAGAATGTGCCAGGTCACATCGGAGACCTCGCCTCGGCGCTCGTCGATGGCGATGACCTGCTTGATCTCCTCGGATGCCGCGAGGCGCGCGGTGAGCAGCTCACCGACGCCGGTCGCGGCTCCGGTGACCGCGACGACGGGGCCGCGGCTCTTGGAGCGGCTTTTCGAGGGCGTGCTCTCGGGCGAAGGGTCGGCCAGGTTTCGCGCTGCGCGAACCTGAGGATCTGGGGAACTCACCGGGCGTCTCCAGCGGTTGTCTTCAGTACGTACCCGAATGACGCGTACGTACCAGGTGGCGTCCATCCTGCCGCAGGCCGGGACCCGGCGGAGCACTGAGGCCCTGAGCGGACATGGTGTCTACGCTGGATGGTGATGTCGGGCAGTCGCCGTCGGTTCGAGCCGGCGGCCCTACGAGCCGAGGAAACCCGTGAGTGACACCCCATTCGGATTCGGCCTTCCGCCGGAGGAGCCGGAGAACGGCGACGAGGGCAAGAAGAAGGACCCCACCGGAGGTGGGCAGGGTTCGGGCGGGCCGGCGAACCCGTTCGGCTTCGGGCCGGGCGCGGGCGGGGACAACCCGTTCGCGGCGATGTTCGGCACGATGAACCCCAACGACCTGGGAGCCGCCTTCCAGCAGCTCGGGCAGATGCTGAGCTACGAGGGCGGTCCCGTGAACTGGGACATGGCCAAGCAGATCGCCCGCCAGACGGTTGCGCAGGGCACGCCGGACGGCACGAAGGACGCGAGCGTCGGCCCGTCCGAGCGGTCGGCGGTCGACGAGGCGCTGCGCCTGGCGGACCACTGGCTGGACGGCGTGACGTCGCTGCCGTCCGGTGCGGTCTCGACCGTGGCCTGGAGCCGTGCGGAGTGGGTCGAGGCGTCCCTTCCCGCCTGGCAGAAGCTGGTCGACCCGGTGGCGGAGCGTGTCGGCATGGCCATGGGCGATGTGCTGCCCGAGGAGATGCAGGCCATGGCCGGCCCGCTCATCGGCATGATGAGGTCGATGGGCGGTGCGATGTTCGGTCAGCAGATCGGGCAGGCCGTGGGTGTGCTGGCGGGCGAGGTGGTCGGTTCGACCGATATCGGGCTGCCGCTCGGCCCGGCGGGCAAGGCCGCGCTCCTTCCGTTGAACGTCGAGATGTTCGGCAAGGACCTGAGCGTGCCGCAGGACGAGGTGCGGCTCTATCTCGCCCTGCGCGAGGCTGCCCATCAGCGGCTCTTCGCCCATGTGCCGTGGCTGCGCTCGCACCTGTTCGGCGCTGTCGAGGGGTACGCGCGCGGCATCAAGGTCGACACCAGCAAGCTGGAGGACGTGGTCGGCCAGTTCGACCCGTCGCAGCCCGAGCAGCTGCAGGACGCCCTTCAGCAGGGCATGTTCCAGCCGGAGGACACGCCGGAGCAGAAGGCGGCGCTGGCCCGGCTGGAGACGGCGCTCGCGCTGGTCGAGGGCTGGGTGGACGCGGTGGTCCACGAGGCCGCGAAGTCCCGGCTGACCTCGGCGGACGCACTGCGCGAGACGATGCGCAGGCGCCGTGCCTCCGGCGGCCCGGCCGAACAGACGTTCGCCACGCTGATCGGGCTGCAGTTGCGGCCGCGGCGACTGCGGGACGCCTCGCGGCTCTGGGCGTCGCTCACGGACGCACGCGGTCTCGACGGGCGCGACGCGCTCTGGGAGCACCCGGACATGCTGCCGACCGCGCATGACCTGGACGACCCGGACGGGTTCGTGCACCACGAGCAGCTGGACTTCTCCGAGCTGGACAAGATGCTCGGTGAGGCCGCGAAGGGTCCCCGGAAGCCCGCGGACGACAAGGGCGAGGAAACCGGCGCCACCGGCGACGGCGACGGCAAGGACGACACCGACCAATGAGCCTGTACGACGACGCCGTCCTCGTACTGAAGAGATACGAGGACCGGGCCGACGCTGACCAGGAGCAGCTGCGGCAGACCTATCTGGACCATCTGGCACAGCATCCGGACGGCATGTGGAAGGCGTGCGGGGCCGGGCATCTGACGGCCAGCGCGCTGGTCGTCGATCCGGAGCGCGGACGGGTGCTGCTGACACTGCACCGAAAGCTGCAGATGTGGCTGCAGATGGGCGGCCACTGCGAGCCCGAGGACGCCACGCTGGCGGCTGCTGCGCTGCGTGAGGCCACCGAGGAGTCCGGCATCAGCGGTCTGACGCTGCTGGCGGGCGGCCCTGTGGTGCTGGACCGGCATGCGATCCCGGCGCCCTGCCACTGGCATCTGGATGTGCAGTACGCGGCGCTGGCGCCGTCGGGCGCGACGGAAGAGATCAGCGACGAGTCGCTGGATCTGCGCTGGTTCGCATACGACGAGGTGGCCGAGGTGGCCGACACCTCGGTCGTGCAGCTGGTGGCACGTACGCGCGCGGCACTGGAAGGCGGCCGGTAGCCGTACCGACGGCCCTCGGCACCGGCACATCGACGGGTAAGGGGCGTCCTCCCACGAGGCCGCCCCTTGCCCGTGTCCGTTCGCCGCGGTTCAGTTCCAGGCGTTGTTCTGGTTCTGGCCGTGCGCTCCCTGCTGGCCCATGCCGTACTGCGCGCGCAGCCCCTGGCCGATCTGGGCGCTCTGCGGGGGCAGCACCTCGCTCGGCTGGACCAGGGCGAAGCCCTGTCCGAGGAAGCTGAGCTCCCAGCCCTCGCCGGTGTTGCCGCGCCGGCGCCAGACGCCCGAGGAGTGCGTCTGTGCCTGCATCTGCACGCGCAGCGAGCTGGACCAGGCGACGATCGCGTCGGCGTCGACGTTGACGTACTTGTCCGGCGTGACCTGCATCATCAGTGGCTGGCCGGACGTCATCAGGGCGACCTTGCCGGTGCCGGAGATGTTGAGCTGGTACTTGCCCGTGCCCGAGATGCCGTACTGGCTGTCCACGGCGATGACCTCGGTGTGCAACGACGAGTCCAGCGCCAGCACATAGGCGCTGTCCACCGTCATGCCGTCGTGGTCGACGTCCACGACATGGACGTACTGCGCGAGGTTGGCGAGGTAGACGGTGCCCTGGCCCGAACAGCGCATGAGGTCGAGGCCCTCACCGGTGTTCGCGCGGGCGCGGCGCTGCCCGTGCGACTGGTACTCGCCGTCGAACTCCATCAGCCCCTGGTACGCGACCATGGCGCCCTTGCGGGCGAGGACGTCGTCGTGGCCGGTCAGCGAGACCCGCAGGAGCTGCGGGTTCTGCAGGGTGTACCGGTCCTGGGACTGCTGTTCCGTGTAGTTGAAAAGCGGACTTTGCATGGTGTGTTCTCGCTCCCCCTCAGTTCCGGACCCGCAGGCGGTCCGTACTGTCCTCGCTCGGCTGGACGACGACGATGCCCTGGCCGGAGAACGCCATCTGGAACGCCTCGCCGCTTCCCCGCCCGATCAGCGAGGAGGCCTTGAAGCTGCGCTTGCCCTTCACCTTGAGGTTCGGGGACCACGCCACAAGGGCGTCGGGGTCGACATAGGTCTCGTCCTCGCCGCGTCCGCAGTCGACGACGATCGGCGTGCCGCGCGAGGTGATCGCGACCCAGCCGGTGCCGGCGATGCAGACGTTCCACAGGCCCTGGCCGGCGAACTTCGCGAGCCCCTTGACCCGCTCCACGCCCCAGGTGAGGTGGCCGTCGAAGGCCAGGACGTTGGTGCCGTTGACCGAGAGGGAGTCGTTGTTGAGATTGATGACGACCACATCGGCGCCGTAGTCGGCGAGGTAGAGCAGCCCGTCACCGGAGCACTTCATCAGGGGTGCGCCCTCGCCGGTGATCCACTGGGAGGCGATCTGCCGGACGGCCGGCGGGTTGGGCTCGTACTGGATGAAGCCCTCGTAGGACACCATCGAGCCGGTACGTGCGTAGAGGTCCTGGCCCGTGGCCATGGCGACCTTGAGCATCGTATGGCCGTGGTTCTCCATACGGGCCGTGACGGGGGTCGGGGCGAAGCCCGCGAGTTGCTGGTTCATGACGGGCTCCCTCAGACCTCGTAGGGCTGGACGACGATGAAGTTGCCGGGGGCTCCCCGGAACTGGAGGTTCACGGTCTCTCCGCTGTGCCCCGGGTATGCGTTGCGGCGCAGCCGGACCTGGCTGGAGATGATCACCTGGGACGCGGACGACCACGCCACGACGGCGTTGCAGTCGGCGAATGTGGTCGGCGTGACCGGCAGGACGACGGGGACGCCGTGGGTCTTGACGACGATCGTGCCGCTGCCCTGGAACTGCATGGTGAACAGGGCGCCGCCGGGGATGCCGTGACCCTCGATCCTGCGGACCTCGTACTGCAGCGACTCGTCGAAGGCGAGGACGCTCTCCGCGGAGACGCAGATGCCGTCGCCCTGGAGCTCGATGGAGTGCAGATGGGCGCCGTCTTCGGCGAGGAAGACCTGGCCTCGACCGGTACAGCGCATCAGCTGCATTTCCTGGCCGGTCGCATTCCCGACCATGCGGCCTGCGAATCCGGCACCCTTGTAGCTGAAGTCGACCTTCCCCTGATACATCACCATGGAGCCCTGACGGGCGAGCACCGGTGTACCGCCCATCGTGAGGTCCACCCGCATGAGCTGCTGGTTCTGCGGGGTCCAACGCTGGCCGGTGGCTGTCTCCTTGTACGGCTGGAGCGCGGCCTGCAGACCGGCACCGGCCTGCGGCACACCCTGCGGCATGCCCGGCTGCATTCCGGGGGGCTGCTGACCGTACGGCGCCGGAGCCTGCTGACCGTACGGTGCCGGGGCCTGCTGCCCGTAGGGGGCGGCCGGCATGGCCTGGCCGGGGAACTGCCCGAACTGGGGCTGCTGGGGCGGCTGTCCCGGCTGACCGTAGGGAGCGGGGGCGGGCGCGGGCGGCGGGACGGTACCGCCCTGCGGTGCCATCGGCGCCGCTATCGTCGGCGCGGCATGCATCTGCTGCTGCGGGGTGGGGGCCTGCGCGGCCGGGGCGCCGAAGGACGGGGCCGGCTGCGGGACTTGAGGGGTCTGGGGGGCGGCCGGGACACCGAAGGACGGAGCGGGCGCCGGGGCCTGCGCGGGCGGGGCGAACGAAGGGGCAGCCGCCTGCGGCTGCTGTGCGGCGGGCGCCTCCTCGGCGACCTCGCCGCCGAAGTTCTTCAGCAGCGCGTCGAGGCCGCCGTCGAAGCCCTGTCCGACAGCGGCAAACCGCCAGACGTCCTTCAGGTAGAAGTCGCCCAGCATCACCGCGCGCTCGGTGGTGAACTCGGCGCCGGTGAAGGCGTACCTGACGACTTCCTCGCCACCCGCGACGATCCGGATGTACCCCGGACCGATCTGCGACATCTGTCCCGCGCCGTCGACGGTCGCAGTGAACGACAGCTTGTGGATGTTCGCCGGAATGCGGTCCAGAGTGACGCGGAACGACTCGGTGTCACCGGACTGGGCACCGAGGAGCTGAATGGACTCCTCGGGCGATTTCGGCTGGTTGAAGAAGATGAAATACCGGTCGTCGGAGAGCTGCTCATGGGCATCGAGGCCGAAGCAGCTGATGTCGAAGGTCAGTCCAGGACCGGCGATCTGCACACCTACGTACAGATCCGTCCCCGGCGTGAGATCACTGATCTTGGCCTTGTGACCGCGTTGGAATTCCCTGGCCATGCGTAACGACCGTCCCCCATCCCGAATGTGAATGCGTCGCGCCAGGCTATCCGCAAACTCCGACATTGAGCTAAGTCGGTACACACCCGGTACAGAATCACTGAACGTCACTCACCACGCGCGGCAGGCAGATGAGGCAGCCGGTCCGCCGCCACCACTCCTTCGAGGTAGCCGCGGGCCCGCTCGGTACGCGGATACGCCTCCAGCAGCCGCCAGAACCGCGGACCGTGACCGGGGACCAGCAGATGCGCCAACTCGTGGACGAGCACGTAGTCGACGACGTACTCCGGCATGCCCTGCAGACGGTGCGACAGACGGATGCTGCCCTCCGCCGGGGTGCATGACCCCCATCGGGTGTTCTGGTTGGTCACCCACCGCACCGAGGCGGGCCTGGCCCGGCCCGCGAAATACTGGGCGGACAACCGCTCGGCCCGCTCGGCGAGTTCGCTGTCGCCGAGGATCCGCTTGCGCTCCTGGGCCGCGAGTTTGTCGAGCATCACGGTCACCCAGCGCCGCTCCTCCGCCTCCGACATCCTGGCGGGGATCAGCACGATGGTGCGGTCGCCCTCCCGGTACGCGGAGACCGTTCTGCTGCGGCGGGTGCTCCTGCGGACCTCGACCGCGCTCGTCACCGAGACGCGGGGCGGATGGCTGGCCGCGCTGCGCTGATGGTCTTTGGCGCTGCGCGCGGGGGTCTCCCCGGCAAAGCCGGGTGACGGGTCGGCGGGCACGCCCCGACGTTACCCGCTGTCAGTGCGGGAAGTCCCGCCTCCGGGACGGTTCGCGCATGATCCGCTCCATGGCATGCACCATTTGAACGACTAATACCCCATGCCTGTGGACAACTTTCTGCACGCTCCGACACCGGCCTGCATTCTGGCAACGGATCTCGCGAAGCTCCGGTTCGCCGCCGACGCACGCAGATCACTCCGGACCGCACAGAGACCACACAGAGATCGCCCGGAAGAGACAACAGCAGGACGAACACGGGCCAGGGGGAAGCCATGCATCCGATGATGAAACCCGCGCTGCGCCGAGCGTGGCGGGGCAGGAACACCGTGCAATTCGGGGTGACGCCCGCTCACGCGGTGAAGGTGGGGCCGATGGATATCGCCACGGGCAGTTTCCTGGAACTGCTCGACGGAACACGCGGCCTGCCACTGCTGCGCGAGGAAGCCAGGGCACTGGACCTGTCCGACCATCAAGTGGACATGTTGGTGGCACGATTGGTGGAAGCGGGGCTGGTCGATGATGTTCGGGCGGGCGGGCCGGAAGCCGATGCGTTGCGTAACCGGGCCGATGTACTGGAGCGACAGCGCCCCGACCTCGCGTCGCTCTCGATCGTGCACCCCGAACCGGGGGGCGGGCTGAGACGGTTGGCGGCCCGTCGCGCGATGCGGGTCCAGGTGCGGGGCTCCGGCCGGGTCGGCGCGGCAATCGCTGCGGTGCTGTCCGGGTCCGGTGTGGGTCTGGTCGAGGTCCTGGACGGAGGGGTCACCGAGCCGTCGGACGTCGCACCCGGTGGGCTTCCGGCCACTGCGGTCGGTGAGCGCAGGGACACCGCCGCCCGGCAGTTGGTGCGACGATCCGCTGTCGGTCCCGCCCCCCGGACGACCGGGACGGACGGCTCCCCGTCGCGTGGTGGTCCCGGGCTGTCCCTGGTCGTGGTCGCTCCGCGGGACGGTCTCGCGGTGTACGCCCCCGACCCTCGTGCAGCCGAACCATGGATCGCTTCGGGCACTCCTCATCTCTATGCCGGGGTGATCGAGGCCACGGGCGTGGTCGGTCCGCTGGTACTGCCCGGCGGTACGGCCTGCGCGGGATGCCTGGACCTGCACCGCACGGATCGGGATCCGCAGTGGCCGCGGATGCTGGCGCAGTGGCGGTCCGGGCGGCGCGGCGCCGCGCAGGCGTGCGACTTGGGGCTGGCAACAGCGGTGGCCGGTCTCGCGGCGGCCCAGGCGCTGGCGTTTCTCGACGGCGAACTGCCCGCCGGCACGGGAGCCAGATGCGAGGCCGCCCTGCCGCTGTTGGACTGGCGGTCGGAGCGGATCGGGCCGCACCTCGACTGTTCCTGCGGGGCGGGTGGGCACACCGGGAGGGAGCGCACCTCCGGGCTCGACGCGACGCAGGACACAATGGCCGGGTAACCGCCGCACGCGGCACGGCAGTCTGGGATTTGGAGGGGCGTATGTCTGATCTTCCCCGGAAAGCGGTCACCCGAACAGCCAAGTTGGCCGCACTGCCACTCGGCTTCGCCGGCCGTGCCACGTGGGGGCTCGGCAAGCGGATCGGTGGCAAGTCCGCGGAGATAGTGGCCCGTGAGCTCCAGCAGCGCACGGCGGACCAGCTGTTCCGCACGCTGGGCGAGCTGAAGGGGGGTGCCATGAAGCTCGGTCAGGCCCTGTCCGTCTTCGAGTCGGCGCTGCCCGAGGATGTCGCCGGGCCGTATCGGGCGGCGCTCACCAAACTGCAGGAAGCCGCTCCCCCCATGCCGACCCGCACCGTCCACGCCGTGCTCACGGAGCGGCTCGGTGAGGACTGGCGGGAGCTGTTCCTCGAATTCGACGACAAGCCGTCGGCCGCCGCATCGATCGGGCAGGTGCACCGGGCGGTCTGGCACGACGGGCGGGCCGTCGCCGTGAAAGTGCAGTATCCGGGCGCCGGGGAGGCCCTGCTCTCGGATCTGACCCAACTCAGCCGCTTCGCCCGGTTGCTCGGCCCGCTGATCCCCGGAATGGATATCAAGCCGCTCATCGCGGAGCTGCGCGACCGGGTGTCGGAGGAGCTGGACTACGAACTGGAGGCGCATTCGCAGCGCGAACACGCCGAGGAGTTCGCGAACGACCCCGATGTGGTGGTTCCCGGTGTGGTGCACCAGTCCGACCAGGTGCTGGTGACCGAGTGGATCGACGGCGTCCCGCTGTCCGAGGTGATCGCGGAGGGCACCCAGGAACAACGGGACCGGGCGGGTCAGCTGCTGGCGCGATTCCTCTTCTCGGGTCCGGCGCGTACGAATCTGCTGCACGCCGACCCGCATCCGGGTAACTTCCGGCTCCTGCCCGGGGGCGGGGAAGCGGACGGGGAAGCGGAAGGCTGTGGGAGCGGACCATGGCGGCTCGGGGTGCTGGACTTCGGCACGGTGGACCGGCTGCCGGGCGGCCTGCCTCAGCCCATCGGGGACTCGTTGCGGCTGACGCTGGAGGGTGACGCGGAGGCAGTGTACGAACTGCTGCGCGAGGAGGGCTTCGTCAAGGAATCCATCGACCTCGACCCGGATGAGGTACTCGACTACCTCCTCCCCATCATCGAGCCGGCGCAGGTGGAGGAGTTCACCTTCACCCGGAGCTGGATGCGCAATCAGGCGGCCCGGATAGCGGATCCCCGCTCCCCCGCCCATCAGCTGGGCAAGCAGCTGAATCTGCCGCCCGCCTATCTGCTGATACACCGGGTGACGCTGAGCACGATCGGGGTGCTGTGCCAGCTGGGTGCGACGGTGCGGCTGCGGGACGAACTGGAGTCCTGGGTCCCGGGGTTCCTGCCCGTCGAGGACCTGCCCGAGCAGCAGAGCCGGGATCTGGAGTTCCCGGATCAGGATCTGGCCGGCCAGGAGCTGGCCGACGACGAGTTGCTCGACGACCGGCCGGCCTAAGAGCTGTCCCGCGCGATGTCCAGGACCGACCCCGCCCCCGGGGGGGGCGCCGGCAAGGACCCCGGCGCCGAGGGGGCGGGTCACCACCAGGCCGAATCGAGGCGGCCCTCGATCGCCCTGATGTGAGTGCGGGCGCAGTCGTCGCAGAAGTACTGGCGCCTGCCGTTCTCCACGGAGCAGATCCAGGTCGGCGGAGCGTACGCGCTGTCGGCGGTGGTGCCGCACAGGGCGCACACCACGATCTCGGCACCCGGCTGCTCGGGGTGATGAGTCTCCTCGTTCACCCCGTGACGATAACTCCGTCCCCGCTGCGCGGCACGGCACCACACACAGCACGACCGCGGGGCCGGTCCGTTCGGACCGGCCCCGCGGAAGGGGTACTGACAGGGGGTGCTGACTGCTGCCGGGCGGAGCGGCGCCCGGCAGCGGGTGCTGCGGTTTCCGGCCTGGCTAGTGCCGTGATCGGCCGACCAACGCGGTGAGCGGGCGCGCCGGGCGGTGCGACGGGGCAAAGCTTGCCGGGAGGGGCACTAGTGCATGACCGCCATGGCCAGCGCACGGCGGGCGCGCATCGAAGCGCGCTCTGCCCGGCGCTGCATCCGCCGAGCGGTGACCAGGCGCACGGCCCGGCGCTCCGCGTCGGCTTCCCTCAGGCGGTCGTGCATATGCGCACGCGCCAGGGCTTCTGGGATGAGTTGCATTTCGCGGGTCCTGTTCTGACGCGAGTCGTTCGCGCCGATGATCGTGACGTTCGGTGTCGCGGAGCCGATGGGCTCATTCGTGGGGACGGTCATTGGTGCCTGATTTCGAGGGTCGTGGGTCCGGGGACGGTCGATGGTTCCGATGCGCTTCATGGGTTTGGGGGCCGTGGCTCCCAGGCCGGCGGTCACGCCGCGACCGGGTTCTTGCGCGGACGGCCACGCGGCCGCTTGCGAGCGACGACGACGCCCTGGATGAAGAGCTCGCCACCCCAGACGCCCCACGGCTCGCGGCGCTCCTTGGCGCCGGCGAGGCAGGCCTCGACGAGCGGGCAGGTGCGGCAGAGCGACTTGGCGTACTCGACATCGGCCGGCGACTCGGCGAAGAAGACCTCCGGGTCGTAGGAACGGCAGGGGACGGGCACGCCGAGGTTCTCGATGGCGTCGTCGAGCGCGGTGAGCGCAGTGAGGGGGATCAAGGTGGAGTCCTCCGTGAGGCCGGGCGGGGGGATCGTTTCGGAAGGCGGTACGGACGGGGCGTGCGCTTCGAGTTGCACGGTGGTGGTGTCCTCGTCTGGTTGTTCCGGCCGGTCGGCCGGGTGGCTGCTGGTACCGGGTACTGCTTGTCCCGAGGCGCCTTCTCGCTGTGTCGTCCGTTGGGACAAAACAAAAGGGCCGCGGATCCCGAGTGGGGTTCCGCGGCCCTGAAGGCGCCGGCCTGATGGTGGATCAGGCTGGATCACTCCAGGGTTCAGGCCCACGGAAGGCCCACATCGTGTGGTGGTGCGTCATCTGCTGCTCGGCTCCGGCTCCGGCACCGACTGCCGCAAAGGCATAGGCCGCCTTGGCCTGTCCCTTCGCTACTGCTGCCGTCGATGCCTGGATCGGTCGCTCATTGCGCTCCCGCACGGGGAGGCTCGCCAGGGACAGCGGGCTGGCGGCGGAAATGCCGGACAGACCGGTGCCACGGAGCGAAGATTCCGAAGAGCAGGCGAGGCCGAGCGAGCAGGCGGAGACGACCGACAGATCGGTCATTTTGTTGGTCTCGATGATGCTGATCACGACAATCGCCTCCTCTCGGCGTCTCGGTGGACCGGCGGGCCGGTCCTGCGTATTCGGATAAGTACAGCACAGGATCAGGGCTTCAGAGAAGTCGCTGTTCCCGTGGTTAAGAACCTATGGTGATGACTGGGGCGGGCGCAAACTATTTTTTCGACGAGTTTTTCTCACACCTCCCCGTCGTCTCCCCCGAGCCCCTCGACCGGGTCCTCACCTGCACAAATGGCCAGCACGGCTGCTCCGAACCGGTCCATCTTCCGGACACCGACCCCGGAGATTCCCGCCAGTTCGCCCTCGCTGCCCGGCACCGCTTCCGCGATCGCCATGAGCGTCTTGTCGGTGAACACGCAGTAGGCCGGCTGGCCGATCTCCTTCGCCCGGTCCGCCCGCCAGTCGCGCAGCCGCTCGTACAGCGCTTCGTCCATGTCGGAGGGGCAGTCCTCACAGCGCATCAGCTTCATCTCGCCGGCGTCGGTGAGTGTCTTGCCGCAGACCCGGCACAGCGCGGGGCCACGACGCCCGCGCTTGGTCACCGCGGGACGCTCGACGCCTCCGCCGCCGCCGACCGTGCCACGCCCGCCGAGCGCCGCCGAGCCGGGACGCAGTCCGTTCAGGAAGCGGCTCGGTCGCCGCCCGCCGCGGCTGCCCGGCGACCGGGACAGCGACCACGACAGCGAAAGATGGAAGCGCGCCCGGGTGACACCGACGTAGAGCAGGCGGCGCTCCTCCTCGATCTGCTCATCCGTCCTGGCGTACGTGATCGGCATCATGCCCTCGGTCAGCCCGACCAGGAACACGGCGTCCCACTCCAGGCCCTTCGCCGAGTGCAGCGAGGCCAGCGTGACTCCCTGGACCGTCGGGGCGTGCTGGGCGGCAGCCCGCTCGTCCAGCTCCGCCACCAGATCGGAGAGCGTCGCCCCCGGCTTGGCCTGCTCGAAGTCCTCGGCCAGCCGGACCAGCGCGGCGAGGGACTCCCAGCGGTCGCGCATCGCGCCGGAGCCCGCGGGCGGCTCCGTGGTCCACCCCTTGGTGGAAAGCACGGCCCGCACCTGGGAGGGCAGCCCCTCCGCGTCGTCGAGCAAGGAGTCGTTGCCCCCGGCGCGCGCCGCGCCGCGCAGGGCGACGCCCGCCTCCCGTACCTCCGCGCGCTCGAAGAAGCGCTCCGCGCCGCGCAGCTGGTAGGGCACGCCCGCGTCCGAGAGTGCCTGCTCGTAGACCTCGGACTGGGAGTTGACCCGGTAGAGCACGGCGATCTCCCCGGCCGGGACGCCGGCGGCGATCAGATCGCGGATCCGGCGGGCGGTGCCCTCCGCCTCCGCGGGCTCGTCCCCGTACTCCGTGTAGGCCGCCTCGGGGCCCTTCTCCCGCTGCGAGACGAGTTCGAGCCGGTGCTCGGCGGCGCGGCCACGGGCCTGGCCGAGCAGGCCGTTGGCCAGGTGGACCACCTGGGGCGTGGAGCGGTAGTCCCTGACCAGCTTGACCACGGTTGCGTTCGGGTGGCGGGTGCGGAAGTTCAGCAGGTGCTCGGGGGTGGCCCCGGTGAAGGAGTAGATCGTCTGGCTGGCGTCCCCGACGACGCACAGGTTGTCCCGGTCGCCCAGCCAGAGGTCGAGCAGACGCTGCTGGAGCGGGCTGACGTCCTGGTACTCGTCGACCACGAAGTGCTGGTACTGGCGGCGGACATGGTCGGCGATGTCGTGACGGTCCTGGAGGATGGCGACGGTGAGGAGCAGCACGTCCTCGAAGTCGATCACCGAGCGGTCGCGCTTCAGCTGCTCGTACATCGCGTAGATCTGGGAGATCTCGGCGGTGTCGCGCGGAGCGTCGCGCCGGGTCTTGGCGACCACGGCCGGATAGTCGGCGGGCACGGTCTGGGTGACCTTCGCCCACTCGATCTCGCTGGTGACGTCCCGCAGCTCGTTGCGGTCGAGCCGGATGCGGCAGCGGGCGGCGGCCTCGGCGACCAGCTGGACCTTGCGCTCCACCAGCCTCGGCAGCTCGCCACCGACTGCTTTCGGCCAGAAGTACTGGAGCTGGCGCAGGGCGGCGGAGTGGAAGGTCCGCGCCTGCACCCCGGCTGCGCCGAGCTGGCGGAGTCGGCCCCGCATCTCGCCCGCGGCCCGGTTGGTGAACGTGACGGCCAGCACACTGGTCGGCTGGAGTATTCCGGCGCGCACCCCGTACGCGATGCGGTGCGTGATCGCTCGCGTCTTGCCCGTACCGGCTCCGGCCAGCACGCACACCGGGCCGTGCAGGGCCAGGGCGACCTCGCGCTGCTCGGGGTCCAGCCCGTCGAGCACGGCGTCCGCCGACTCGGGGACCTGCGGGAAAAGAGAGGAATGCGTTGCTGCTGTCACCCCGCCATGCTGCCAGGTCGGGGGAGGCGGACGCGGAAGTTGTCCACAGGGGAGCAGTATCCGTCGTACTAATGCGGGGCCGACGGCGGGAATGGTGACCAGGTCACGTACGTTCCACTCCCTGCGGGGATGCGCATGGGCGGCTTTTCCGCAGTCGTGAGTGAGACGAACAAGACAGAGGAGCGCGAAAACATGCCGGGCACTGTGACGATGTACAGCACCACGTGGTGCGGCTACTGCCGTCGGCTCAAGGGCCAGATGGACCGCGAGGGCATCACGTACAACGAGATCAACATCGAGCAGGACCCGACGTCCGCAGCCTTCGTCGAGAAGGCCAACGGGGGCAACCAGACCGTCCCGACCGTGCTCTTCGCGGACGGTTCGACACTGACCAACCCCTCGCTGGCCCAGGTCAAGCAGAAGATCGGCGTCTGAGCGAGCGAGCCCCGCGTCTCGCGGCAGCGGAACGCCCGCACCGACACGCCTGCAGACACGCCCGCCGTCTTCCGGTCCGCCGGAAGGTGGCGGGCGTTTCCGTGCCCGCAAGCCGGCGGGCGCTTCCGCCGGGCAACGGGGCGTCAGCTCACGCCGCGGCGCCGAGCTGCAAGGTGGCCGCGGCCACTGTCTGTTCGAGAAGGACCGCGATGGTCATCGGTCCGACGCCGCCCGGAACCGGGGTGATCAGCCGTGCCCGCTCCGCCGCGGTCTCGAAGTCGACATCGCCGACGTTGCCGTCGTTGTATCCGGCGTCGAGCACCACCGCACCCGGCTTGATGTCCGCACCGGCGATGAAGCGCGGCTTGCCGACCGCGGCCAGCAGCACGTCCGCCTGCTGCACGATCGACGGGAGGTCGGCCGTCCGTGAGTGGCAGTACGTCACGGTGGCGTCCCGGCCGAGCAGCAGCATCCCGGCGGGCTTGCCCAGAATGGCGCTGCGGCCCACGACGACCGCGTGCTTGCCCGCGAGGTCGACCTCGTACTCGTCGAGGAGGCGCATGATGCCGCCGGGCGTGCAGGAGACGAAGCCGGGAAGGCCGAAACTCATCGCCGCGAACGAGTGCATGGTGACCCCGTCGACGTCCTTCGCCGGGTCGATCGCCTCGAAGGCGGCGCGTTCGTCGATGTGGGGACCTACGGGATGCTGCAGCAGGATGCCGTGCACATCGGGGTCGTTCGACAGCGCGGTGACCGCGTCCACCACGTCCTGTGTGGTGGAGGTGGCGGGAAGTGCCACGTGCTGTGACACGATGCCCGCGCTTTCGCAGCGGCGACGCTTCATCCGGACGTAGGTCACCGACGCCGGGTCGTCGCCGACCAGCACGGTCGCCAGGCAGGGTGCCTTCCCGGTGCGCAGCCGGAGTTCCGCCGCTGTCGCGGCGCTGGTCTCGATGATGCGGCGGGCGAGAGCCGTGCCGTCCATCGGACGGGCTGTCTGTGTCTGGGCCACGCTTCACTCCTGAGCGTCACTTGGATCACGAGGATCACGATGAATCGCCCAGGCGCACGGCATCGACGGTTGTCGAGTGTTTCCGTCGGACCGCTCCCCGGTGGTGCTCCACCTCAGCGCCAGTCACGGCCCAGGTCCAGATTAACGGACCGGAGCATCCTTGGGGGGAGTAACGGGGCGCAGTGGTGGGCGGACCCCGGCCGTGCGTACTCCATCGCCCGCCCCGCACCGCGTGTCAGGCGACGCTGCCCGGCTTCGGAAGCGGCTTGCCGTACCAGAGCTCGATCAGACGGGCCGCGATCGAGATGCCGAACGGGGGCAGGATCTCGCCCGATTCGAAGGCCGCCGTCAGGTCCTCGCGGGAGAACCAGCGCGCCTCCTCGATCTCCTCGCCGTCGACGTTGATCTCCGACGACGTGGCCCGCGCCATGAAGCCCAGCATCAGGCTGGACGGGAAGGGCCAGGGCTGGCTGGCGATGTACTCGACCTCACCGACCGTGACACCCGCCTCCTCGAACACCTCGCGGGCGACGGACTGCTCGATCGACTCCCCGGGCTCGACGAAGCCCGCGAGCGTCGAGAACCTGCCCTCCGGCCAGTGCACCTGACGGCCCAGCAGGGCGCGGTCCTGGTCGTCCGTCACCAGCATGATCACCGCCGGGTCGGTGCGCGGGTAGTGCTCGGCGCCGCAGGCCTGGCAGCGGCGGATGTGGCCGGCCGCTGCGACGACGGTGCGTTCGCCGCAGCGGGAGCAGAAGCGGTGCAGCCGCTGCCAGTTCTCCAGTGCCACCGCATGCGCCATCAGCCCCGCGTCGCGCGGGCCGAGGAGCAGTCCGGCCTCGCGCAGCCCGGCCGGGCGCGCCGGCTGGTCCATGCGGCCGGGCAGCGAGTCCTTCTGGAGCGCGAAGTAGCTGACGCCGTCCTCGTCGGTGCCGAGGAAGTAGCGGTGGGTCTCGGTGACCGGGGCCTCGAAGGCCGGGGTCATGACGATCTCCGTGCCGCCGTCGGCGGTGTCGTCGATCAGCACCTGCCCGCCGGAGACCACGAAGACCCGGGTGGTCGGGTGGCTCCAGGCGGCGGAGAGCCAGGCCTCGTCGAGGCGGTGGTGCGCGGCGCGGTCGATGCCACTGGGCGCGGTGAGACCGATGGGCCGGTCTGTGGTGGCGTTGTCGATGGTGCTCACAGGTGCTTCCTACTCCCCCGGGATGGATCGGGTGTTCAGAGGATTCAGCGGAGTGCGGTGGCCAGTTCGCCCCAGAGGTGGGCGGTCGTCTGCACGCCCTTGAGCAGGAGGTCCAGCTCCACCTTCTCGTTGGGGGCGTGCCAGCCGTCGGACGGTACGGAGATGCCCAGGAAGAGGACGGGGGCGTCGAGCACGTCCTGCAGGTCGGCGGCGGGCCCCGAGCCTCCTTCGCGGGTGAAGAGGATCTTCTGGCCGAAGGCCCGTCCCATGGCGCGGGCCACGGCCTGCAGGGCGGGGTGGTCCAGCGGGGTCAGGCAGGGGCGGGTGGCGGGGGCGAAGGTGATCCGATGGCGGATGCCGGCCGGGAACTGCGCCTCGGCCCAGGCCCGGACGGCCTGTTGGACGTGGTCGGGGTCCTGGCCCGCGACCAGCCGGAAGCTGATCTTCACGAAGGCGGAGGACGGAATGATGGTCTTGCTTCCGGCGCCCTGGTAGCCGCCACCGATGCCGTTGACCTCGGCCGTCGGGCGCGCCCAGATGCGCTCCAGCGTGGAGTGGCCGGCCTCGCCCGTCGCGGCCCGCGACTTGGCGGTACGCAGCCAGCCGGCCTCGTCGAAGGGGAGTTCGGCGAAGAGGGCACGCTCGGTGTCGGTGAGTTCCGTCACGCCGTCGTAGAAACCGGGGATCGCGACCCGTCCGTCCGCGTCGTGCAGCGCGGCGACGAGGCGGGCCACGGCGGTCGCCGGGTTGGGGACGGCGCCGCCGAACGATCCGGAGTGGATGTCCTGCTCGGGGCCGTGGAGCTCGATCTCGCACTCGGCGAGACCGCGCATGCCGGTGCAGACCGTCGGGGTCGTCTCGTCCCACATGCCGGTGTCGGAGACGATCACGGCGTCGGCGGCGAGACGCGCGGCCTGCTGCTCGACCAGGGCGCGGAAGTGCGGGGAGCCGGACTCCTCCTCGCCCTCGACGAGGAGCTTGAGGTGGACGGCAGGGGTGGTGCGGCCGGTGGCGGCGAGGTGGGCCCGGACGCCGAGTGTGTGGAAGAACACCTGGCCCTTGTCGTCGGCGGCGCCGCGCCCGTACATCCGGCCGTCCCGGATCACCGGTTCGAACGGGTCGGTGTCCCAGCCGTCCTCCCGGGCGGCGGGCTGCACGTCGTGGTGGCCGTAGACGAGGACGGTCGGGGCGTCCGGGTCCTCGGACGGCCACTCGGCGAAGACGGCGGGGGCGCCCGGCGTCTCCCAGACCTCCGTGACCGGGAAGCCGGTCTCCTTGAGCTTGGCGGACAGCCACTCGGCGCTGCGCCGTACGTCTCCGTCGTGCTCCGGCTGGGCGGACACGGAGGGGATGCGCAGCCACTCGGCAAGGTCGTCGAGGAAGGCTGTGCGGTGCTGTTCGGTGTACGTACGGACGGCGCTGTCCGGGGTGTCGCTCATGGTCTTGAGCCTATCGGCCTGCGGGAGGTGGCTCGTCCCACAGGATTTGTTCGAGCTCGGTCCGGCCGGGGAGATCGGTGGGGTGGACGGCCTCCCCGGTGCGGACGAACAGGAACGTGGTGGTGACGGAGTCGAGCGGTACACCGTGCAGTTCGGCCCAGGCGAGGCGGTAGACGGCCAGCTGCAGCGGGTCGGCCGTGCGGACGGCCGACGTGTCTTCGTGGCCGTGGGGGGCGTGACGGGTCGTCTTCCAGTCGACGATCTCGTAGGCGACCCCGTCCGCACCTTCCGTGCGGTACACGGCGTCGATCCGGCCCCGGACCACGCGGCCCGCGAGCGTGATCTGGAACGGTGTCTCGACGCGGTACGGGGTGCGGTGGGCGTACGGGGTCCGCTCGAAGGCCTCCTTGAGCGCGGCGAGGTCGCGCTCGTCCGCGATGTCGGTGTCGCTCCCGTCGCCGCCGGGCAGCTCGTCGGGGCCGAGCATGGGCAGCGGCAGCTCCTCGAAGCGGGCCTCCACCCAGGCGTGGAACCTGGTGCCCCGGCGGGCCGAGGGCGCGGGCGGCCGCGGCATGGGCCGGGCCAGCTCCTGGGCGAAGCCGTCGGGGTCGTCGGCGAGCCTCAGCAGCTGCGTGGCGGAGAGCGATGCGGGCACGAGGACCTCGCGCACGGTGGCGCGGGCGCGGCGCAGCTCACCGGCGAGCGCGTCGAGGTCCCGGTCCCAGGAGGCGAGGGCGCGCGTCTCCTCCGGGGTGAGCCGTGAGGGGGTCCGGGCGGCAGGGACGTGGAGGGCGGGGATCCGAGGGGCCGATGACGTGGAGGCGGGGTCCGCGGGAGGTTCGCTCGACAGGGAGTCCCAGTCCGCGGCCTCGTCCGGATACGGCTCGTCGTCCGGGTACGGCTCGTCGTCGGCAAACCACTGGTCGTCCGGTGCCGCGGGGTACGCCCCCGGCGCCGAACCCGCCGCCGACTCCCCCGCCAGCGTCTCCAGGTGGGCCAGCACCGTCTCGGCGGCCGCCCGGCGGCGGGCCAGCGCCGTGTCGTCCAGCGGGAGCGGCCAGGCGTGGTCGGCGGCCGCCTCCGCGAGAGCCGGGTTCTCCTCGTCCTCGTCCGGCTCGTCCGCCCATGCCTCGATCTCGCCGTGTCCGGCCGCGCAGTGCTCGTACAGCGCCTGCAGGAAGTCCGACGGGCCGCGGGGCTTCTTCTGGGACGGCCCCCACCAGTGGCCGGAGCCGAGCAGCAGGCTGCGCGGCCGGGTGAAGGTGACGTAGCCGAGGCGGAGCTCCTCGGTGTGCTGGTGCTCCTTCATCTCCTCCTTGAAGCCCCCCAGCCCCTTGGCGTCCCAGGAGTGGATGACGGGCAGGGTGGGTGCGTCGCCGCGCAGGGCGTGCGGAAGGACCTTGGACTGGGAGGTCCAGGCGTCGCGGGACCGAGGGCTGGGGAACTGTCCGGTGACCAGGCCGGGCACGGCGACGACGTCCCACTCCAGGCCCTTGGACTTGTGGGCGGTGAGGACCTTGACGGTGTTCTCGCCGCCGGGCAGTGCGTTGTCCAGACCCTTCTCGTACTGGACGGCGGTGCGCAGGAAGCCGAGGAAGGCCAGCAGCGTGGCCTCGCCGTCGGCTGCGGCGAAGCGGGCCGCGACGTCCAGGAAGTTGGCGAGGGTCTCGCGGCGGCGGGCGGCCAGCGCGTGCGGCGACGCGGAGAGCTCCACCTCGAGGCCGGTGGTGGCGAGGACCCGGTGCAGGACGTCCATGAGCGGGTCGGCCAGCGAGCGGCGCAGCTCGCGCAGTTCGGTGGCGAGGCGGGCGAAGCGGACGCGTGCCTCGGCGGAGAACGGCAGCCCGTCGTCCTCCGTACCACTCGATTCGAGGAAGGTGTCGAGGGCGTCGGCGAGCGAGATCACCTCGGCCGGGTCGATGCCTTCGACCGCTTCGGCGAGCCGGCGGTCGGGGTCGAAGTCGTCGTCGTCCGCATGAGCCGCGCGGTGGACGAGGAGGCGGGCGCGGCGGCCGAGGAGCGCCAGGTCGCGGGGACCGATCCGCCAGCGGGGCCCGATGAGCAGCCGGACCAGGGAGGCGTTGGCGCCGGGGTCCTGGAGGACTTCGCAGACTGCGACGAGATCGGCGACCTCGGGCAGGTGCAGCAGCCCCGAGAGGCCGACGACCTCGACGGGGATGTCGCGGGCGACGAGCGCGGCCTGGATCTCCGGGAAGTCGCCCGCCGTGCGACACAGCACGGCGATCTCGCCGGGTTCCTTCCCCGTCCGTACGAGATGGGCGATCGAGTCGGCGAGCCAGTCGATCTCTTCGGTGTGGGTGCGCAGCAGGGCGCAGCGGACGATGCCGTCGCGTTCTGCGCCCGGGGCGGGGCGCAGCGCTTCGACGCCCTCGTGCATGGCGCGCAGCGGCTCGGCAAGCCCGTTGGCGAGGTGCAGCAGGCGGCCGCCGCTGCGTCGGTTCTCGCTGAGGGAGTACCGGGTGGCGGGGGCGCCGTCGGCGTGCGGGAAGTGGTGCGGGAAGTCGTCGAGGTTGGCGACGGAGGCGCCGCGCCAGCCGTAGATCGCCTGGCAGGGGTCGCCGACGGCGGTGACGGCGTGCCCGGGCGCGGTGCCGTCGGGGCCGCTGCCGAAGAGGGCGGAGAGGAGCAGCCGCTGGGCGACGGAGGTGTCCTGGTACTCGTCGAGCAGGACGACCCGGTACTCGTCGCGCAGGATCGCGCCGACCTCGGGGCGGGTGAGGGCCAGCTCGGCGGAGAGCGCGATCTGGTCGCCGAAGTCGAGAAGGTCGCGGCTGCGCTTGGCTTCCCGGTAGCGCCGGGTCAGCGAGAGCAGCTCGCGGCGGGCTTCGGCGGCTTCGGGGATCTTGCGCAGTTCGGCGTTGGTGAGCCGGGCCGTTTCCAGCGTACGGAGGAGGTCGCTGTCGTACGCCGCGAGCTGCTCGGGGCGTACGAGATGCTCGGCCAGCTCGGCGTCGAGTGCCAGCAGATCGCTGACCAGGGTGGGGAACGACCTGGTCAGTGCCGGGAACGGGCCCGGGGCCTCGCGCAGCACGCGGGCGGCGAGCTGGTAGCGGGTGGCGTCGGCGAGGAGGCGGGTGGTGGGTTCGAGTCCTATGCGCAGCCCGTGTTCGGTGAGGAGCCGTCCGGCGAAGGCGTGGTACGTGGAGATGCTGGGCTCGCCCGGCGGGTTGTCCGGGTCGATGGCGTCCGGGTCGGTGACCCCGGCGGCGGCGAGTGCCTTGCGGACGCGCTCGGCGAGCTCGCCCGCCGCCTTGTTCGTGAAGGTGAGTCCGAGTACCTGCTCCGGGGCGACCTGCCCGGTCCCGACGAGCCACACCACACGCGCCGCCATCACCGTGGTCTTCCCCGACCCGGCTCCGGCCACGATCACCTGCGGGGCCGGCGGCGCGGTGATGCAGGCCGTCTGCTCCGGGGTGAAGGGGATCCCGAGGAGCTCTTTGAGCTGCTCGGGATCGGTGATACGTGAGGACACCCCACAGAGGCTAACCGGGCGCACCGACAACGTGCGGGGTCCGCGAGAGGGCCGGGACGCGCCTTGCCGGGAGGCCACCTGTGGTCGGGGGCGGGCACTGCCCCCGACGATCTCATCCGTCAACAGCCTTGCGAGGACGGCCACCTGGGACGTCTGCCGAGCGGGGCGCCCGGACGGTTGAGCACGAGACGGGCCGGCTGGGAGCATCCGGGCCCCCTGGGGCAGATGTGGCCTCCGCCACGGGCCGCTCCGGGACCATCGCCGACCGGTGGCGCGGCCACACAGGGATCGCACGGTGAGTGGGGTGATCGCAGCGGATGATCCGGACCGCACGATCCTGCGGGACTGCCGCCTCAGGGTTGTCGTCGGCTGCACGCCGACGACTGCTGTGGCTCAACTCGACCGGCCGGAGCCGCAACCCGGTCACTCCAGGATGTGGCGGCCCTCGGGCTGAGCGCTGCACGAGGCCCGGAACGTGCAATGGGTGCAGTGCTGCCCGGTCGTGGGTGTGAAGCGTTCGTCCAGGACCCGGCCCGCGGCCGTGGCCAGCAGGTCGGAGACCCACTCGGTGGTGGGCGGTTCCTGGGCCTGCACCTTGGGAAGGGCGTCGCCGCCCTCCTTCTTCGGGGCCGGCTGCCGCAGGTGGACGAGTTCGGCGCCACCGGGGGCGGGTCGGTGGCCGTCGAAGATCTCGTCGACGGCCCCCTCCCGGACGGCCAGCTGGTACACGGCGAGCTGGGGGTGGCGGGCGACCTCGTCCTTCGTCGGGGACTGCTTGCCGGTCTTGAAGTCGACGACGTACGCACGGCCGTCGGCGTCCCGTTCGACGCGGTCCATGGAGCCGCGGATCCGTACCTCGTACTCCCCCGCTTCGAGCGTCACGTCGAAGTCGTGCTCGCTCGCGGCGGAGGTGCGGCCGGTGCGGTCCATGACATGCCAGCGCAGAAAGCGTTCGAGAGCGGCCCTCGCCTGCTCCTTCTCCTGCTGCGACTTCCAGGGGGCGTCGAAGACCAGCCCGTCCCAGACGGAGTCGAGGCGCTCCATCAGGACCGCCAGGTCGGCGGGGGTACGGCCGGAGGCGACCTCGTCGGCGAGTACGTGCACGACGTTGCCGAAGCCCTGCGCGGCCGTCGCCGGGGCGTCCGCCTTCACCTCGCGGCCGAGGAACCACTGCAGGGCGCAGGTGTTGGCCAGCTGGTCGAGTGCGCTGCCGGAGAGCGCCACGGGGTGGTCCCGGTCGCGGAGCGGGACGGCCGAGCGGGTCGGCTCGTACAGCCCCCACCAACGGTACGGATGGGCCGACGGCACGAGCGGCTGCCCCTCGTCGTCCGTGAGCGCGGCCAGCCGGGCCAGCCGGTGGGCGGCCTCGTCGCGCAGGGCGTCGGAGGCGTCGGGGTCGACGGTGGTGACGCGCAGCTCGGCGACGAGCGCGGCGACGGCGAGCGGGCGGCGCGGGCGTCCGGTGACGTCGCGCGGTTCGATGCCCAGCTCGGTGAGGAAGCGGGACGGCTGGTCGCCGTCGTCGGCGGGGGCCTTCACCGCGGTGACGATCAGCCGTTCCCGTGCGCGGGTCGCCGCCACGTAGAAGAGGCGTCGTTCCTCGGCGAGGAGGGCGCCGGGGGTGAGCGGTTCGGCAAGGCCGTCGCGGCCGATCCGGTCCGCCTCGAGCAGCGAGCCGCGGCGGCGCAGGTCCGGCCAGAGCCCCTCCTGCACCCCGGCGACAACGACCAGCCGCCACTCCAGACCCTTCGAGCGGTGCGCGGTCATCAGCCGTACGGCGTCGGGGCGTCCGACCCGCTTGGAGAGCGTGTCGGCGGCGATGTCCTGGGCGTCGATCTCTTCGAGGAAGTTGAGCGCGCCGCGGCCGCCGGTGCGTTCCTCGGCGCGGGCCGCGGTGTCGAAGAGTGCGCAGGCGGCGTCGAGATCGCGGTCGGCGTTGCGGCCGCCCGCGCCGCCGCGCAGCGCGGCGCGTTCGAGCCGCCCCGGCCAGGGGGTGCCCGCCCACAGCTCCCACAGGGCCTCTTCGGCGGTGCCGCCGCCTTCGAGGAGTTCGCGTGCCTTGCGCAGCAACGCGCCGAGGCGCTGGGCACCGCGGGCGTACGCGGGGTCGTGTGCGACGAGGCGTTCGGGTTCGGCGAGCGCACGGGCCAGCAGCTCGCCGGAGGGCGGCGGTACCCGGTTCCCGGCGGCCCGCTCCTCGTCGCGCAGCGCCCGGCCGAGCCGGCGCAGATCGGCGGCGTCCATGGAGCCGAGGGGGGAGGTGAGGAGGGTGAGGGCGGTCTCGGTGTCGAGCCAGGGGGCGGCGGGCCCCTCGGACGCGGGGGCGGTGCCGTCGTCCGGGGCCGTCGGCTCCGCAGCCGTCGTGCGGTGCAGCGCGGCCGTGGCGACCGTGCGGAGGGCGGTGAGGAGCGGGGCCACAGCGGGTTCGTGGCGCAGCGGGAGGTCGTCGCCGTCGACCTCCAGAGGCACGCCCGCCGACGTCAGGGCGCGGCGCACCGCGGGGATCGTGCGGCCCCCGGCACGTACCAGCACCGCCATCTCGTTCCATGGCACGCCGTCCTCCAGGTGGGCGCGGCGCAGCAGGTCGGCGATGTTGTCCAGCTCGGTGGAGGCGGTCGGGTAGGTGTACGTCTCGACGCGCCCGCCCTCGCGTACCGCGGCGAGCTCCCGGTGGGCGCGGACCTTCGCCGACGGCAGCCGGGTCAGCGGCATCCGGCGGGTGAGCAGCCGGGTGGCGGCCAGCAGCTGTGCGCCGGAGCGGCGCGACGTGGTGAGGACGCCGACCGGGGCCGGGCCGCCGTCCGCCCGCCGGAACGTCTCAGGGAAGTCGAGGATGCCGTTCACGTCGGCGCCCCGGAACGTGTAGATCGACTGGTCCGGGTCGCCGAAGGCGATCAGGTCCCGGCCGCCGCCGGCCCCCGGCGCGCTCCCGCGGTTGCCCGCCAGCGCGTGCAGCAGCCGCACCTGCGCCGGGTCCGTGTCCTGGTACTCGTCGACGAACACCGCGTCGTACGCCCCGGCCAGCACCGCCGACACCTCGGGGCGCTCGGCCAGGAGCACCGCCCGGTGGACCAGCTCCGCGTAGTCCAGCACCCCCTGTGCGTCGAGCACGTCCAGGTACTCGGCGAGGAAGGCCGCGGCCGCGCCCCAGTCCGGGCGGCCGGTACGGCGCGCGAAGTCGGCGAGGGCATCCGGGCCGAGGCCCAGCTCGCGGCTGCGGGCGAGCACCGCGCGTACCTCGTCGGCGAAGCCCCGCGTGGTCAGGCAGGCCCGCAGCTCGTCGGGCCAGCGAATGTGCGCGATGCCCTCCTGTTCCAGTTCGAGCTGGCCGGCCAGGAGATCGCGGACGGTGACGTCCTGCTCGGGTCCGGAGAGCAGCCGCAGCGGGTCGGCGAAGAGGTCGGCGTCCTGATGGGCGCGGACCAGTGCGTAGCAGAAGGAGTGGAACGTGGTGGCCTGCGGGCCGCGGGCGGCACCGAGCCGGGCGGCCATCCGGTCGCGCAGCTCCACCGCCGCCTTGCGGCTGAACGTGAGGACCAGGATGCGGCCCGGGTCGCCGCCCCTGGCGACGCGGGCGGCGACCGCTTCGACGAGCGTGGTCGTCTTGCCGGTGCCCGGTCCGGCGAGGACCAGCAGCGGGCCGCCGGGGTGATCAACCACCGTCTGTTGCGCTGCGTCCAGAACAGGGGGGTCCACGGAACCCGGCGGGGTACGCACCAGTCGGTACGCGCCCGTGGTCCTCCCCCCACGCCCCTGCGGGCGTGGGGGGACCCCCTGCCGTGCCTGACGGTGCGGACTGTGCCGGGTGAAGGAGGAGCTCACGTGGATCGCCGGTCCTGGGGGGTGTGCTGATGGTGAGGGAGCGGGGGTGCCTGCCGCGAACTGTCGACGCTACGCCAGTGGGGGCGTGGGATGCGGCGGGTCCACTGCGTCGAACGTCACGTTCCGCGTCGCACGGCAGGTCACGCAGGTTTTCTCGTCCATCGAGCGGGCCCGGCTCTGCCCGTCATGGGGCCGAATGGCGGAAGCTGTCAGGTGTGAGCTCCCCCGACCCCGTCCTGGTCCCCGTCCCGGTCGGTGCCCCCGCCCCCACCGGTCACGCCGTCCCACCGCGCGCGCTTCATGTCGAGCCGTGGCAGATGGCCCTCCGCGCTGCGCGGGGCCTCGCGCAGCGGGGTGCTCTCCTCGTGGTAGTGGTCCAGCGCCCGCAGCTCGTGACCGGGCAGCAGCGCCCCGTCGGCCCGCACCACCCGCCACCACGGCGCCGCGGCGCCGTACAGCGCCATGACCCGGCCGACCTGGCGCGGGCCGCCCTCCCCCAGCCACTCCGCGACATCGCCGTACGTCATGACGCGGCCGGGCGGAATCAGGTCGGCGACATCGAGCACGCGCTCCGCGTACTCGGGCAGTGCGTCGTACTCCGGCGACGCGTCGGGCGCCCGGTCGCCCCTCGCCCCGTCGTCGCTCGTCCGGTGTTGGCTCATCCGGCCCATGGTGCCGTACGCCACCGACAGTCCGGCCCGGTCCCCGGCCGATGGACGCGTAGGCGCGCACTCACTGAGTGTGCACGCACGAGCAAAGGGGCGTATCTTGCGCATCGCGCGACCGTGCAGTGCACCCTGACACCCCACTCTGCCTCCGGGCCGTGCCACCATCATGCGGGCGGTGACCGGTGATACGAGACCACGAAGACCAATCAGAGGCGACGAAGGAGCAGGGCGTGCAGCCACCGAAGGCGGCCGACGCCTCTGACGCCGAGCGGCGCCCGGAAGAGCGGCGGGAGCAGCAGAGGTCGACGCAGAAGCGCGAGGAGCGGGTGTCCGCCCCGCGCCATCTGGTCGGATCCACCCTCTCGACCGTCGCAGAGGCCGAACAGGCCGACCGGGTCTCCGGTGACGAGCCGCTGCTCCCCGCCCGGGTGCACCGCCCCTCCGACCTCATGCGGGTTCTCGTCGGTCTCCTCGCGATCGTCGTCCTGCTCTCCATCGCCGCGTTCGCCCACGGCACGACCACCGGTCTCGAAAACGACATCAACAAGGGAACGGACCAGGCACCCGACGTTCTGATCAAGCTCGCCGGCCTGGTCTCCAGCATCGCGGTGCTGCTGGTCCCCGTCGCCTTCGCCATCGAGCGGCTGATCAAACGCGACGGGCTGCGGATCGCGGACGGTGTCCTCGCCGCCGTCCTCGCCCACGGGGTGACGCTCGCCACCGACCTCTGGGTCGCCAAGTCCGCCCCCGGCACCATTCAGGACGCCCTCACCCAGCCTCAGCCCGGTGCCGCACTCACCGATCCCGTACACGGCTATCTCGCACCCGTGATCGCCTACATGACGGCGGTCGGGATGGCGAGACGGCCGCGCTGGCGGGTCGTGCTGTGGGTGGTGCTGCTGCTCGACGCCTTCGCCATGCTGGTGGGCGGCTACACGACCCCGTTCTCGATCGTCCTCACCGTGCTGATCGGCTGGACCGTCGCGTACGGCACGCTGTACACGGTCGGCTCGCCGAACGTCCGGCCGACCGGTCAGCATCTGATGGCCGGTCTGCGTCACGTGGGCTTCCGCCCGGTCACCGCGATGCGCTCCGAGGACACCCCCGACTCCGGCGACCCGAGCGACCGGGGCCGCCGTTATCTGGTCTCCCTGGAGGACGGTCTGCCGCTGGATGTGACGGTCGTCGACCGGGAACAGCAGGCACAGGGCTTCTTCTACCGGGTGTGGCGCAGACTCACCCTGCGCGGCATCACCCAGCGCCGGTCCATCCAGTCGCTGCGCCAGGCCCTGGAGCAGGAGGCGCTCCTCGCGTACGCGGCGATCGCCGCCGGAGCCAACGCCCCCAAGCTGATCGCCACCTCGGAGCTCGGTCCCGACGCCGTGATGCTGGTGTACGAGCACATCGGCGGGCGCTCCCTCGATGCGCTGGAGGACGTGGAGATCACCGACGACCTGGTGCGCGGTGCCTGGCGGCAGGTGAAGGCGCTCCAGTCCCGGCGGATCGCGCACCGCAGGCTCACCGGCGACGCGATCCTGGTGGATGGTTCGGGCACCGTGTTCGTGACCGATCTGCGCGGCGGTGAGATCGCGGCCGGTGATCTGTTGCTGCGGATGGACATCGCACAGCTGCTCACCACCACCGGTCTGCGGGTGGGGGCCGAGCGGGCCGTCGCGACGGCGCTCGAAGTCCTCGGCCCCGATGCCGTGGCGGACTGCCTGCCGCTGCTCCAGCCGATCGCCCTCAGCCGCTCCACCCGGGCGGCGCTGCGGAGGCTGGCCCGCGAGCGGTCGCAGCGCGAGCGCGAGGCGGTGATCGCGGCGTCGGACGCGGCAAGGCTCGCCAAGGCCCAGGAGGCACAGGCACCGGTCCCTGCCGACCGCAAGGCGCTCCGCAACGAGAAGCAGGCGGAGAAGCGCGCGGAGAAGCGCGCGATAGACGATGCCCTGGACGAGGCCCGGGAGGAGGATCTGCTGACCCAGATCCGCCGCCAGGTGCTGCTGATCCGGCCGCAGGCACCCGTGGAGCCGGTCCGGCTGGAGCGGATCAAGCCGCGCACGCTGCTCAGCTTCATCGCCGGCGCGATCGCCGCGTACTTCCTGATCTCCCAGGTCACGGAGGCCGACTTCGGCGCGGTCGTCGAGCAGGCGGAGTGGGGCTGGGTGGCGGCGGCGCTCGGGTTCTCGGCGCTCAGCTACATCGCGGCGGCGATGAGCCTGCTGGGGTTCGTGCCGGAGCGGGTGCCGTTCGTCAAGACCGTGCTCGCCCAGGTGGCCGGTTCGTTCGTGAAGATCGTCGCGCCGCCCGCAGTCGGCGGCGTGGCGCTGAACACGCGGTTCCTGCAGCGTTCCGGGGTACGCCCGGGGCTCGCCGTCGCGAGTGTCGGCGCCTCGCAGCTGTTCGGGCTCGGCTGCCACATCCTGCTGCTGGCCGCGTTCGGATATCTGACCGGGACCGAGAAGACTCCGTCGTCGCTCACCCCGTCCCGGACGGTGATCGCCGGACTGCTGACGGTCGCGGTGCTGGTCCTGGTGGTGACCGCGATCCCGTTCCTGCGGAAGTTCGTGGTGACGCGCTTGCGGTCGCTGTTCGCCGGGGTCGTACCGCGCATGCTCGACGTCGTACAGCGCCCGCAGAAGCTGTTCACCGGTATCGGCGGCATGCTGCTGCTGACCATCCTGTTCGTGCTGTGCCTGGACGCGTCGATCCGGGCGTTCAGCGGTCCCGATGTGCCGCAGCTCAGCTACGCGAGCATCGCGGTGGTCTTCCTCGCCGGCAACGCACTGGGGTCGGCGGCGCCGACGCCGGGCGGTATGGGTGCGGTCGAGGGCGCACTGACGCTGGGACTCATCGCGGTCGGTCTGCCGAAGGAGGTCGCGGCGCCCGCCGTGCTGCTGTACCGGCTGATGACCCTGTGGCTGCCGGTTCTGCCCGGCTGGCTCTGCTTCAACCACCTCACCCGCAAGGGCGCCCTCTGACACGCCGCCGCCCTGTGGAGACCGCCCGTCGGGGAGACCCTCCACGGCCTCTGCCCCAGGTCAGCCCCACCGGGGCCACCCACTTGGACCGGTGTCCCGCGCGCCGCCCCGCGCGCCGTCGCACGATGGGGCGATGAGGACCTCCCCTGCCCTGCGCGCCGCAACCCTCGCGGCCACCGCCACCGTTCTGCTGCCCCTCACCGCCTGTTCGGACAACAGCAACGACACGGACCGTACGAAGAACTCTCCGCACGCGGCGAACGCCGCCGACCCATCAGGATCGGCCGACCTGGCCTCCCAGAAACTGACATGGAAACCCTGCCCCGCCCCGTCCACGGCACAGGGCGGCGGAACCGCCCCGACCCCGCTCCCCGGCGGCGCCGCGTGGGAGTGCTCCTTCATGAAGGCCCCGCTCGATTACGCGAAGCCGGACGGCAACACGATCTCGCTGGCGCTGATCCGCGCCAAGGCCGTCAACCAGAACAAGCGAATCGGCTCGCTCATCTTCAACTTCGGCGGCCCCGGCGCCTCCGGCGTCGCCACGCTGCCGGCCTTCGGCCCCACCTACGCCAGCCTCCGTACCCGTTACGACCTGGTGAGTTTCGATCCCCGCGGGGTCGGCCGCAGCTACGGGGTGAAGTGCGAGAACGACAAACAGCTCGACGCGCGCTTCCAGAGCGACGCCACCCCGGACGACGCCGCCGAGGAGAAGGCCCTCCTCAACCAGCAGAGGATGTTCGCCGCGGCCTGCGAGAAGAACTCCGGCTCCGAACTCCCCCACGTCGGCACCACCAACGCCGCCCGCGACATGGATCTGATGCGCCAGGTGCTCGGCGACGACAAGCTGCACTACTTCGGCATCTCGTACGGCACCGAACTGGGCGGCGTCTACGCGCACTTGTTCCCGAAGAAGGTCGGCAGGGCGGTGCTCGACGGGGTCGTCAACCCGACCGAGGACTACAAGCAGTCCTCCCTCGGCCAGGCGAAGGGCTTCCAGCTGGCGCTGGACAACTTCACCCAGAACTGCGCGGATCGCGGCGCCGCCTGCAAGCTTCCCGGTACCACCGGGAAGGAGGTCGAGCAGGGGATCGCCGAACTTCTCGACCGGCTGGACAAGCAGCCGATCCAGGGGCTCGGATCCCGGCAGCTGACGCAGTCCCAGGCCACCACCGGAATCGCGGCCTCGCTCTACTCCAAGGAGACCTGGTCGCTGCTGGAACAGGGCATCGACGAGGCGGACGGCGGGAACGGCGCGCTGCTCCTGGCTCTCGCCGACTCGCTGAACGGCCGCTCCCGGAACGGCCGGTACGACAACTCGACGGCCGCCAACGCGGCCGTCAACTGCGCCGACTCGAAGCAGCGGTTCACCGTCGACGGGACGAGGGCGCTGATCCCGGAGTTCCAGAAGGCGTCGCCGGTCTTCGGCGACTACATGGGCTGGGGTCTGATGCAGTGCACCGACTGGCCGGTCGCGGGTGCGTGGGAGACCCCGGACGTCAGTGCTCCCGGCGCGGCGCCCATCCTGGTCATCGGCAACACGGGCGACCCGGCGACCCCGTACAAGGGTGCAAAGGCGATGGCGGATGAGCTGGGCCAGGGCGTCGGGGTGCAGCTGACCTACGAGGGCCAGGGACACGGCGCGTACAACAGCGGCAACACCTGTGTGAAGAAGACGGTGGTCGGCTACCTGCTGGACGGCACGGTCCCGGCGGCCGGTACCGTCTGCCGCTGAAGCTGTCGGCGGCGGCGCCCAGGCCCCGTTCCGGATCACGCCGGGCTCACGGGCCCTGGCCTGCCGCCGCACGCCGTACGCACAGGCACCAAGGGGAGGGACGTACACGTGGTCCACCATGCACGCGCCGGAGCGCTGGCCGCTGCCGCACTGCTGTTCACGGGGGTACTTGCGGGCTGCGGCGGGGGTACGGACCCTGCGTCGGACGACAAGGCGAGCGCCGGCGCCGCCCCCTCGTCCACCGGATCGTCCAAGGCCTCGGACGGGAAGCCGGCCCTGCCCGCCCTGCCCGCGTCCCTCACCTCCCAGCGCCCGGACTGGAACCGGTGCAAGGCCCCCGAGGGCGGCACCGCACCCGGCGTCGACTGGCGGTGCGCGACGGTCAAGGTGCCGCTGAACTACACGAAGCCGGACGGCAGCACGATCGGGATTGCGCTGATCCGCAAGGAGGCCCGGGACAAGAGCCGCCGGCTCGGCTCGATGCTGTTCAACTTCGGCGGCCCCGGCGGTTCCGGCGTCTCGATACTGCCGCGCGCCGCCGGCTCGTACGGGAAGCTCAACGCCCGCTACGACCTGGTGAGTTTCGACCCACGCGGGGTCGCGGCCAGCGCCGGCGTGAACTGCCGCACCGACCGGGAGCAGGAGGACGCCAACCGGAAGGTCGACATGACTCCGGACACGGCGGCCGAGGAGGCGGCCTTCATGAAGGACGGCGCGGACTTCGGCGCCGGCTGCGAGCGCCGTTCGGGCAAGGTCCTGCCGTACGTCGGTACGACGAACGCCGCCCGGGACCTGGACCTGATCCGCCAGGTTCTCGGCGACAGGAAGATGACGTACTTCGGCGTCTCGTACGGTACGGAGCTCGGCGGAACGTACGCGCACCTCTTCCCGAAGAACGTGGGACGCACGGTCCTCGACGCGGTCGTCGACCCGACCGCCGACACGATCGGGCACGCCCGCAACCAGACGACCGGCTTCCAGCGGGCCCTGGAGAACTACTTCAAGGACCGCGGCCAGGACCCGAAGGCCGGCACGCAGCGCATCGCCCGGATGCTGGAGCGGATCGACAGGAAGCCGCTGCCGACCGGCTCGGGCCGCGAGCTCAACGAGGCGATGGCGGTCACCGGCATCGTGCTGCCGCTCTACTCCAGGAGCAGCTGGCCCGTCCTGACGAACGCGCTGGACGAGGCGGAGAAGCAGGGCACCGGCAATCTGCTGCTGCAGCTGGCCGACCAGTACAACGGTCGTGACGAGAAGGGACACTACGACACCCAGAACCACTCGCAGCGCGCCATTTCCTGCGCGGACAGCAGCCTCCGGCCGACGGTCGCGGAAGCCAGGGCCCTGCTGCCCGAGTTCCGGAAGCTGTCCCCGGTCTTCGGCCCGTTCCTGGCGTGGGACACGGCCGGCTGGTGTTCCGACTGGCCGGTGAAGGGTGAGCTGGACACCCCGGAGGCGAGCGCTCCGAGCGCCGGTCCGATCCTCGTCATCGGCACGACCGGCGACCCTGCGACACCCTACGAGGGAGCGCAGAGGATGGCGGACGAGTTGGGCAAGGGCGTCGGCATCATGCTCACCAACAAGGGCGAGGGCCACGGCTCGTACGGTGTGAGCAGTTGTGTGACGTCGACGGTGGACGCGTACTTCCTGGACGGGAAGGTCCCCACGGACGGCAGGACCTGTTCGTGACGGAGTGAACGGAGAAGGGGCCGGCCCGCATGATGCGGACCGGCCCCTTCGAAGCTCTTCGCCTCTAGTGCCGCGACGGGGCAAAGCTTGCCGGGAGGGGCACTAGTGCCGTGACCGGCAATGTTTGCCCCATGAGGAGCGTCGTCCGGTGCGTGCGATCGCAAGGCGGCCGGAAGCCCTTGGATGGGGTCTCCCCTGCTCGAACGGAGTTGAGAGCTTGGGGAAGGAGCTACCAGGGCTTTTGGCCAACGCAGCGAGTGTGCGTGCTGGGCGGCGCGACGGGGCAAAGCTTGCCGGGAGGGGCACTAGTACACCGGCTTCTCGGGCTCGATCTGGTTGACCCAGCCGATCACGCCGCCACCGACGTGCACCGCGTCGGCGAAGCCCGCCGACTTGAGGACCGCGAGGACCTCGGCGCTGCGGACGCCGGTCTTGCAGTGCAGGACGATGCGCTTGTCCTGCGGGAGGTCCTGGAGGGCGTTGCCCATCAGGAACTCGTTCTTCGGGATCAGCTTCGCGCCGGGGATCGAGACGATCTCGAACTCGTTCGGTTCACGGACGTCGATGATCTCGATCTTCTCGTCCGCGTCGATCCACTCCTTGAGCTGCTTCGGAGTGATCGTGGAGCCGAGCGCCGCCTCCTGGGCCTCCTCGGACACGACGCCGCAGAAGGCCTCGTAGTCGATGAGTTCGGTGACGGTCGGGTTCTCGCCGCAGACCGCGCAGTCGGGGTCCTTGCGGACCTTGACCTGGCGGTACTGCATCTCCAGGGCGTCGTAGATCATCAGTCGGCCGACCAGCGGGTCGCCGACACCGGCGAGCAGCTTGATGGCCTCGGTGACCTGGATGGAGCCGACGGACGCGCAGAGCACGCCCAGGACGCCGCCCTCGGCGCAGGACGGGACCATGCCGGGGGGCGGCGGCTCCGGGTAGAGGCAGCGGTAGCAGGGACCGTGCTCGGACCAGAAGACGGACGCCTGGCCGTCGAAGCGGTAGATCGAACCCCACACGTACGGCTTGTTCAGCAGTACCGCAGCGTCGTTGACGAGATAGCGGGTGGCGAAGTTGTCCGTGCCGTCCACGATCAGGTCGTACTGGGAGAAGATCTCCATCACGTTCTCGGCCTCGAGCCGCTCTTCGTGAAGGATCACGTTCACATACGGGTTGATGCCGAGGACCGAGTCCTTGGCGGACTCCGCCTTGGAACGGCCGATGTCGGACTGGCTGTGGATGATCTGGCGCTGCAGGTTCGACTCGTCGACCTCGTCGAACTCCACGATGCCGAGCGTGCCGACACCGGCGGCGGCCAGGTACATCAGGGCCGGCGAGCCGAGACCGCCGGCGCCCACACAGAGCACCTTCGCGTTCTTCAGCCGCTTCTGCCCGTCCATCCCGACATCCGGGATGATCAGGTGGCGGGAGTACCTGCGGACCTCGTCGACGGTGAGCTCAGCAGCTGGCTCGACCAGGGGTGGCAGCGACACAGGAACCTCAACAATGCAGGTGGTCGGTTTCTACGTACTTCATCTACGTACGGTTGTGCTTGCCGTAACACTGCCACGCCCCCTCTCATTCCGAGATACCAGGTCCGATCCGCGAGACGATTTCGTCCCAGTACTCGGGCAGCGCCGCGAATGGATCGGTTTGTTCCCTGCTGCCCCTCCGCACGGTGCGGTCGGTGAAGAAGATCGTGCCCGCGCCCTGCCAGCGGGCGATGCGCATGGCCTCGTCGAGGTGGGTGCGCGGAACACCGTGCACGAAGTGCGCGAAGCGTCCTGGCGGATAGGCGGCGGTCCACTCCGCCACCTGCGACCAGCGGTAGTCGGTCCAGGCCCCGGAGAAGGTGACCAGCTGGTCGGCGGTCTCGGCGTAGCCGGGATACGGATGGGTCCCGTGCCCGAGCACCAGCAGCCCGTCCTCGAGGAGCATGGCGAGCGTGCTGGTGAGACGGCGGATCGCCGGGAGATCGGCGCGGTCGGCGGGACACCGGTCCAGGTAGAAGCCGTCGACGAGGTACCAGTCGAGGAAGGACTGCGCGTCGGTGATCAGCTCGTCGAACGGACGGTCACCGTGGGCCAGATCGAGGTGGCCCAGCAGTCGGCCTCCCCCTGCCCGGACGATGTCCTGCGCGGTCTCGCCGTCCAGGGCCCGTTCGCGGGCGCTGCGGAGCCGGCCCGCGGCTTCCAGGCAGTGCGGGTCGGGCCGGGCGCCGGGACCGCTGTCGATGTTGAGGACCGCCCAGTGCAGGTGGGTGCCGGGGCGGGCCAGTTCGGCCCATTCGGTGGGGGCGAGCAGCGGATGCGCGTAGCCGGGGACGCCGAAGCCGAGCTGCTCGGCGCCGCCGGTCCTGCGTGCCGTTCCGGCGCTGGTCAGATGCGGCATGCCGCCTCCATCCAGATGTCGGCGAGGGACTCCTCCAGGTTGATCCGGGGCCGCCAGCCGAGCCGGTCGCGGGCGGTGCGCACGTCTGCCTGCTGCCAGGCGCCGCAGCCGTCGGGGTACGGGGACGGGGTCGCCGAGAGGTGTTCGATGACGGACTCGGAGGAGGTGCGGGGAGCGCCGATGGGCATCCGTGCGGGGGGCGTGTCCAGCTCGTGGAGCGCACCCGGGTAGCCCGCGACCTTGGCAAGCACGGCGGCGGCGTCACGGAGCCGTACGGCACGGCCGGTGCCGATGTTGACGACTCCCTGCGCGGCGGAGAGCGAGGCGGCGTGCACGGCGCGGGCGACGTCCCGTACGTCGACGAAGTCGCGCTGCACCCCGAGGCCGCTGAGCTTCAGCTCGCCGTCGCCGGACTGCATGGCGCGGCGCATCGCCTCGGCGAGCCGGCCCAGCGGGGAGCCGGCCGGGGTGCCGGGGCCGACCGGCGAGAAGACCCGCAGTACGACCGCGTCGAGGCCGGAGCCGAGGACGAGTTCGGTGGCGGCGAGCTTGGAGACGCCGTACGGCCCACCCGGGCGCGGGATGGCGTCCTCCGCCGTCGAGGAGCCGGGCTGCGAGGGCCCGTACTCCGAGGAGCAGCCCAGCTGGACGAGGCGGGCGCTGCAGGCGCTGCGCCGCATCGCCTCGCAGACGGTGGCGACGGCGACGGTGTTGTGCCGGGTCAGGTCCCGGGCGCCGCCGCGGGTGGCGCCCGCACAGTTGACGACGACGCCGGGGTGGACGGCGTCCAGGAAGCGGGTGAGTGCTCCGGGGGAACCGCCCGCGAGGTCGAACCGTACGTCGGCGTCGTCGCCGCGGCCGAGCGCCGTGAGGTGCACGGCGGGGTCGGCGAGCAGCCGGTCGGCCACGAACCGGCCGAGGAACCCGTTGGCTCCGAGCAGCAGAACCCTCATCGGGTGCCCCCTTCGTGCCGACGGCGGGCTGCCGGTGCGGGGGATTGGGGGGTCATGTCCGGTGTCTCCTTGGGGAGGTGGTGGGCGGTAAGTGCCTGTCGGGTCCAAAAGGCAGGCGCCGAGGGACAAGGACCCGCGGCGTCGGCTCCGCGGGAGTCGCACAGGAAGTGGCTCTTCATCGCGGCTTATGCGGTGGTGTGGGCGGACGCCCTGGAGAGGGCGACGGTGGCGTGGATCAGCAGCCCGAGCGCGGCTGCGCCGCAGGCGATCGCGGGTACGGCTCCGGTACCGCCCGCCTCGATGACCGCGTAGACGGGGCGGGCGAGGACATCGAGGCCGGGCAGCCGCCCGGCCAGGATCAGGGCGGGGGCGGCCGCTTCGACGGCGCAGGCGGCGGCGAGTCCGGTGGTGGCGGGCTCCGGGAAGCCGTGGACGGTCAGCAGCCGGGCGAGCAGGAGGAGTACGCCGAGTGCGGCGGCCGCGACGAGACTGCCGCCGCCTCCGTACCCGAGTTCGGCGAGGCAAAGCAGCCCCGAGAGCACGCAGAGGAAGAGGGCGACGGTCCCGAGGAGGAGGGGGCGCGCCCCTGCGGCGAACTCCTCCAGTGCGCGGCTGCCGGTGAGTCTGCGATGTGCGTGTACGGAGAAGAGGTGCGCGCACCAGGCGGCGGGAGCGACGGCGAGCGCAAGCCCCAGCAGGGGTGCGGGGGTGAGCGCCCAGGGTCCTTCCGGGCCGCCGCTGAGGACCTGGTCGAGCAGCGCCTGGCCGTACAGGACGTAGCCGAGGAGCCAGCCCGCGTACAGGGTGGCTGCCGCCGAGGAGCGGCCCTCCGGGGCGCGCAGGGGGCCGCTCCGCAGGCAGAGGCCGAGCCCGAGGAACGCGACGAGTGCCCCGCTGAGGGACACGGTGAGCCGCGCCCCGCCGCCGAGTGTTCCCTCGGTGAGTTTCAGGACGACGGCGGTCGCGGTGCAGGCCGCACCGGGCAGCAGCGCGAGGAGCGACCAGACGGCGCGCGTCTCGATGTCGCGCACCGGCGCGGGAGGCACCGCGCGCGCCGGCTCCCCCGTCACGGCGGGCACCCGCGCGTAGAGCTCCTCGGCGAGCGAGAAGACATCGCGGTGCCGGTAGCGGGCGGCGGTGCGGTCGGTGACCCCGTGGGCTTCGAGCCCGGCGGCGATCTCCAGCGGGTCGACGGCGCGTTCGCACAGGTCGCGGTGGCGGTGCATGAGGGTCTTCACGGGATCGACGGGCCCGCGCCGGAATCCACTGAGCTTGCGTGCGGGGGTGGCACGGGTGCCCGCGATCTCGGGGGCCCGGGGGGTGAGTGCGGGTGCGTCGTCACTCTCGGGGGCCCGGGGGGTGAGTGCGGGTGCATCGTCACTCTCGGGGGCCCGGGGGGTGAGTGCGGGTGCATCGTCACTCTCGGGGGCCCGGGGGGTGAGTGCGGGTGCATCGTCACTCTCGGGATGTGTCCGGGTCGGCGTCTGCGTCCGCGTCTCGGCCGGCGTGTCGGTCCGCGTCTCGGTCTCGGCCGCACCCGGGGCGCAGGCGGCGGGCCCGGCAGGGGTCGGGGCCTGCTCGAGAGCTCCGGCCTCGGGCGCTGTACCGGCCTCGGCCTCCGCGAGGACACCGTCCTCGGAAGCGCCTGCGCTCTCCGCCGCAGCACCGGCGCCCTGCGCAGCGCCGGCGCCGGGCTGTGCGAGCTCTGCGGGGTCCGCACGCACATCGGCGGTTCCGACGCCGGTGAGTGCCCCGCCCGTGGCGGCAGGGGACTCGTCGGCAGTCCCGGGGCAGTCGGGTGCCGGACTCCCGGTCACGTCCGGCACCCGCGCCGATTCCCGATCCGGCGCCGGGTCCCGCAGCGAATCCGCGTCCGGGTCCCGTTCCTGCGGGGAGTCCGGCCCCCCGGTCGCCCCCCTCGTCGGCGAATGCTCCCTCACCGCCACCGTTCGCAGCGGTCCCACCCCCGCAAGGCCCGGCATCGCCCCCGTCCCGGGCCGCTCCCGGGCCGGGGCGGAAATCTCCGTGCCCCGGGGTTCGGAGACCAGGGCTTCCGAGCGGGGGTCCCAGCTCCTGCCGGTCGTCGTGGTGCCGGGGACGCCGAGCGCCTCGGTCGGGCGGCCGCCCATGGGAAATCCTCCGTGATCCATGCCGAGTCCGCCGGACCGGCTCGTCCTTCTGTACGTCTGTTGCTCACCCATCGCGGTCCGCCGTCCCGAGCGCACCCGCGCACGCGCCCTCGGTGGCCCAGCTCGGGGTGTGCGCGGGACCCGTCCAGCTGCCCAGGACCTGGGCCTCGGGCGGAGACGCGAACGGACGCGGGGCGCCGTCCGCCTCCCTGCGCACCGGGGAGCGGGAGATCAGCTCCAGGTAAATGTCGCGAAATGCCGCGAGGTTCTGTTCGACGGTGAAGAGTTCGAGGGCGCGGGCGCGCGCCGCCGCGCCGAGACGTGCACGGCGCTCGGGGTCGCGCAGCAGCGTGATGCACGCGTCGGCAAGCGCCCGGGGGTTGCGCGGGGGCACCACAAGACCCGTACCGCCGATGACCTCGACGACCGCGCCGACATCCGTCGACACCGTGGCCCGTCCGCAGAACATCGCCTCGACCAGACTGATCGGGAAGCCCTCGACGACGCTGGAGAGGACGACGATCCCGCCCGCCGCGTACGCCTCGGCGAGGTCCGAGACCTCGGCGCCGCCGATGTCCTCGAAGGAGACCGGGTTGTCGCCTACGGCGTGTGCGTCGGCCGCCTCGTCGGGGAAGAGCTGGGCGGCGAGTGCCCGGCAGTGCGCGAGGTACGTGGCACCTTCCGCACCCGGTGCCGGTGCGCCGATGATCCGCAGCCGGGCGTCCGGTTCGGCCTTCCGTACCCGTGCGAAGGCGTGCAGCAGTGCGATCAGGTCCTTGGACGGGTCTATCCGGCCGACCCAGACCAGGGTGTCGGGACCGCCCTCGTCGTTGCTCTCCCCCAGGGCTGCGAAGCGGGCGGCGTCCATGCCGGGGTAGACCGTGCGCAGCTTGGCACGGTCGGCACCGCACCGTTCCTGCCAGCGGCGTGCGTGCGTGTTGCCGGGGGTGATGAGCGCGGCCTGCCGGTACACCTCGGTGGCGAGCCGTCCGTGGAACCCGGCGAGCAGGGCGCGTACCGGCGCGCCCAGGGCCGTGCCGGTCGCTGCGAGGTAGTGGGCCCGCAACTGCACGCCGTGCTCGGTGACCAGCAGCGGGACGCCGAAGAAGCGTTTGGCCAACAGCCCGGGCAGGGCCGCTGCCCCGCCGGACGCCGCGTGGCAGAGGTCGACCGCACCGAGGCTCTCCTCGTCGTACCAGTCGAGGGAGAGCGGGCGCAGGACGCGGTCCAGTTCCGCGGCGAGGGCGAGGATGTCGGGGACGGTCGCTGCGTGGACGGTCCGCCCGGTGCCCCGGGCGCGGCAAACTGCTTCCAGTACGCGCACGGCTGTCTCGGAGCGGAGCGCCGCGGGAAGTCCGCCGTGTTCGCGGGCCAGTTCGGCGAGTCCGTACAGCCCGTCGGTGAACTGCGCGTCGGCGGCGTCGGCCGTCGATCCGCCATCGCCGCCCTCCGCGGTCGCGTCCGACGTGCAGATCGACGTGGCGAGCGCCGTGAAGTGCGCGGTGAACAGGCGCCGCTCGCGCCGTCCGTACGACCGCCCGCCCCCTCCGGTCACCAGCCGGGCGAGCAGCCCTTTGGGGACGTGCCCGCCCAGAATGTCCTCGTCGGTCATCCACAGCGGCGCCGTCCGTACCCGGCTGACCTGGATCGGAAGCTGTACCCAGCCCTGCGCCTCCTGCTCGGCGGAGCGGCTGAGCGCGTAGAGGTCGAACTCGTGCTGCGTCAGCCCGCGCACCAGACGGTCGCACCAGAGTCTGGACTCACCGGTCGCATACGGATAACCACCGTCGGTGAGGAGTCCGATCCGCACGAGCGCAACCCCGATCTTCCCTGTGGGCGGCCGCCGATGGTTTTGGCGACTCGCAGCGGGACGACCGTATGCGGATACGCGGGTGGCGCGACGGACGGTTGTCCATCGCGCCACCGAAAGGGGTGAACAGTCGTAACTTTCCTGCCCCCGTAGCGTTCTGTCGCGCTAAGAGGATGATCAGTTATGCAGAGTCAGGCTGCGGCCAGCTCCTTGCGGGCCGCCCGGCGCACCGTCGCGAGCGCCGGATCGAGCGCGGGCACGGCGGCGAGGAGCTGCTTGGTATACGGATCCTGCGGCGCCCCGTAGACCTCGTCGACCCGGCCCTGTTCGACGATCCGGCCCTGCCGCATCACCGCGACCCGGTCGCTGACCTGCCGGACGACGGCCAGGTCATGGGCGATGAAGACCAGCCCGAGCCCCAGTTCCCGCTGGAGTTCGGCGAGGAGTGCGGTGACCTGCGCCTGGGTGGTGACATCGAGCGCGGAGACCGGTTCGTCGCAGACGATCAGCTCGGGGCCGGCGGCGAGCGCGCGGGCGATACCGACGCGCTGGCGCTGTCCGCCGCTGAATTCGTGCGGGTAGCGGTCGTACCGGTCGGGGTCGAGCCCGACGCGTTCCAGCAGTTCCTGGACACGACTCCGGATCCTGGTGTCGTCGAGCACGCCCGCGGCGCGCAGCGGATCGGCGACGGATTCGCCGATCGAGCGGCGCGGGTTGAGCGAGGCGACGGGGTCCTGGAAGACCATCTGGAGCTCGCGCCGGTACGGCCGCAGTGCCTTGTCGGACAGGGAGCCGATCTCCGCACCCCCGTAGCGGAGGCTGCCGCCGGTCGGGTCGAGGAGGCGTACGAGCATCCGGCCGAGCGTCGTCTTGCCGCTGCCGCTCTCGCCGACGATGCCGAGTGTCTCGCCGCGGTGGACGGTGAGGGAGACGCCGTCCACGGCGATGACCCGGCCGCTGCCGCGCCCGAATTCGCGCCGCAGGCCGACGGCTTCGAGCAGCGGCTCGCCACCGCCCGCAACCCGCGGCGCCGGGACCGGCACCGCGCCCTTCACATCCGGCGCCGCAGCCGGTGTCGCCCGCTTCGCGTCCACCCGCGGCACCGCGGAGAGGAGTTCGCGCGTGTACGGCCGACGGGGCGCACCGAGCACGTCGGCGACCGGCCCGCTCTCCACCTCCCGGCCCGACTGCATGACCAGCACGTCGTCGACGCTCTCCGCCGCGACGCCCACGTCATGGGTGACCAGCAGCAGTCCCATGCCCGTTTCGTGGCGCAGGTGGTGCAGCAGGTCGAGGATCTGGGCCTGGACGGTGACGTCCAGCGCGGTCGTCGGTTCGTCGGCGATCAGCAGCTGCGGCTCGCAGGCGAGCGCCATCGCGATGAGGGCGCGCTGCCGCATCCCGCCGGAGAACTCGTGCGGCCGGGACCGGGAACGCCGTGCCGCGTCGGGGATGCCGACCCGGTCGAGGACCTCCACGGCCCGCGCCCGCGCCGCCCGCCGTGAGGCACGCGTGTGGACCCGGTACACCTCGGCGATCTGGTCGCCGACCGCGTAGTACGGATCCAGGGACGACAGCGGGTCCTGGAAGACCATCGCGGCCCTCGCCCCGCGCAGCGCCCGCAGTTCCGCGTCCGTCGCGGCCTGTACATCCACGCCCGCGACGCGGATCGAGCCGCCGACGGTGGCTCCTGTCCCCCGGTGCAGTCCGAGCAGGGCGTACGCCGACGCGCTCTTGCCGGAGCCGGACTCACCGACGACACCGAGTGCGGCGCCCGCCTCCAGCGTGAAGGACAGTCCGTCCACGGCCCGGGCGCCCGCCGCGCCGTCGAAGGAGATCGTCAGATCGGAGACCTCGACGAGGCTCATGACAGCACCACCCGACGGTCGGCCATCGCCTGCAGGATGTCCGCGACGGCATTGGCAAGGACGACGAAGAAGCCGGTGACGAGCACCAGGCCGACGACGACCGGAAGGTCGACGTTCTTCACGGCGTCGACCAGTTCACGTCCGACGCCGGGGATGTTGAACAGCGATTCGGTGAGGACGGCGCCGCCGAACATCGAGCCGATGTCCAGCGCGCCGAGCGCGATCACGGGGCCGAGTGCGCCGCGCAGCGCATGCCGTCCGACGAGGCCGCGTTCGCTCACCCCGTACGCGCGGAAGGTGCGCACATGGTCCTCGGCGAGGGTCTCCAGCATGGACGACCGGGTCATCCGAGCGTACGGAGCGGCGGAGACCAGCGCCAGCGAGACCCAGGGCAGCAGCAGGTTCCAGGCCCACTGCTCCGGGTTCTCGGTGAGCGGTACGTAGTCGGGGAACGGCAGCAGTTGCAGCGCCGAGCAGAACACGATGATCAGCAGCAGACCGACGACGAAGACCGGCGTGGCCATGCCGGCCAGGGTCAGTCCGGTGAGGATCCGCTCGGTCGCTCGGCCGCGCCGCCACACCGAGAGCAGTCCGGTGCCGACGCCGAGCAGGATCCACAGCACGAAGGCGCCGATGGCGAGCGAGGCGGTGGCCGGAAGTTTGGTGAGGATCATCTGGGTGACCTGCTGGTCGTCCTGGTAGGAGCGGCCGAGGCAGGGGGCCTGGCAGTGCAGGATCCCGGTGCCGGTCGAGTAGTCGTGGCCGACGAAGATCCCCTGGAGGAAGTGCGCGTACTGCACGTACAGCGGGTCGCCGAGCCGGAGCTGGTCGCTGACCTGCGCCACCTGGGCGGGTGAGCAGCGCGGCCCGCAGGCGATCTGCGCGACGTTGCCCGGGGCGACGTAGAACGCGGCGTAGACGACGACGCTGAGGGCGAGGAGCACGAACAGCGCCCCGCCGAGGCGCCGCAGCAGGAACCGGGTCATCCTCCGGCCTCCTTCTTGCGTCCGGTGCCGATCCGCAGCCGCGAGGCGACACGCGGGTCGAGTGCGTTGCGTACGCCTTCGCCGAGGACGGTCAGCGCCAGCACGGTGATGAAGATGAGCAGGGCGGGGATCAGCAGATAGGTGGGCGCCGCCTGGTACCAGGTGTCGGCGTCGCTGAGCATCTGTCCCCAGGACGGCGTGGGCGGCTTGATGCCGACACCGAGGAAGGACAGCGCCGCTTCGACGACGATGTTGCCGGGGAAGAGCAGCACGGCGTAGGTGATGACGGGTGCGGCGAGCGCGGGCAGCAGTTCGCGCCGGGCGATCCGCCCGCCGCCCCAGCCGCTGAGCCGGGCGGCGGCCACATGGTCGAGCGACTTCAGCGCGAGGGTCTGGGCGCGCACGATCTTGGAGATGCCGGACCAGCCGACCAGCCCGACGATCGCGGCGATCAGCACCGGGCGCGGGAAGCCGGCGGGGACGACGGCGAGCGCGCCGAGCGCGATCACCATGACGGGCAGGGCGACGACGATGTCGGTGACGCGGCTGAGCGCCTGGTCGACGAACCGGTTGCCGAGTCCGGCGGCGAGACCGACGACCACACCGATGATCACCTGGAGCAGGGTCGCGGCCAGCGCGACGCCGAGCGAGACCCGCGCCCCGTACACGACGCGGGCGAACAGGTCGCGGCCGGTGAGCGGTTCGACGCCGAGCCAGTGCTCGGAGCTGATGCCGCCGAACGATCCCAGTGGTACGCCGCCGGTGGCGGAGTCGACGAGGTTCGCGTGGTACGTGGTGGGGTCCTGGCCCTCGATGCCCGCCAGTAGCGGGGCCGCGAGCGCGACCAGGACCAGCAGCGCGACGATCACGGCCGCCACGACGGCGGAGCGCCGCGCGCGCAGCCGCCGCCAGAACGAGGAGGCCCCGGAGGCGGGGGCCGCCGCAGCGACGCCCGCCTCCTTGACCAGCAGAGCTTCGGCCATGGTTACTTGACCGCGACCTGCGAGATGTCGAGCACACCGGTCCAGTCGCTGATGACGACGTTCTTGACGGCCTCGCCGTACAGACGCTTGTAGACCGGGTGGAACAGCGGCACGGTCACCGCCTGCTCACCGATCTTCTTGTCGAGCGCGCCCCAGCGCTTCGCGGCCGCGCTCAGGTCGGTCAGCTTGTTGATCTCGTCGACCTCCTTGTTGACGGAGGGGTCGTCGAGCTGGAAGGTGTTGAAGTTGTAGCCGTCCTTGACGATCTGGCGTCCGTCGAAGATCGGCGCGAGGAACGGACCGCCGGACGGCCAGTCGGCGCCCCAGCCGGTGAGGAAGAAGCCGGGCTCGCTCTTCACGTCGTGGATCTTGTCCGAGTAGGCGTTGCCCTCCAGGCCCTCCAGCTCGACCGTGATCCCGGCCTTCTTCAGCGCCTCCTGGATCGCGGTGGCGATCTCCGGGCTGGTGGCGAAGTTCTTCTCGTTGGAGTGCGTGAGGGTGATGGTCAGGCCCTTGGCGTAACCAGCCTCCTTCAGCAGCTCCTTGGCCTTGGCCGCGTTGCCTGTCCTGCCGGCCGGGAAGGCGTCGTAGGCGCTGTGGCCGAAGGACGCCTGCTCCGGCAGGAAGGTGGTGGCGGGCTCGGCAAGCGAGGAACCGCCGGCCGCGTTGATCACGGAGGACCTGTCGACGGCGTACGAGATCGCCTCGCGCACCTTCGGATTGTCGAACGGCTTCACCTTCGGGTTGAAGGCGATGTAGTTCGTGTAGCCGAAGTGGCCGGTGCCGACGCGGGCGGCGAGCTTCTTGTCGCCGGTGACCTTGGCGAGCTCGGCCGGGCCGAGGTTGGTGTCGGTGGTGACGGCGGCGGCGTCGGCGCCCCGGGAGGCGGAGAGCCGCTGATTGATGACGGCGGAGTCGAGTCCGGAGCGTACGTCGATCCGGTCCGGGTACGCCTTGCGCTCCTCGTCGGTGGCGGCCGACCAGAACGTGTTGCGCTCCAGGACGAGGCGCTCGCCGTCGCCCTCGTTCCTGACGACCTTGTAGGGCCCCGAGGAGATCGGATGGTTCTCGTACTTCGCGCCGGTGTCCTTGGCCTTCGGCACCGGGGTCGTCTGGGTCTGCGTCGCCAGGTAGGGGAACTCGCCCTCCGGCTTGTTGAGGTGGAAGACAATCGTCTTCGCGTCGGGCGTCTCGATCGAGGCGAGGCCCTTCTTGTCCTTGTAAGGGCCCTGGTAGTCGGCGCCGCCGATCAGCCAGTCGCGCAGATAGGGCGCGCCGCCGGAGAGTTCGGCAGCGAAGGAGCGCTCGATGCCGTACTTGATGTCGGCGCTCGTGATCGCTGTGCCGTCCTCGTACTTCAGACCGTCCTTGAGCGTGTACGTCCAGACGGTGGCGTTCTTGCTGGGCGTGCCCAGGTCGGTCGCCAGGTCGGGCACGACCTTCGCGCCGGCCGCGCCGTTCTCCCGGTTGCGGGTGGTCAGCGTACGGAAGACCAGGGACGGGACGTTGCCGCCACCGGAGGTGTACAGCCGCGCGGGGTCGAAGTCCTCCTGCGCGTTGCTGTTGAGGACGGTGAGCATGCCGCCCTTGGCGGGCTTGCCCGCAGCGCCGGAGCCGGCGTCGCTGCCCTTGCTGTCCTGGGGCCCGCACGCGGCGGCGCCCGAACCCACGACGAGAACCACGACGGCCGCTGCCACGCGGCGCGATATGACGGACGGTTGACGCATCGGAAGATGACCTCTCGGAGTACTGCTGACGGAAGAAGGCTGAACGAGGATCCGTGCAGGCAGCAGCGAGGGTGCGGGATGGAACAAACGGTCAGGGATCAGAATGGACCGGACCGGGACACCGAAACTGCCGCGCCTGCGGACGGAGTACGCCCGGCGCGGCAGTCGGGAAGAGCCGTTCCCTGTGGGACAGGGCTCGGGGAAAGGGAGTCGACGCGCGCTCAGGCAGGCGTCAGCAACAGTGAATGTCGGCGACGCTGTGCCCGGTCACACCGATGAGCGCCAGCTCTATGGCTGCGCGTTCGAAGGTGACGGGGCTGCGTGACATGCCGAGAAATATGCGCGACCGCACCCTTGATGTCAACGCGGAATGAGACAGTCGTCCCACATGCCGGACACCCTCTCCGGGGGCCGGACGCCCGGCATCGTCGCCGGCATCGGCCGGGAGGCAGTCGACGGGGGCCGACGGGCGGCCCGACCGGGCTCAACTGCCCGGATAAACCCAGGCGTTGGGGCGGCACTTGACGCCGTCGACATCGAGGGACTTGGTCTGCTGCTGCATCACGGGAGCCAGTGCGCCCGGCGTGCGGCAGCTCACATGATTGTGACCCAGCCGGTGGCCGACCTCGTGGTTGATCAGCATCTGGCGGTAGGAGAAAAGCTTCTTCGGGCCGAACGTCGATGATCCCTGCGCCCAGCGATAGGCGTTGATCATCACGCGCTCGGTCGCCGCCGAATCGCACGAGACATTGTCTTCGGTCGTATCGAGACCCGACTTCTCGCACCAGTCACCGGTGGTTCCCGGGCTGGCCAGAGTGATCACGAAATCCGGATCGCCCGCGGAGATCCGCTCGAAAGTCATGGCGCCGCCGTGCGCCCAGCTGCGGTCGTCATTAAGGGTTCTCTGGACCGCCTCGGCAAAAAGTCCGGTGTCGAGGCCGAGACCTTTCTCGACGTCGATCCGATAGCGATACTTATGCCCCTTGCCCGGAGCCTTCGCCGTTCCCGGGACCGTCTCGAAGTGTCCGGAACCCTTGAGTTCCGGAGCGAGCGGATAGGCCACAGCCATCTTCTGCTCGTACGAAAGAGGCGCGGCCGCCACCGCTTTCGGCGTCGGCCGGTCGTCCGAACGGGAGGAGGTGTCCTCGCCACCGTCCCGGTCGACGCCCGCGCCGGACGCGGCCATGCCGACGCGCGCGCTGCTGTCATGTGCGACCTGACCGGCCACGACCACCGCGAGCACGGTGGTCACGGCGGCGGCTGCGACACCGGTGAAGGTGCGCCCCTTACTGCTCCTGGTGACCGGCGGGGCATCGGCGTCGCCGGGGGGCGGCCACTCCTCCCCGTCGCCGACCGCGGTGAACGGGTCGGCCTGCGGGGCGGACGGAGAACGAGGGGCGGGCAGCGCGGACGGTGCGTCGAAGGCATCGACGAACTCCCGTCGCGGACCCGGTATCAGCGACCTCGTGGCGGTCGCGGGCTGCCGATCCGACATCCCCTCCGGCATCGGCCGGGCCGTGGGCCGAGGCATCTGCGACTTCCCGGGCCGCAGACCCGGGCCGCCCGGCCGCCCCGGAGCCTGCTCACCGAACACCGGCTGCGGTCCGGTCCCCCAGCCACCCCCCGGATCGCGCTGCTCGGGATGGCCGCCACGCACCTGCGGGACCCCCCGGGAAGGGGTGTGCCCGTCCGCGCCGGGCGGCACTCCGGCCACCCTCCTGCGCCGTCCACTGCCGGGCTCCGGCCGGGCCGCCTCACGAGCGCCACCCCGGTCCGCCGCTCCGGCATCGATATCTCGTTCGCTGGCTGGGGGCTCTTTTCGGCTATGTCGTCCCACGCCCCGGATCAGCTCCCGCCGCATTCGTCGAGCAGTTCCCGGAACGCCTGGGCGACCGCTTCCGGGTACTCCATCATCGCCACGTGCCCGGCGTCGGGCAGTGTCAGCAGCCGCGAATCGCGGAAGGCCGCGGACGCTCTGCGTGCCATCCGGTACGAGACGAGCTGGTCCCGTCCGCCGTACACGAGCTGGGTCGGTGCGAGCACACGCTCGGCCTGGCGCCACAGTCCGTGCTGCCCGCCCAGCGTGTACGCATCGACGATGCCACGCGCCGAGCGCGCCATCGCATCCCAGAAGTACGGCAGTTCCAGCCGTCTCTCCATTTCGGCCACCGCTTCGCGGAAGCCGGCCTCGGAGACGCGTGCCGGATCGCCGTAACAGAGTGCCATGACTCCGCGCGTCCGTTGTTCCGCCGTCACGTCCTTGGTCATCCGGGAGAACAGGGATGCGACCCCCGGAACGGCGAGCAGTCCGGTCGGTACGGCGGGCCACTGCACCCGGATCTCGGGCAGCGCCGGCGAGATGAGGGTGAGCGTCCTCACCAGGTCGGGGCGGACGGCCGCGACCCGGGTGGCCACCGCGCCGCCGAGGGAATTACCGAAGAGATGGACGGGACCGCGCTCCCCCGCGTCCAGGAGCCGGATCACCGCGCGGGCGTGCCCGGTGACCGAATAGTTGCCGTCGTCCGGCGGCGGGGAGTCCCCGAAGCCGGGCAGGTCGACCGCCTCGCCGTCCACCACGTCCTGGAGCAGCGGCATCAGCGCCGACCAGTTCTGCGAGGAGCCGCCGAGCCCGTGCACGTAGAGCGCGGGCGGCAGACCGGTCCGCTCCGGCGGCCGGGCGCGGACGTTCAGCGTCAGGCCGGGGAGCGCGACGGAGCGCAGCTCCTCCCCCTCGGCAACCCGGACGGCGCTCACCGCGGGGGCCGCCGCTGCAGCGGCGGCCCGGACTCCCGGCAGCTCGGTCGAAGACATGCGGCAATGTTACGAGACGATCACACCGTGATTCATGTGTTCGCCGTCACAGATCGCATAGCGCCGTGCCGGGCTAGCTCCTAGGCTCGAAGCTAAGGAAGGGAGTCACCATGACGGTCGACCCCAGCGACCCGGAGACCTTCGAGAGAATTCAGCCGGACGAGCCGGACCCGGAGGCACCCGAGGCTGACGCGGCCGAACAGCAGGCCGACCTCCAGCCGAGGAGCGACGATCCGCTCACGGACATCGACCGGGACACCGCAAATGAGGCGGATGCGGCGGAGCAGGCCCGCGTCGTCGCGGAGGACGAGGACGATTACCGCTGATACGTCCCGCTTTGCCGTGCAGGTCGACGAATCTGTGGCTACCGCAGCCGTCCGGTCCGTGAAATTCTGCGTCCGCGCCGCGCGCACCCGGGTTACTCAAAAGTACGATGGCTGTACGGCGCAGCGTGCAGAAAAAGGCTGTGTTCGATCACAATTTTGGGAGGCGGCGTGACAGCCATCGAGCAGACAGAGGCGGCGCGCCCGCGGGGCACTCGCCTGCCTCGCCGCGCCCGACGCAACCAGCTGCTGGGCGCCGCGCAGGAGGTCTTCGTCGCGCAGGGTTACCACTCCGCCGCGATGGACGACATCGCCGAGCGGGCCGGTGTCAGCAAGCCGGTGCTCTACCAGCACTTCCCGGGCAAGCTGGAGCTCTATCTGGCGCTGCTCGACCAGCACTGCGAATCGCTGCTGCAGGCGGTCCGTACCGCGCTGGCGTCGACGACGGACAACAAGCTCCGTGTCGCCGCGACGATGGACGCCTATTTCGCGTATGTCGAGGACGAGGGCGGCGCCTTCCGGCTGGTCTTCGAGTCGGACCTGACAAACGAGCCGGCGGTACGGGAACGGGTCGACCGGGTCTCGCTGCAGTGCGCGGAGGCGATCTCCGACGTCATCGCGGGGGACACGGGGCTCTCCAAGGACGAGTCGATGCTGCTCGCGGTCGGTCTGGGGGGCGTGTCCCAGGTCGTCGCCCGGTACTGGCTGTCCAGCCGGTCGGGGATCCCGCGCGACACGGCGGTACAGCTCCTCACCTCGCTGGCCTGGCGTGGCATCGCCGGGTTCCCCCTGCACGGCATCGATCAGCACTGACGTCCGGTCGGTACTCCTCAGTGTCCGCGGTACGTGTTCGCTGCGGGCGTTGCCTGCCGACCTCTGACAGCTCCGCTCACCGGGCTAATGTGTGGTGCGTACGGCGCGGCTCACGCGCATGAGGACTGACCGTCGGAGGGACATAGCCGTGGAGGTCAAGATCGGCGTGCAGCACGCACCCCGGGAGATCGTTCTGGAGAGCGGGCTTTCCGCCGAGGAGGTCGAGAGCACGGTCGCCGAGGCTCTCACCGGCAAGGCGCAGCTGCTCAGCCTCACGGACGACAAGGGCCGCAAGGTCCTGGTGCCGGCCGACCGGGTCGCCTACGTGGAGATCGGCGAGCCGAGCACGCGGCGGGTGGGGTTCGGCGCGCTGTAGGGACAGACGCGCAGCAGTGCGAAGCGGCCCGGAGGGGTGTATCCCCCTCCGGGCCGCTTCTGCGTTCCGCCGCTGCTCAGTGCCGGTTTCCGCGGTGCGGCACCGGTGCGGAACCTGTCCCCGGGAGGGTTGCGTTCCGCAGCCCACGGGTAGTACGGCCTACGACCGTTTTGCCCTCCCCCATCGCTCTGCAAGCATGGGGGATACCCCTCCGCAACCCGCGAGGTGATCGTCTGTGATCTGGGAATCCCTCGGCTCCGTCGCGCTCGGACTCGTCCTCTCCTGGGCGGCGCTCCGCTTGCTGCCCGGCCGGCTCCCGTCCGGCCGTGCCGTCTTCACCACCGGTGCTCTGGGTGCCCTGTTCGGCGCGTATCTGATGCATTCGGTGCTGGGCCCCGGACATGTCCTGGCCACCCTGATCGGCGCGGTGCTGATCGGCGCGGTGACGCTGTCGCTGCTGATCCGCCCGCGCGGCCGCCGCCTGAGCCGATCAGCGGCGGCCTGAGGGGGCCCGGCGGCGGTCTGTCAGGCAGCCAGTCCGAGCGCGGCCATCCGCTTGGTGTGCGCCTCGGTGATCCGCGAGAACATCCGGCCGACCTCGGCCAGGTCGAACCCGTCCGCCACGCCGCCCACCAGCATCGTCGACAGCGCGTCGCGGTCGGCGACCACCCGCTGGGCCTGGGAGAGCGCCTCACCCATCAGCCGCCGGGCCCACAGCGCGAGCCGGCCGCCGACCCGCGGGTCGGCCTCGATCGCGGCGCGCACCTTCTCGACGGCGAAGTTGCCGTGGCCCGTGTCGTCCAGCACGGCGAGGACGAGCGAGCGGGTGTCCGAGTCGAGGCGTGCGGCGACCTCACGGTAGAAGTCACTGGCGATCGAGTCGCCGACGTACGCCTTGACCAGACCCTCCAGCCAGTCCGACGGGGCGGTCTGGCGGTGGAAGTCGTCGAGCGCCTTGGCGAACGGCTCCATGGCGCCGGTCGGCTCGGTCTCGATCGCGGTCAGCCGGTCCGTCAACCGCTCGAAGTGATGGAATTCGGCGGACGCCATCTTTGCCAGCTCCGCCTTGTCGGCCAGCGTCGGCGCGAGTTTTGCGTCCTCGGCGAGCCGCTCGAAGGCCGCCAGCTCCCCGTACGCGAGTGCTCCCAGCAGATCCACGACCGCGGCACGGTACTGCGGCTCCGCGGATGCGGTGGCCCAGTCCTGGGCGGCGATTCCGGTGGGTGCGGGTGCTTCAGTGGCGTTGTCAGACGTCTCCATGAACCGCAGAATAGCCCGCCCGTCGAAGGATGGAAGGGCCTGGTCAGCCGGTGCCATCACACCGTTCCGATGAATTCGCCCAACACACATGCGCGAATCCGGGGTACAGTGGTATTGCGGTTACTGAGTATTTTGGATGTACCGGTGACGCGAAATTGAATGAGGATGCCCGGTCGGTGGCCCGATCGGCTCCGACCCGACAGCCCTCCGCGCGGGGCGTACGCCACGTACGACCGCAGATGAGGGGCCCCCTCAGCGGCACGAGCGCTCGAGCGACGGCAGTGGTCCCGCGCCACCCGGCCCATCCACGGCCGGATGACCAACCCCGGCACGGTACGACCCCCAGCGTTCGCCTCGGACCGCGTCTCACAGAAGAGGCAGCACCCTGACTACGTTCCGAGACCTCGGGATTCTTCCCGAGACGGCCGAGGCCCTCGAAGCCGTCGGCATTGTGTCCCCCTTTCCCATCCAGGAGATGACGCTCCCCGTCGCACTCTCCGGCTCCGACGTGATCGGACAGGCCAAGACCGGTACCGGCAAGACGCTCGGTTTCGGTCTTCCGCTGCTGGAGCGCGTCACCGTCCCCGCGGACGTCGAGGCGGGCCGGGCCAAGCCCGAGCAGCTGACCGATGCGCCGCAGGCGCTGGTCGTCGTCCCCACGCGTGAGCTCTGCCAGCAGGTCACCAACGACCTGCTGACCGCCGGCAAGGTGCGTAACGTCCGCGTTCTCGCGATCTACGGCGGCCGTGCGTACGAACCGCAGGTCGAGGCCCTGAAGAAGGGCGTCGACGTGATCGTCGGCACCCCGGGCCGCCTGCTCGACCTGGCCGGCCAGCGCAAGCTCGACCTGTCGCACGTGCGTGCCCTCGTCCTCGACGAGGCCGACGAGATGCTCGACCTGGGCTTCCTGCCCGACGTCGAGCGGATCATCACCATGCTGCCGCCGACCCGCCAGACGATGCTGTTCTCGGCGACCATGCCGGGCGCGGTCATCGGCCTCGCACGGCGTTACATGTCGCAGCCGACGCACATCCGCGCCACCTCGCCCGACGACGAGGGCGCGACCGTCTCCAACATCTCGCAGCACGTCTTCCGTGCCCACTCCATGGACAAGCCGGAGATGGTCTCGCGGATACTGCAGGCCAACGGCCGCGGGCTGGCGATGATCTTCTGCCGCACCAAGCGGACGGCAGCCGACATCGCCGAGCAGCTGGAGAAGCGCGGTTTCGCGTCCGGCGCGGTCCATGGCGACCTCGGCCAGGGTGCCCGTGAGCAGGCGCTGCGCGCCTTCCGCAACGGCAAGGTGGACGTGCTCGTCTGCACCGATGTCGCGGCCCGCGGCATCGACGTCGAGGGCGTCACACACGTCATCAACTACCAGTCGCCGGAGGACGAGAAAACCTACCTCCACCGCATCGGCCGGACCGGCCGTGCGGGCGCCAAGGGCATCGCGATCACGCTGGTCGACTGGGACGACATCCCGCGCTGGCAGCTGATCAACAAGGCCCTTGACCTGAATTTCAACGACCCGGTCGAGACGTACTCCACGTCACCGCACCTGTTCGAGGAACTCGACATCCCGGCCGGCACCAAGGGTGTCCTGCCGCGTGCCGAGCGGACCCGTGCGGGTCTGCGGGCCGAGGAGATCGAGGACCTGGGCGAGACGGGCGGCCGCGGCCGCAAGTCGTCCGCGCCGTCGGCTCCTGCCGTACGGGAGGAGCGGGCGCCGCGTACGCCGCGTCAGCGTCGTCGTACACGGGGCGGATCCGCGCTCACGGAGGGCACTGCTGCCGCGGTGCCGGCGCCGGCCACGGAGCCCGCGCAGGCTGCGGTGGCCGCGCCCGCCGCTGACGCCCCGGTGGAGCCGCGCACGCCGCGCCGTCGCCGCCGTACGCGGGTCGCGGTCCCGGATGTCGCGGCCGAGGCCGCCGTGGCCCTGGCGGAGGCTCCGGCCGTCGTCGGGACACCGGCAGTCGAGGCGGAGGCCGAGGCCAAGCCGCGTCGCCGTCGGGCCCGCACCGTCACCAAGCCTGCGGACGAGGTCGACTTCCAGATCGCGCCCATGGCCGAGCCGGTGGTGGAGGCGAAGACGGTGACGAAGCCGCGGCGCCGCGCCCGGATCGTCGCGAAGCCGGCCGAGGACGAGGTCGACTTCCAGATCGCGCCGATCGCCGAGCCCGAGCCGGCGAGGCCGCGTCGGCGGACGCGGGCGGCGGCGAAGCCGAAGGCGGAGAGCGTGGTGGAGGTTCCGGTCGCGGAGGGCGAGGCCAAGCCGCGGAGGCGGCGGGCGCCGCGCACTGCGGCCAGGACCGAGGGCTGAGCACACGCCGATGGTCGTTCGGGGCTCCGCCCCGGACCCCGCTCCTCGATTGCCGGAGGGGCTTGATCGTGCCGGACGGGCTTGAGGACATCCTCAGGCCCGTCCGGCGTGTGAGGACATAGCCTCGTGTCATGAGTCGGCCGCCCACCTTCATCCCGCCCTCCTGCACCCGCGCCCACGCGCTGCCCACCGCGCGCGGGGCCTTCGCCGTGCTGGATGCCTCGCCGCCCGCCGAGCCGCGCGGCACCGCCCTTCTGCTGCCCGGATACATGGGCAGCAAGGAGGACTTCATCGCGCTCCTCGAACCGCTCTCCGCCGCCGGCTACCGCATCGTCGCCGCCGACGGACGCGGGCAGTACGAGACAGATGGAACGGACCGTCAGGAAGCCTACGAGCAAAGCGAGTTGGCTCGCGATGTGCTCGCGCAGGCCGACGCAATCGGTGGCTCCGTGCATCTTCTCGGCCACTCGCTCGGCGGGCAGATCGCCCGCGCCGCCGTCCTTCTCGACGCCTCGCCGTTCCGTTCGCTGACGCTGATGTCCTCCGGTCCCGCCCAGGTGGTCGAGGCCCAGCAGCTCAAGGTGAAGATGCTCAGCGACGCGCTCGCGACGCTGAGCATGGCCGAGGTGTGGGACGCGATGCGCGCCCTCGACCCGCCCGAGGACGCGGCGGCAGCGGACGGCGAGGGGCTGCGCCGGCGTTGGCTGCGCCACCGTCCCGCCCAGCTGATCGCCACCGGGCGGCAGCTGGCGACGGAGCCGGACCGGGTGGCCGAACTCGCCGCCGTACCGCTGCCCGTCCATGTGCTCTCCGGCGAGCGCGACGACACCTGGCCGGTGCCGTTGCTCGACGAGATGGCGCAGCGGCTCGGCGCGCACCGCAGCCGGATCGCGGGCGCCGAGCACTCCCCCAACACGGACCGCCCGGAGCAGACCGCTGCCGCGCTGGCCGCCTTCTGGGACGGCGTGTGACGACCTGATCCGATTCGGACGTTCCGACAACGCGGCGAGGTGCCGTGGCTGTCGTCGTGCGCCCGGCAGGGACGGCGGGACAGCCCTTGGCTCAGTACTGCGCCTGCAGGTGCTGCCAGAAGCCGTCGCGCAGCGCCCGGCGCAGATGGGCGTGGCCGCGCAGCGAGTGCTGGAGCAGCCGTTCGGCCTCGACCAGCAGGTCCTGGTCCACGGAGCCCGGCAGGTAGGGGTGTCCGGGCAGCAGGTCGGCGAGGGCGTCGCGGCCGCGGGCGGACAGCCAGGTGGCGGCGATCTGCGCACCGACGAAGCGGACGTCCTCGCGGGAGGGGGCCGGGGTGTCGTCCTCGTACGTGGTGACGGGGCGTCTGGTGACATACGGGCGGCAGAAGTCCAGGTCGAAGGTGCGCTGGCTGTCGACCTCCCAGAGCAGCGGTTCGGCCTGATTGCGCCCTTCGCCCGCCTCGATGCCCCAGAGGTGGACCCGGGCCCCGTACCCCTGCGCCGCCTCGACCGCAGACACCAGGTCCTCGTCGCCGCCGACGAGCGCCGCGTCGCTGATCGCGCGGTGCCGGGCGAGGGATTCGAGGTCGGTGCGGATGAGTGAGTCGACGCCTTTCTGCTGGTTGTTGGCGTTGAGGTTGCCGAGTCTGACCTTGACGTCGGGAAGTTCGGCGATGGACTGCTGCTCGACCGTGTGGATCCGGCGCCTGGCCCCGTCGTACCAGTACACGCGCAGAAGTCTGCTGTCCGCGAAGATGGTGCGGGCCTTGTCGATGAAGGCCTCGATCAGCCCTTCCGCGTCGAGATCGAAGGAGCGCCGGTCCTCCGTGCCGGTGACGAGCAGCCCGGCCGCGGCGTACACATAGCCCGCGTCCACGAAGATCGCGTGGGTCGAGGGGGTTTTGGACACCTCGGCGAGCATGCGCTGGAGCAGCTCGTTGGTGCGGTCCAGGCGTTCGCCGATCTGCGCCTCGTTCATGCGGACCTCATTGTCCACACACGGCCGATTTCCCGCTGGTACTTAGACATCCAAAAAATTTCCTTAGCGTAGGGAATGTTTGCTGGTGGCAAGCCGTTGTACACCTTGTGGAGCGCGGGACGCCGATGTCCGACGCTCCACATCCTTGCGGACGGGTCACCCGTCCTCCCAGTAGTTCTCCAGCAGGAGGATCAGACGAAGGGAAGCCCTATGCGCTTCGAGATCATGCGACTCGACGATGTCGACGGTACCGCCGTGGACAGCACCGTCGTGGACGCCGCCTCCGTCAACCGGATCGTGCAGCAGGCCGCTTCGATAGGCCAGCGCATCTATATCCGCCCGGCCGAGAACTCGGCTTCGTAACGCCTCACCGACGTACAAAGACGAAGCGCCCCCGCACGGACGGTCCGTACGGGGGCGCTGTGGTGTCCGGGTCGGCGTCAGGAGTTCTGGATGACCTGGGTGACTCCGTTGATGATCTGCTGCACGGCGATGGCCGAGAGCATCATTCCCGCGAGCCTCGTCACCAGGACGACGCCGCCGTCCTTGATCACGCGGATGATCAGCAGCGAGTAGCGCATGGTCAGCCAGAGCACGAGATGCATGGCGACGATCGCCGTCCAGACCGAGACCTGACTCCCGAAGCTGTCGGCGTGCTGCACCGCAAGGATCACCGAGACGATCGCGCCGGGGCCGGCGAGCAGCGGCATTCCCAGCGGCACGAGCGCGACGTTGACATCCTTCGTCTGCGTCGGTTCGTCGGTCTTGCCGGTCAGCAGATCGAGTGCGATCAGCAGCAGGAGCAGCCCGCCCGCGATCATCAGGGCGGGGACGGAGACATGCAGATAGTCGAGGATCTGCTGGCCGAGCACACCGAAGACGGCTATCACGCCGAAGGCGACGGCAACCGCCTGGAGCGCCATCCTGCGCTGCATCTTGGCGGGCCGCCCGGCGGTGAGGGCGAGGAAGATCGGGGTGATTCCGGGTGGATCCATAATCACAAAAAGCGTGAGAAATAGGGATCCGAAGACAGCAACGTCGAACACAGTGAGGCCTTGCGAGAAGAGAGCGGGTCGAGATGGGACGTGCGCAGCCCGCAGCCGTGAGCGGCCGGGCGTGCGAGAAGAGGTGAGGAGGGGCGAGAGGCGCGGACAGGCGCTTACGCGGTGCGGGGCCCGCCGGCGCCCGGCACCGGGAAGGCCCCCGTGGCGCGCCGGGTGATCTCGCCGTAGATCTCCGGGTCGGTGGTGTACTCGCCGAGCTGTACGGTCTTCCGGCTGCCGTGGTAATCGCTGGAGCCGGTGGCGAGCAGCCCCAGTTCCTTGGCGAGCCCGCGCAGCCGGGCCCTGGTCGGCTCGTCGTGGTCCATGTGGTCGACCTCGATGCCGTCGAGGCCCGCGGCGGCGAGCCGCGCGATGGCCGCCTCGGGCACCACCTCGCCGCGCTTGACGGCGAGCGGGTGGGCGAAGACGGTGACGCCACCGGCGGCCTTGACCAGCCGGATCGCGTCGAACGGGTCGAGCTCGTGCTTCTGTGCGTAGGCGCGTCCGCCGTCCGCGAGCCACTCGGGCGTGAAGGCGTCCGAGACCGTCTCGACGACGCCGAGCTCGACGAGCGCGGTGGCGATGTGCGGCCTGCCGACCGAGCCACCCCCCGCGATCCGGGCGACCTGCTGCCACTCGACCGGGACGCCGAGCTCCTGGAGCTTGCGGACCATGGTCTGTGCGCGCGGCACCCGGTCGTCCCGTACCAGCTCGCGTTCGCGTGCCAGTTCCGGCTCGTCGGGGTCGAAGAGGTACGCGAGCATGTGCAGCCCCACACCGTCGACCCGGCAGGACAGCTCGGCGCCGGTGACGAGGGTGAGGCCCTCGGGGAGCGCGGCAATCGCCTCGGCATGGCCGCGGGCGGTGTCGTGGTCGGTGAGGGCGACGACATCGAGGCCCGCGGCGGCGGCGTTCCGCACCAGCTCCGCGGGGCTGTCCGTGCCGTCCGAGGCAGTGGAGTGGGTGTGCAGGTCGATGCGCACGACGCGTACTCCAGTGCTCGCAGCCGGACAGGGGGGACGCCCCAGGATAACCGGCATTCGAACAGCGCCCGGCCGGTCACGGCGACGCCCGGACGCGCGTCCGACGGTCAGGGCCGGTCGAGCAGCCGTGGTGTGAGCGCCCCGCACGGCACGAGTTCGGCCTCCGCCCCGGCCTCGCGCAGATCGGTCAGTATCAGTTCGTCGTACATCAGCAGCCCGGACTGCTCGGGCCAGACGATCGCCCAGAGCCATAGCCCGCGTGCCTCACCGGCGAAGACCGCCCGGTCCTCGGGGGCGCCCTTGACGTGCCAGAGCGAGGTGGGGCGTCCGGCGGCGAGCACCTTGGCGTCGGGAGGTCCGTCGACATGGAGGTACGGGCCGGGGTCGGGGCCGTCGATCCCGGCGTAGCGCGCACCGAGTCCGACCCCCAGCTCCTCGGCGACGAGCAGCAGCTCGCCCATACCGCCCAGTGGACCGGGGCCCGAGCAGGCGACGACGGTGGCGCGGCCGCCGCTACGGTCGTCGCCCGCGTACGAGACGCCGGTGAACAGCCAGCCGACCGGCAGCGGCCAGGGCATCCACACCGGCACCTGCGCGCGGGCCACCACCACCCCGAGCGCCTCGACGCTGGGCGGAATCACCGGCTGCAGCGGATACACGGCGCCATGCACCGCGCACTGCCAGGTATCGGCGAAAAGACCGGGCGCCCTGACCCGGCCTCCGCACTTCGGGCAACTGGGTTCGCCCCTCATAGCGACCAACGGTCCTCCCCGGCTGTCGCCGCGTCAAGGACGATCACCCGTCCGCAGCGTGGCTCCCACCAGGGATATTAGATGTAGCTTGCAGTCATTAGCTTCTCTAACTTATTCTGTGTATTACGCATCGATCTAGTGGAGAGCGAGAAGACCCATGCAGGGAGAGGATCCGTTCGAGCAAGGAGCGGGCAGCATCCTGCGCCAGCCGAAGGCCGTCTGGGCCACTGCGGGCGCCTCTGTTGTCGCGTTCATGGGAATCGGGCTGGTGGACCCGATTCTGCCGTCCATCGCCAAGGGGCTCGAGGCGACGCCCAGCCAGGTGTCCCTGCTCTTCACCTCGTACTTCCTGATCACCGCGGTCGCGATGCTCGTCACGGGCTTCGTCTCCAGCCGGATCGGCGGCCGCAAGACCCTCCTGACCGGTCTCGCGCTCGTCGTCGTCTTCGCCGCACTCTCCGGCACCTCGTCGTCCGTGGCGGAACTCGTCGGGTTCCGGGCCGGCTGGGGCCTCGGCAACGCGCTCTTCGTCTCGACCGCGCTCGCCGTGATCGTCGGCGCGGCGGCGGGCGGCAGCTCGGCGGCGATCCTGCTGTACGAATCCGCACTCGGCCTCGGCATGGCGTGCGGGCCGCTGCTCGGCGCGCTGCTCGGCGACGCCAGCTGGCGCTATCCGTTCTTCGGCACCGCGGCCCTGATGGCGATCGGCTTCATCTGCATCACGGCGTTCCTGAAGGAACAGCCGAAGCCCGCCCGCAAGACCTCACTGCTCGACCCGGTCAAGGCGCTCGGCCACGGCGGCCTCGCCTCCGTCGCGACCTCGGCGTTCTTCTACAACTACGCGTTCTTCACGATCCTGGCGTTCACGCCGTTCGTGCTGAACATGACGCCGTACAAGTCCGGAGCGGTCTTCTTCGCCTGGGGTCTGCTGCTCGCCGTCTTCTCGGTGCTCGTCGCGCCCCGGCTGCAGAAGCGCCTCGGCTCGCTCAAGGTGCTCGGCGCCTCACTGGTGCTGCTCGCCGCCGACCTGCTGATCCTCGGCTACGGCAACCACACCACGGCCATCGTCTGCACGATCGTCTCCGGCGCCTTCATCGGCATGAACAACACCGTCTACACGGAGCTGGCGCTCGGCGTCTCGGACGCCCCGCGCCCGGTGGCGAGCGCGGGTTACAACTTCGTCCGCTGGTTCGCCGCGGCAGCCGCCCCGTACCTCGCCCCGAAGATCGAGGAATGGAGCAACATCCACATCCCGTTCGTGGTCGCCGCGATCGCGGCCGTCGTCGGCGCGGTCGTCGTCCGGGTCCGGCGCACGGCACTGACCCATGAGGCGCAGGAGCTGGAGCCGAAGCACGCCACCGAGGACGGCGTCACCGCCTTCGCCAACTGACCCTTGCGCGAACCCTGTTCCGCCCCGCCCGCGGCTCTCCCTCCTGGCCGCGCGGCGGGGCCTCCCCCTGCACGTATGGCGTTCGTCTCAGTCCAGGGCCACGGAGGTACGCAGCGGATCCCGCAGATCCGTCCCGTGCGACAACCACCGTTCCTGGAGCTCCTGCGCCCCGCGGACCCGCTTCCACGCCGCCTCGTTGGGCGTCATCGGCAGCAGCGGCAGGAACCGCACCGGCTCCATCGGCCCGCCCGTCTCCCGGCCGCCGCCCCCCACGGAGCCGCTGCGCGGCGCAGGCTCATTCAGTTCCAGGTCCTCGACCAGCCCGCCCGGCTCGGCGACCAGCACGGAGCTGAACGGCGCCCCGGGCCACAGCGGTTCACCCAGGTCCAGCGAGGCGCCGGGAGCCACGACCAACCCCTCGACCTGCGGGGAAGCCGCCAGCACGGCAAGTCCGCGGAGCACCTTGTCTGTGTCGGCGAGCCCGGCCCGCACGGAGAGGACGAGCTCGGCGCGCGGCCCCTTCACCGGGTCCGCGAGGGCCGCGGTCGGATCGGACATCGGCTGGGCGGACATGCCGAGCGTGGCGTAGCGCACCACATCGCCGTCGATGAAACGGAGTACCTCGATCCGGTCCGTACCGAGAAACGTCACCGCGGCGCGCGCGTCCGGTTCACCGAGAGCCGTACGAAGCCGGGCCTCGACCAGAGCAAGAATTTCTTCCATGCTGCGAGCATAGGACGCGTATGGAACGGGCAAAGTAAGGGATTGGGCCGGAGTCGGCTGATAGTCTTGGCCGCTGGTCGGGACAGCACGCAGAAGCGTCGCTCTCAGTCCCGACAACACGTCATCCCCCACGGGGGACCGGCTGGAGGAGGTGGGGCTGCAATGGATCGAAGTCGATCGTGCAGTACCAACCGTTCTTCCGCCCCACACCCTTCTTCGGTGATCTGACGCCTCCCCCGTCGGACCCAGGGCGTTGCGCACGACGGAAGAGCACTCCTTTTTTGCCTGTCTGTAGCGAACGCCGTCATCGCGCCGCCGCGGTGCCGCCCGCTTTGCGGATGTGAGCACACGTCCCCATTCCGGGCTGTTCCACGCGCCCGACGACGGCCCTCCGTAAAGGAGCCAGCCATGTCGATGATCCGTGACCTGCGCGCTGCCGTGCGCCCGTCCCTGCGCAAGACCAACGCCCTGCACAGCAGTTACGACACCACCCGTGACCCGTCCGTCTCCAGCGCGGTCGTCGACTGCGCGGTCTACCGCGACGGACGCCGCGTGGAGAGCGCCGGCTGTCTGACCCCGCACGAAGCGATGCTTCGGGTGCGCGAGGACGGCGGCTTCGCCTGGATCGGCCTGCACGAGCCGACCGAGGAGGAATTCGCCGGGATCGCCCGGGAGTTCGGCCTCCACCCGCTCGCGGTCGAGGACGCCGTCCACGCCCACCAGCGGCCCAAGCTGGAGCGGTACGACGACACGCTCTTCACCGTCTTCAAGACCATCCACTACGTCGAGCACGCCGAGCTCACCGCGACCAGCGAGGTCGTCGAGACCGGTGAGGTGATGTGCTTCACCGGCCGGGACTTCGTCATCACCGTCCGGCACGGCGGACACGGCTCGCTGCGGGCGCTGCGCCACCGGCTGCAGGACGACCCGGAGCTGCTCGCCAAGGGACCTTCGTCGGTCCTGCACTCCATCGCCGACCATGTCGTCGACGGCTACATCGCCGTGGCCGGCGCCGTCCAGGACGACATCGACGAGGTGGAGATCGAGGTCTTCTCCACCCCCGCGAAGGGCAGCCCGCGCGGCTCGGACGCAAGCCGGATCTACCAGCTGAAGCGTGAGGTCCTGGAGTTCAAGCGGGCCGTCTCCCCGCTGCTGCGGCCCATGCAGCTGCTCAGCGAGCGGCCGATGCGGCTGGTCGATCCGGACATCCAGAAGTACTTCCGGGACGTCGCCGACCACCTGGCACGGGTGCACGAAGAGGTCATCGGCTTCGACGAACTGCTGAACTCGATCCTGCAGGCCAACCTGGCGCAGGCGACCGTCGCGCAGAACGAGGACATGCGCAAGATCACGTCCTGGGCGGCCATCATCGCCGTACCGACGATGATCTGCGGCGTCTACGGCATGAACTTCAAGCACATGCCGGAGCTGCGGTGGACGTACGGCTATCCGATGGTGATGGGCGTCATCGGGGTCGTCTGCTTCTCCATCCACCGCTCGCTCAAGCGCAACGGCTGGCTCTAATAGAGTTCATGGCATGACTGCTGCTGCCGCTGACTCGCTGCTCGGACCGGCCCTCGTCGAGGAGGCCACCAAGAAGTCCGGCCTGATCTGGGTACGGGGCACCGGGCCCGCGCGGGCGCTGTGGCACGTATGGCACGAAGGCGCGGCCCATCTCGTCGGGGACGGCCCCGGCGAGCAGCCGCTCCCGGCCGGTCTCACCGACGGGTCCGTCGCGGAGGTGACCGTGCGCAGCAAGGACAAGGGCGGCCGGCTGATCGCCTGGACCGCCGCCGTGACGGAGCTCGCACCGCACTCCGAGGAGTGGGAGGCGGCGGTCGCCGAACTCAAGGGCAAGCGGCTGAACGCGCCGGACGCCGAGCAGATGACCGAGCGCTGGGCGCGCGCGTGCCGGGTGCTGCGGCTGGTGCCCGGCGAATCCCGCACGGAGCTGCCGGACACCTCGCACGCGGCGGCGCCGCTGCCGACCCCGGCGACCACCCGCCGTCCCGTCCCGAACGCGCTGCCTCGGTTGCTGCTGAACCGCCGCCGCTGAGGGCCGTCCCGCCGTTCCGTCAGGGATTGCGGGACGGTCCTGAGGGTCTTTCGTTCATGCAGGGTTCATGGGTCCGGCACGCACGTCTGCCGCGGCGTCACGAGGTCGACCTGGGGAGCTGCTGCCCGTAGTCGACGGTGTCATCCTTGGCCGGGGCCTCCAGCGTGAAGTCCGTGCCCCAGTCGGCGAGCGTGATGGTGCCCCCGCCGCCACCACGGGCGAACCGCAGCGGATACGGCGTGCCCTTCAGCGAGACGTCGAGCGCCCCGCCCTCGCCCTTGCCACCCAGGATCTGGATGGTGCGGACGGAGCCGACCTTGCCGCGGTCGCCCTTGTTGACCTTGCCGTGCAGTGTGAGCATCCCGTCGAGCAGGGTCTTCATGTCCGTGAAGCCGCGCAGCTGCTTGTACGTCGGGTCGTCCTGCGGGACCTTCACATACTTGTCCTGGAGCTTGTCCCCCGCCGCCGCGCCGGAATCGCTGCTCTGTGCGTCCTTCTCCTCATGGCTCCAGAAGCCGGAGTCGGCCTTCAGATAGACCTCGTCACCGATCCGCAGCAACTCGAACGTGCTGGTCCTCGAGGTGACGGAGCCCGTGCCGCCGTCCGCCTTGAGCCGCATGTTGAGCTTGTACGTGCCGCCCTTGCTGACCAGTGTCCCGGCCAGCCGCACCGCGTCCGCGGAGTCGGCCGCAGCCTGCGCCCTCTTCTCGATCTGGGCCGCCGAGAGCCTGCCGATGCCGTTGGTCCCCTTGTCCGGGTCCTCGTCGCCGCACCCCGTCAGGGCTGCGGTCAGCCCCGCACAGAGCACAACGGCAAGAGCGGCCCGGCGGCGGGTCCGGACGGGCGGGACAAAAGAGGTCACTGGCGCACTGCCTCTCATCTGCATGTCGGGGGCTGGCAGACGGCAGCGTACCCGTGTCGCCCACGCCGTCCGGCGCAGAGCCGTACGGACTGCTCACCGGGACGACCCGGAGCGGTACGGGCTAGCCTGATCCCGTCATAATGGTGAAAATCACCCCTGAACGGACCGGCCCTTCTCCACGGGACGGAAGGAGGCGCAGAGCATGGCGGCAGGTGCCCCCCGGGTCTTCGTCTCGCACCTCTCCGGTGTGCCGGTCTTCGACCCCAACGGGGACCAGGTGGGCCGGGTCCGCGATCTGGTCGCGATGCTGCGAGTCGGCGGCCGCCCGCCCCGGCTGCTCGGCATCGTCGTCGAGGTGATCAGCCGGCGCCGGATCTTCCTGCCGATGACCCGGGTGACGGGCATCGAATCGGGCCAGGTCATCACCACCGGCGTGATCAACATGCGGCGCTTCGAACAGCGCCCCACCGAGCGTCTGGTCCTCGGCGAGTTCCTGGACCGGCGGGTGCGGCTGGTGGAGACCGGCGAGGAGGTCACCATCCTCGATGTCGCGATCCAGCAGCTCCCGGCCCGCCGCGACTGGGAGATCGACAAGTACTTCGTACGCAAGGGCAGGGGCGGGGCGCTGCGCCGCAAGGGCGAGACCCTGACGGTCGACTGGTCGGCGGTCAGCGGGTTCTCGCTGGAGGAGCATGGGCAGGGCGCCGAGTCGCTGGTCGCCACGTTCGAGAGGCTCCGCCCCACCGATGTGGCCAACGCCCTGCACCATCTGTCGCCCAAGCGCCGGGCCGAGGTCGCCGCCGCACTCGACGACGACCGGCTCGCCGACGTCCTCGAGGAGCTGCCCGAGGACGACCAGGTGGAGATCATCGGCAAGCTCAAGGAGGAGCGCGCCGCGGACGTCCTGGAGGCGATGGACCCCGACGACGCGGCCGACCTGCTCTCCGAACTGCCGGAGGAGGACAAGGAACGGCTGCTGATGCTGATGCGGCCCGACGACGCGGCGGACGTGCGGCGGCTGATGTCGTACGAGGAGCGGACCGCGGGCGGCCTGATGACGACCGAGCCGATCGTGCTGCGGCCGGACGCCACGGTCGCCGACGCGCTCGCCCGGGTCCGCCGCTCCGACCTGTCCCCGGCACTTGCCGCGCAGGTGTACGTGTGCCGGCCGCCGGACGAGACGCCGACCGGCAAGTACCTGGGCACGGTGCATTTCCAGCGGCTGCTGCGTGATCCGCCCTTCGCCCTGGTCAGCTCGATCGTCGACAGCGACCTCGTGCCGCTGCCCCCGGACGCCCCGCTGTCGGTGGTGACGAGCTATCTGGCCGCGTACAACCTGGTCTCGGTGCCCGTCGTGGACGAGAGCGGGTCGCTGCTCGGGGCGGTGACCGTCGACGACGTGCTCGACCATCTGCTGCCCGAGGACTGGCGCGAGACCGACCTCCACAGCGAGGAGGGAGTCGCGCATGGCAGGTGAGGACCGCTCCAGGGCATCCGGAGCCGGACCGGGACCGTCGTCGACCGGGTCGTCGGCGATGGTGCGCGCCAGGGCCCGGCTCGACCAGCCGAAGGACACGCGGCTGCGACTGCTGCCGGAGTACGACCCCGAGGCGTTCGGCCGGCTCTCCGAGCGGATCGCCCGATTCCTGGGCACCGGGCGGTTCATCGTCTGGATGACGCTGATCATCATCGTCTGGGTGCTGTGGAACATCTTCGCGCCGGTGAAACTGCGCTTCGACGAGTACCCGTTCATCTTCCTGACGCTGATGCTGTCGCTCCAGGCGTCGTACGCGGCCCCGCTGATCCTGCTCGCGCAGAACCGGCAGGACGACCGCGACCGGGTCACCCACGAGCAGGACCGCAAGCAGAACGAGCGCTCCATCGCGGACACCGAGTACCTCACCCGGGAGATCGCGTCCCTGCGGATGGGCCTCGGCGAGGTCGCCACCCGGGACTGGATCCGTTCGGAACTCGAGGACCTCGTGAAGGACATGGACGAGCGGCGCCTGCAATTCTCGGCCGAGAGTGACGAAGACCGCTGACGGGGGCTACTCACGCGTAGCGGCAGGCGCCGTAACATCGTCGGTATGGCTACCGAAGACGCGGTGCGCGAAGCACTGGCGACAGTGAACGACCCGGAGATCCACCGACCGATCACCGAACTCGGCATGGTCAAGTCGGTCGAGATCGCGGCTGACGGCGCGGTCGCTGTCACGGTGTATCTCACTGTCTCCGGCTGCCCGATGCGCGAGACCATCACCAAGAACGTGACCGATGCGGTGGCGAAGGTCGAAGGCGTCACACGGGTCGACGTCACGCTCGACGTGATGAGCGACGAACAGCGCAAGGAGCTCACGTCGTCGCTGCGCGGCGGTACGGCGGAACGCGAGGTGCCGTTCGCCAAGCCCGGCTCGCTGACCCGGGTGTACGCGGTGGCGTCCGGCAAGGGCGGCGTCGGCAAGTCGTCGGTGACGGTGAACCTGGCGGCGGCGATGGCGGCCGACGGCCTCAAGGTCGGCGTCGTGGACGCGGACATCTACGGGCACAGCGTGCCGCGGATGCTCGGCGCCGACGGCAGGCCGACCCAGGTCGAGAACATGATCATGCCGCCGTCGGCGCACGGCGTGAAGGTCATCTCGATCGGCATGTTCACCCCGGGCAACGCCCCGGTGGTGTGGCGCGGACCGATGCTGCACCGCGCACTGCAGCAGTTCCTCGCGGATGTGTACTGGGGCGACCTGGACGTCCTGCTGCTCGACCTGCCCCCGGGCACCGGTGACATCGCGATCTCCGTGGCCCAGCTCGTGCCGAACGCCGAGATCCTCGTCGTCACGACCCCGCAGATGGCCGCGGCCGAGGTGGCCGAGCGGGCCGGCTCGATCGCCGTGCAGACCCACCAGAAAATCGTCGGCGTGGTCGAGAACATGTCGGGCCTGCCGTGCCCGCACTGCGACGAGATGGTCGACGTGTTCGGCACCGGTGGCGGCCAGAAGGTCGCCGAGGGCCTGACCAGGACGGTCGGCGCGGAGGTCCCGGTGCTCGGCTCCATTCCGATCGACGTACGCCTGCGCGAGGGCGGCGACGAGGGCAAGCCGGTGGTCCTCTCGGACCCGGACTCCCCGGCCGGCAAGGCCCTGCGCACGATCGCCGACAGGCTGGGTGGCCGCCGGCGCGGTCTGTCGGGCATGTCGCTGGGCATCACCCCCCGCAACAAGTTCTGAACCGCGGCCCTCTGACGGGGCCGCAGCACAACCGCCGGGCAGGGCATCAGGCCCCGCCCGGCGGCACTGTCGGTCCCGTTCGGCGAGCGGCCTCACGGCGCGCGACGGCATCATCGAGCCGTCCGGCGATCGAGGACGGAGCGGCAACCGGGCGCCCCGGTCACCGCACCCGCTACGCGTACGTCGCGATGTCCTTCACCACGGAGAACCCCAGCCCGTACGCGCTCATCCCCCGCCCGTACGCGCCGATGTGCACCCCGCCCGGCGCCGACCCCGCCAGCACCCAGCCGAACTCGGACTCCCGGTAGTGGAACGGCACCGGAACACCGTCCACCGGCAGGGACAGCAACGACCATGCGGGCCCGTCCAGATCGTCGGCGAGTTCGAACGCCGTCTCCGTCTGCTGGTCCAGCCAGTCGTCGCGCAGCGCGTGGTCCAACTGCGGGGGCCACGTGTACGCCAGCAGACCCGAGCCCGCCAGCCACGCCGCCGACGACACCGTGGTCGCCTCCAGCACCCCCGTACCGTCGCCACTGCGCCGCACGGGACTGCTGGCCACCGTCACCACGGCCGCGAACCGGTGCTTCTCGCCGCTGGAGTCACCCCGTACCTGAGGCTCCTCACCGTGCCCGGTCGAACCGTGCTGCACCGTGCCGTCCGCCGCCGTGCCGACCTGCATCAGCCAGCGCGGCCCGGTGAAGGCTTCGTCCAGTCCGTACCAGGGGAACGATGCCTGCAGATAGCCGTCGACCGTACGCCGGGTCGCCGGCACACCCTCTGCGGTGACTGTGCTGGGCGCACCTTCCGCGCCTACCCGACTCGTCGTCTCCATCTGCCCGGCCGCCTCCTCGATCCCTAGGGGTCCGCAGCGGCCCGCCCCCCTCGGGCGTCCTCGCAACCGGACAGATGGAGAATAGCGATACCGTCCTGACGAGTCGGGATTGACCGGTGTCAGGTGGCGTCTGCGTCGAAGGGCGGACGATCGTCCTTCGCAGGCTGCTCGCGTTTCTTGAGCAGGTCGGGGGCGCCCGGGGAGCCGTTCGCCGCAGTGATCGCCGCGCTGCCCGACACGCCGCCCGCGGAGTCCTTGGACGTGCTCTCGCGACCGTTGACCGCGTCGGTGACCTCGGCCATCTCCTTACGGAGATCGAAGCTCTCGCGGATCTCCTTCAGCCCGAGATCGTCGTTCCCGTCCATGAGCTGCTTGCGGACGAACGTCTTCGGGTTGAGGTCCTCGAACTCGAAGTCCTTGAACTCCGGGCCGAGCTCCGTACGGATGTCTTCCTTGGCGCTCTCGGAGAACTCGCGGATCTTGCGGATGAAGCGTGAGGCGTCCTGGATGACCTTGGGCAGCTTGTCGGGGCCGAAGATCAGCACGCCGAGGATCACGAGCGTCACCAGCTCTAGTGCGCCTATGTCATTGAACACCTTGTTGCTCCTCGTGTTCCCCGAGCCCAGGTCGGATGAGGTCCGGACCCGGCCCACGGTACCCGGCCGAACTGTCCGGGCGGTAGCGTCCCGGGGACGTCAGGTGCCGGTTGCCGACCCCAGAGTCAAAGTCATGGACAGGTCTTTACCACCGCGGGTCAAACCGAGGTCCAGACGGTCACCCGGACGGTGCGCGCGGATCTTCACGATCAGCTCCTCGCCGCTGTGCACCCGCTGCCCGTCCACCTCGGTGATGATGTCGCCCGGCTTGATGCCGGCCTTCGCCCCGGGACCGCCGGGTGTCACCGCGGGCTTGCCCGCCGCGCCCTTCGCACCGACCTTGGCACCGTCACCGGTGTACTTCATGTCCAAGGTCACACCGATCACCGGATGCGTGGCTCTGCCGGTGTTGATCAGCTCCTCGGCGACCCGCTTTCCCTGGTTGATCGGGATGGCGAAGCCGAGGCCGATGGAACCGGCCTGGCCGCCCTCGGTCGACGAACTGTTGTCGGCGGCGCGGATGGCGCTGTTGATACCTATGACATGGGCGTCGGTGTCGACGAGCGGGCCCCCGGAGTTGCCCGGGTTGATCGGGGCGTCGGTCTGCAGCGCGTCGACGTAGCTGATGTCGCTGCCGTCGCCCTTCTCGCCGCCCGCGGTGATCGGCCGGTCCTTGGCGCTGATGATGCCGGAGGTGACGGTGTTGGACAGGTCGAAGGGAGCGCCGATGGCCACCACCGGGTCGCCGACCTGCACATTGTCGGAATTGCCCAGTGGCAGCGGCTTGAGTCCGGAGACGCCGGTGACCTTGACCACGGCCAGGTCGTAACCACTGTCCTTGCCGACGAGCTCGGCGCGCGCGGTCTCGCCGCCGCTGAACGTCACCGTGATGGAACCGGAGGAACCGGCCGGGGCGACGACATGGTTGTTGGTGAGGATGTGGCCCGACTTGTCGAGGACGAAGCCGGTGCCGGTGCCGGATTCGGTGGTGCCACTGACATGGAGGGTGACCACGCTGGGCAGGGCGCTGGCGGCGATACCCGCGACGCTGTCGGGGGCGCGGCCGCCGCTGTTCCTCGCGGCCTGCGGAAGCTCGACCGTGGTCAGACCGCCATTGCGCTCGACGTAGGCACCGATGCCGCCACCGATGCCGCCCGCCACCAGGGCAAGCAGCAAGGCTCCGACGAGCAGGGAGCCGCGTCGGCTCTTCCTGCGCCCGCCGTCCGACCCGAGAGGGGGGCCGGGGTGGGTCAGTGGCTGCCGGGGCGCACCCCAGGGGTCGTACTGCACCCACTGCGAGGACTGCGGCGGCTGGGACGGGGGCGTGAAGGCCTGGGCAGGGGCCGGGACGGGCGCGGGGGCCGTGGGCACGCCTGCGCCGTTCGTGCCGGTGCCTGCGTACGACGGGGGCAGAGGAGTGCCGTGCGCCGGTGTCGGCACCGGGCGCTGTACGGGTGGTGCGGGCGCCCAGGGGCCGGGGCCGCCGTACGGCGGGGTGCTGTACTCATCGGGCTCGCGCAACGGCTTCACCGCAGGCACGGGCGCCTGGGCCGTCGCTGCGGGTGCATGCACCCCGGACTCGGACGTCACCGGCGCGGGTGCCACCAGTGGTGCGGGCGCCACGGGCTCGGGCGGTGCGGCCTGGGCGGGAAGTACGGGCACCGGGCTCACGTCTGCGACGACCGTGGTGTCCAGGTCACCGGCCGGTGTGTCCACGGCCCGCACGTCCTCCGCCGGGAGGGAGGCGTCCTGCGGCGCTGATGCGGTGGTGCGCCCCGCCGTGGGGCGGCTCCACCACTTCGCCTTCGGCCCGGTGGGCTTCCCGTCGTCCATGTTCTCCCCGCAACCGCCACAACTGGCCTCTGCACGCGCCCGAAAGGACATCCCTCCCGGTAATTCCTCCGGGGATTCAACCAGGTTTGCGAATCGCTGCGCAGACCCCCGTCAGCGCCGGGCGGAAAGCGGCAGACGGCGATCGGCGGAGGCGGGCAGGGCTGCCGCCGACGTGGGTGTCCGGGACGCGGTCGGCGAGGGCGTGGGGGAAACGGGGTTCAGGCCGCTTCCGAGCGCGTGCGCGAACAGCGGGCTGGTGGCGGTCGGACGTATCAGCGGGGACGCGGACACATCCGTCAGTACCGCCGCGGCGAAGGGGTTGGCCGTGAGCCGGCCGGTGCCGAACCGGGCGGGGACAGGTGCCGCGGCATTCGGTGGCCGAGCCGGGGTACCGGTCGTGGAACCACCGCCGGGCACGCCGTACGTGCCGGGGCTGCTGCCACCGCGACGGCTGGTCACGCTGCCGCTCTCGGCCCGCGCGGCGGCATCGAGCGGAGTCACGTTGCTTCCGGCGCCCTCGGCGCGGGTCGCGGCGTCGGGACCTGCTCCTGTCGGCAGGGCGCCACCCAGCGCGATGGCCGCCAGCGAGACGGCGCTGGCCGCCGCGAAGGCGAACCTGCGGCCGCGCCACGGCGACCGGTCCCCTTCCCGGCCCACCTCATGGATCCGGAACGCCGAACGCGATCCGTCGACCGGAAGCACGGCCGTCGAGCCGTGCGGCGTCCCGAGGTAGCCGAAACGGTCCAGCGGCGACTTTCCCGAAGGCGGATCGGTGCGGCTGCCGGGGGGCTGCACCACCGGGAAAAGTCCGTCGGCGAAGCGCCCGGAGCCGCCGAATGGTCTTCCTTGGCGGTCGTCGTCACCGCCCGGCCCCCCGGGAAGGCCCTGCAGCCGGGCGAGGAACCCCTCGGACGGCGACGGCGGGGCGGACTGTGCGAAGACACTCTTCAGCCGCCGCTGGGCGGCAGCCTCGGCCTTGCACTTCGCGCAGGTCGCGATATGGGCGAGCACCCGATCGCGGGCGTCATGTTTGAGCTCACCGTCGACAAGCGCGGCGAGGCGGTCCCCCAGGTGCTGTTCCGCAGGGGTCGGACCTGTGCCACTCACGCCGGCCCGCCCTCCCCTGCCACCACTGCTCCCGCCAGCGAGCGCTGCTCGGCGCGGGCCTCGGGAGAGCGGTGCTGCAGAGCCTTGCGCAGGTGCGAGCGGCCGCGGTGAATACGGCTGCGCACGGTGCCGAGCTTCACGCCGAGGGTCGCGGCGATCTCCTCGTACGACAGTCCCTCGATGTCGCAGAGCACGACCGCGGCACGGAATTCGGGCGCAAGTGTGTCCAGCGCCTGCTGCACGTCCGCGTCGAAGTGGGTGTCGTTGAAGACCTGCTGCGGAGACGGCTCACGGCTCGGCAGCCGCTCGGCGGCGTCGTCACCGAGAGAGTCGAAACGGATCCGCTGCTTACGACGGACCATGTCCAGGAACAGGTTGGTCGTGATGCGGTGCAGCCAGCCCTCGAAGGTGCCGGGCGTGTAGGTCGACAGCGAACGGAACACCCGGACGAAGACCTCCTGAGTGAGGTCCTCGGCGTCGTGCTGGTTTCCCGTCAGACGGTAGGCAAGGCGGTAGACACGACCGCTGTGCGTGCTGACGATCTCTTCCCATGAGGGCGGCATCCACGCCTGGGAGTCCGCATCTGAGGCGAAGGTCGCGGTCGGTGCGGAGTCGTTGGAAGAACGGTCAGCAATGTTGGTCACGGATTTCGGCTCACCCGCTGATCTGAGAAAGCGCCGCAGCGCTCGTCCCCGACCCACAGGAGCAGCCGCACCTCCCCTGTCGGCTCTGGTGGTGTCCAGTGGAGCCCCTACCATAGCCACCTCGCCCGTTAGCTCCGGATAAGCCTTTTTCCTGCTGAGGTCCGGGATCATCCCCGGACCCGCCGGCCCCTGGTCCCGGACCCGATCTGCGGGCAGGATCCATGAGCTTTCCTCTGCCCCTTCCTAACGCCCGGTCCCATCTGCGGGTTCCCGGGTGCAGCGGATACAGTCACCGTTGCGCCAACTACGGGGACAGGAGAGGGTCATTACCGCCAACCGGCAGACGAGCTGGGCGTTCGCCGACGCCTTTGTCGCCGAGGACGAAGCACTGCGCTGGGCCAGAGACCGGGCCCGGGAGGCAGGGCTCCGCTCGGTGTCACCGGGCACCGGCGCCGCGCTGCGCTTGCTCGCTGCCACGACCGACGCCAAGGCGGTGGCCGAAATCGGCACCGGAACCGGCGTGTCCGGCATCTATCTGCTGCACGGGATGCGGCCGGACGGGGTGCTGACCACGGTCGACCCGGAGCCGGAGCGGCAGCAGTTCGCCCGCCAGGCCTTCCGGGCTTCGGGGTTCGCGGCCAATCGGGCCCGATTCATCCCCGGCCGAGCCCTCGACGTACTTCCGCGGCTCGCGGACGGCGGATACGACCTCGTGTTCTGCGACGGCGACCGGCTGGAGAGCCTGGACTGCCTCGCTGAATCGTTGCGCCTGCTGCGACCTGGCGGTCTGGTCTGCTTCGAAGGCGTCTTCGCGGACGGCCGTACGGTCGACTCCGCGGCGCAGCCGGCGGAGGTGCTGCGGCTGCGGGAGCTGTTGCGGGCGGTGCGGGAGAGCCAGGAACTGATGGCCACCTTGTTGCCGGTGGGCGACGGGTTGCTCTGCGCCGTCCGGCGCGGGTGACCGCTCGTCGCCCCTTGCCCCTCACCGGGCCGGCCGGGCGCCCTCGGTCCCCCGACCTGCCCCACAGCCGCGAAGGGAGTGGGGACGTCCTTCGACGCGCTTGTTCCGAATGCATCACTGCCCCGGCACGGGTCCGTGCCGGGGCAGTGATGAAGTGTGGGCGCCTCTGCGTCAGCCGACGACCTTCTTGAGGGCGTCGCCGAGTGCATCGGCCTCGTCCGGAGTCAGCTCCACAACAAGCCGACCGCCGCCTTCGAGCGGAACGCGCATGACGATGCCCCGCCCCTCCTTTGTCACCTCGAGCGGGCCGTCGCCCGTCCGCGGCTTCATGGCCGCCATGCTCGTTCCCCTTCCTGAAACCAGCCCATAACAACCGGCGGCCCCATGACAGGCGCTGTCTCACCGGCATCGAACACATTGCTTCCAGGCCATTATCCCGCATCACAGACCCCGATGACCAACATCGGTCTGCATCGCTTGCGCAACGCGCTCTCGCAAAACCACCCAATTCGGCGATCCGACTGCGATACTCCGTCGCCCTCGCCCCTCCATCGGGGCGCAATTGTTAGACGCAGGTCACATGTTCCGCCTCGATGATGTCGGCCATGCTTGCCTGAACAGGCATTGCCCGAGGCGCAAAGGGGACAGCAAATGGCGGACCACGTGGCCGACACCGTGCTCTACGAAGTGACGGACGGACTCGCGACGATCACGATCAACCGTCCCGACGCGATGAACGCCATGAACACAGCGGCCAAGGTGGCCCTCCGTGACGCGCTGCAGTCGGCCGCGGCCGATACCGCTGTCCGGGCGGTTCTGCTCACGGCGGCCGGCTCGCGCGCCTTCTGCGTCGGCCAGGACCTCAAGGAACACGTCGCCACGCTGGCCGCCACCCGCGAATCGGGTTCCGGCAATGCGCTGAGCACCGTGCAGGAGCACTACAACCCCGTCGTGCGGACGATCACCGGGATGGAGAAGCCGGTCGTCGCCGGGGTGAACGGGGTCGCCGCCGGTGCGGGCTTCGGCTTCGCGCTCGCCTGCGACTACCGGGTGGTCGCCGACAGCGCGTCGTTCAACACCTCGTTCGCCGGGGTCGCCCTCACCGCGGACTCAGGTGTCTCGTGGACGCTGCCCCGGCTGATCGGCCGGAGCCGCGCAGCCGATCTGCTGCTCTTCCCGCGATCGATCTCGGCTCAGGACGCGTACGAGCTGGGCATCGTGAACAAGCTGGTGCCCGCGGCCGACCTCGCCGCGGAGGCCCTGGCAGTGGCCCGCAAGCTGGCGGACGGCCCGACGGTGGCGTATGCCGCGCTCAAGGCGTCGTTGGCCTACGGCGCCGGGCACACGCTGAGCGAGACGCTGGAGAAGGAGGACGAACTCCAGACGAAGGCGGGCGCCTCGGAGGACCACACCATCGCGGTACAGGCCTTCCTGGACAAGGCGAAGCCGAAGTATCTGGGGCGATAGGGCCTGGCAGGGGTCGGTCCGGGCCCGGGGCCGTGGACGGTTGCTCACCGGTGGGTGGCTTCCTCCACGGCACCGCCGGCCCCGCAGCGTGGCTACGCCCCGGTGCCGCGGGCCACACAGTCGGCCAGGTGGTCGTCGACCAGGCCGCACGCCTGCATCAGGGCGTAGGCCGTGGTGGGGCCGACGAAGCGCAGGCCACGCTTCTTGAGGTCCTTGGCGAGCGCGGTGGACTCCGGCGTGACCGCCGGTACGTCGCCGAGGATGCGCGGGGCGGGGCGGGTGGCCGGGTCCGGGGCGTACGACCAGATCAGTTCGTCCAGGTCGCCGTCCGGCCATGCGGCCAACACCTTGGCATTGGCCAGCGTCGCCTCGATCTTCGCGCGGTTGCGGATGATTCCGGCGTCGGCAAGGAGGCGATCCTTGTCGGCGTCGGTGAACTCCGCCACCGCACGGATCTTGAACCCGGCGAAGGCACTGCGGAATCCTTCCCGGCGGCGCAGGATCGTCAGCCAGGACAGCCCGGACTGGAACGCCTCCAGGCAGAGCCGCTCGAACAGGGCGTCGTCGCCGTGGACGGGGCGGCCCCATTCCGTGTCGTGGTAGGCGAGGTAGTCATCGGTGGACAGTCCCCACGGACAGCGCAGCCGGCCGTCCGCGCCCGCTTCGGCGCCGCCGCTCATCGCCGCGGCTCCTCGCCGGACCGGGGCCCGGACTCCGGACCGGGCGGCGGCTCCTGCTGGGATCCGGACCGGGGCCCGTACTGAGGTCCGGACGGAGGCCAGGCACGCGGCTCCGGCTCCTGGTCGGGCTGCTGCCCGGACTGCGGCGCCGCCCAGGGTGTCCGCTCGGGCCGCGGCCGGTCCTGCGGCTCCTTGAGGAGCCCGACACCGCCCACCGCCGTCGCCTGCGCTCCGGCGAGCGCCGACTCCAGCTCGGCGATCCGCGCGTCCCGCTCGGCAAGCTCGGCGCCCAGCCGGCCGAGCGCGTCGTCGACGTCCGCCATCCGGTACCCACGTGCCGTCACCGGCAGTCGCAGCGCCTCGACGTCCGCGCGGCCGACCGGACGGGTCGCGGGCAGCGGGTCGGACAGCTGCTCGGGCGCCACGTCCTGGAGGACGGCACTCCTTCCTCCGCCGACCACCGCGAGGGTGACCGCGGCCACGACCACCACCATCGCCAGCAGCAAGAACCAGAACACGCGCATCTCCCCTGGGGCGGAAACCTGTCCGCCTCCGATCGTGCCATGCGGTACCGACAGTTAGGGTCGCAGGCGGCGGTGGGCGATCTATCCAGAGGAGAAACACAGGATGCGAAGCGGTGCGCTCAGGCTGGGACGGCGCGAATTCGGGGCGCACGAGCCAGTGATCATGGCGATCGTGAACCGTACTCCGGATTCCTTCTACGACCAGGGCGCGACCTTCCGCGACGAGCCCGCGCTCGCCCGGGTCGAGCAGGCCGTCGCCGACGGCGCAGCGATCATCGACATCGGCGGGGTGAAGGCCGGTCCCGGCGAGGAGGTGACCGCCGCGGAGGAGGCCCGTCGCACCGTCGGGTTCGTCGCCGAGGTGCGGCGGCGTCACCCCGATGTGGTGATCAGCGTCGACACCTGGCGCCACGAGGTCGGTGAGGCGGTCTGCGAGGCCGGTGCCGATGTGCTGAACGACGCGTGGGGCGGTGTCGATCCGAAGCTCGCGGAGGTGGCCGCGCGGTACGGAGCGGGGCTGGTGTGCACGCACGCGGGCGGAGCCGAACCGCGGACCCGGCCGCACCGGGTCGCGTACGACGACGTGATGGCGGACATCCTGCGGGTGACGGTGGGGCTGGCCGAGCGGGCCGTGGAGCTCGGGGTCAGGCCGGACGGCATCATGATCGACCCCGGCCATGACTTCGGGAAGAACACCCGGCACTCCCTGGAGGCGACGCGTCGCCTCGGTGAGATGACGGAGACCGGCTGGCCCGTCCTCGTATCGCTGTCCAACAAGGACTTCGTCGGGGAGACGCTCGACCGGCCCGTGAAGGAACGGGTGATCGGGACGCTGGCGACGACCGCGGTCTCGGCGTGGCTGGGCGCGCAGGTCTACCGGGTGCACGAGGTAGCGGAGACGCGGCAGGTGCTGGACATGGTGGCGTCGATCGCGGGGCACCGGGAGCCGGCGGTGGCCCGGCGCGGGCTGGCGTAGCGGCGGTGAGGCAGCGGGGCGGGACGGGCGCGAGCCGGGGCCGCTGCGCGAGACGCGTCCCCTGCCCGCCCCTTCCCGATCCGGGGCACTGCCCCGGACCCCACCCCTCAGTCGCCGGAGGGACTCGCCGTGGTCAGCGGCCGACTTCCTTCGTGACGAGGTCGACCGCCTCGTGCACGTCGTCCGTGACGTGGAACAGCAGCAGGTCCCTCTCGGACGCCTTCCCCTGCGCCACCACCGTGTTCCGCAGCCAGTCCACGAGGCCGCCCCAGTACGCGGTGCCGAAGAGCACGATCGGGAAACGGGTCACCTTGCCCGTCTGGACGAGGGTGAGCGCCTCGAAGAGCTCATCGAGTGTGCCGAGGCCGCCGGGCAGGACGACGAAACCCTGCGCGTACTTCACGAACATCGTCTTGCGGACGAAGAAGTAGCGGAAGTTCACGCCGATGTCGACGTGCGGGTTGAGTCCGGACTCGAAGGGCAGCTCGATACCGAGGCCGACCGAGATGCCCCTCGCCTCCCGCGCGCCCTTGTTCGCCGCCTCCATCGCTCCGGGGCCGCCCCCGGTGATCACCGCGAAACCGGCCTCGACCAGCGCCTTGCCGATCTGTACGCCCGCCTCGTAGTCCGGGCCGTCGGCCGGACTGCGGGCCGAGCCGAAGACACTGATCGCGCTCGGCAGCTCTGCCAGCGCGCCGAAGCCCTCGACGAACTCCGACTGGATGCGCATCACCCGCCAGGGATCGGTGTGCACCCACTCGGAATCGCCCTCGGAGTCCAGCAAGCGCTGATCGGTGGTACCGGGCTGTACCTGTTCCCTGCGGCGCAGTACCGGACCGAGCCGCTGCTCCTCGGGGACGTGAGCTTCTTCGGGGATGCCCATGACCTGCTCCCTCCGACGACGTGACGCCATGACGACGTGCTGTGTCAGGTCAGGGTAGATCTACGGAGGTTACGGGGAGGGGTATGCCGTGAGTCAGCTGGTGAGCCAGGAGCGGAGCCGGTCCTCGCAGTGGGTGATCCGGTCGACCGCCACGTGCTCGTTGCGCTTGTGCGCGAGGAGCGGGTCACCGGGCCCGTAGTTCACGGCGGGGACGCCCAGCGCGCCGAAGCGGGAGACGTCCGTCCAGCCGAACTTCGGCTGCGCGGTGCCGCCGACCGCCTCCATGAACGCCTTGGCCGCCGGGTGGGAGAGGCCGGGCATCGCCGCGCCGGAGTGGTCGTCGACGGTGAACTCGACGACGCCGCAGTCCGCGAAGACCTCGTGGACGTGGGCGAGGGCGTCCTCGGGGCTGCGGTCGGGGGCGTACCGGTAGTTGACGACGACGGTGCAGGCGTCCGGGATGACGTTGTTGGCGACGCCGGCCTCGATGCGTACGGCGTTCAGACCCTCGCGGTACTCCAGCCCGTCGATGACCGGCCGGCGCGGTTCGTAGGCGGCGAGGCGGGTGAGGATCGGGGCGGCGGCATGGATGGCGTTGGACCCCATCCAGCTGCGCGCGGAGTGCGCCCGCTCCCCCTCCGTACGGAGAAAGACCCGCAGGGTGCCCTGACAGCCGCCCTCGACCTGGGCGTCGGACGGTTCGAGGAGGACGGCGAAGTCGCCCTCCAACCAGTCGGGGTGGGCGTCTGCGACATGGCCGAGCCCGTTGAGGTGGGCGGCGACTTCTTCGTTGTCGTAGAAGACGAAGGTGAGGTCGCGGTTGGGCTCGGGCACGGTCGCGGCGATCCGCAGCTGGACGGCGACGCCCGACTTCATGTCGGAGGTGCCGCAGCCCCAGAGCACGCCGTTCTCGTCGAGCCGGGACGGGACGTTGTCGGCGATCGGCACGGTGTCGATGTGTCCGGCGAGTACGACGCGCTCGTCCCGGCCGAGGTTCGTCCGGGCCACGACGTTGTTGCCGTGCCGGTCCACGGTCAGGTGCGGGAGCGTGCGCAGGGCCGTCTCGATCGCGTCGGCCAGCTCCTTCTCGTCCCCGCTGACCGACGGGAAGTCGACGAGGCGGGCAGTGAGGGCCGGGCCGTCCAGGGTGAGGTCAAGGGTGCTTTCGGGCATGGTCCCGACCCTAAGGCCTGTGCGGTCCTGATCCGCCGGACGGGCCTGGGGACTTCCTTGTGGACCAGGCCGGACCGGGGCCTCGCGAGCCCGGCGGGATCCGGAGGAAAAGTCCCTGAGGGACTTCGCCGTCGGCCGCGGTCGGGCCCTCCAGTACGGTGGGCGCGTGCCCCGGACCGCCTCCTCCGCCCGCCGACACACCGGCCGCAGTCGCCTTCTCCGCATCATGGCGGCCTTTGCCGTGCTCGTGGCCCTGGCCGGCTACCTGACCGTTCAGTACATCTCGGGCAACAAGGGCGTCGAGCGGTGCACCGTGCAGTCCGCCGACGGTTCGTCGGGCCGGGGACGTACGTACCGGCTGAGCCTGGAGCAGGCCGCGAACGCCGCGACGATCTCCGCGGTCGGCACCACGCGCGGGATGCCTGAGCGTGCGGTGACGATCGCGTTGGCGACGGCGTTGCAGGAGTCCGGGCTGCGCAATATCGAGCACGGCGACCGGGACTCGCTCGGGCTGTTCCAGCAACGCCCCTCGCAGGGCTGGGGCACCGAGAAGCAGATCCTGGACCCGGTCTACTCGGCCGGGAAGTTCTACCAGCATCTGGCCGAGGTCCCCGGTTACTCGCGGCTGCCGCTGACGGTGGCCGCGCAGCGGGTGCAGCGCAGTGGTTTCCCGCAGGCGTACGCGAAGCACGAGCCGGATGCCGCGCTGCTGTCCGCCGCGCTGACCGGCCGTACGCCCGCCGCGCTGACCTGCACGCCGACGCAGACGGCGGCAGGGCCCGCCGATGCGGCAAAGGTGCGGTCGGCGCTGGTACGGGCCTTCGGCAAGGGTGTGCTGCCCTCCTCGGGCAAGGCGGGCGCCGGGGCGTCGGGCGCGGCGAATGCGGGCACGGTCTCGGTGCCGGTGAAGGCGGCGCGGACCGCCGGGGACGGCGGCAGGGCGCAGCGCGGCTGGGAGCTCGCGCACTGGGCGGTGGCGCAGGCCGAATCACTGGGCATCGACGAGGTCGCGTACGCGGGCCGGGTATGGAGCACCGGGTCGGGCTGGCGGACGGACCGTGCGGAATCAGGCACCGCACAGGTACGCATGCGACTCGTTCGCTAGTACGGAAGATCCCTCGTAGGGGCCATCCGGCCCGTCGGGAGGCTGCCGCCGCCACACACCTCCGACGGTCTCCACTTCATGCACCAATTCCCTTGCGGGAAAAGGGAAGTGACGACTCATGCAGCCTTTGGGGAATGCAATGTTTGCCCGGGTTCCTCCGTTGCGGATTATGTGACGCATTACCGACTCTTTACTTCGGTCCACCGCAACCTCACCCGCCCCCACGACGGTTGTCACTGCGTCCGATCAACGGACAGACAGATTCAACCCCGTCGAAGGAGCATCATGTCCCTCCCCCTGACCCGTCGGATCGCCCGTGCCGCGCTGCTGATCGCGGCGGGTGCAGCCCCCGTGGTCGGTGCGGCCGGCGCCGCAGGTGCCGCGGAGCTCCCGCAGGCCCCGGAGCTCGGCGGTCTGACGACCGTCGACGGCGCCGGTCTCGGCAAGATCGTCGACGGCGCGTCCGAGCAGGGCGCCAAGGTCGCGGGTGCCACCGGCGGCAAGATCGTCGGGACGGCCGTCCCGGCCGCGGGCAGGACCGTCGGCAGCAAGGCCGCCCCCGCAGCGCAGAAGGTCGCCGGCGAGGCGGCGGGCAACGCCGGTGAGCTGGTCGGCGGGGCCACCGGTGCGGCGGCCAAGGGCAGTCTGCCGACCGACGGTCTCGCCGGTGGCGGTCTGCCGACGACGCAGGGCCTGCCCACCCACGGCCTGCCGATCGGCTGAGTCAGGACAGCCGCTTGACCGCGGCTGCCACACGCTCGTCCGTCGCCGTGAACGCCACCCGCACGAAGTGGTCGCCCGCCGGTCCGTAGAAGTCGCCCGGCGCCACCAGGATGCCGAGCTCCGCAAGGTACGCCACGGTGTCCCAGCAGGGTTCGTCGCGGGTCGCCCACAGGTAGAGGCTCGCCTCGCTGTGCTCGATCCGGAAGCCGTGGGCCTCCAGCGCCGCCCGCAGCGCGGTGCGCCGGTCCGCGTACCGGGTCCGCTGCTCGGCCACGTGCGTGTCGTCGCCGAGCGCCGCGACGGTGGCGGCCTGGACCGGGGCGGGCGTCATCATCCCGCCGTGCTTGCGGATCAGCAGCAGTTCGCCGAGGACGGCCGCGTCGCCCGCGATGAACGCCGCGCGGTATCCGGCGAGGTTGGAGCGCTTGGAGAGGGAGTGGACGGCGACGATGCCCTCGTACGTGCCGCCGCAGACGTCGGGGTGGAGCACGGAGACCGGTTCGGCCTCCCAGCCGAGCTCCAGGTAGCACTCGTCGCTGAAGACCAGCACGTCGTGCTCGCGCGCCCAGGCGACGATCCGGGTCAACTCGTCCTTGGACAGGACCCGGCCGGTGGGGTTGGACGGCGAGTTCAGCCAGAGCAGCTTGAGTCCGGCCGGGTCGAGCTCGGTGGGGTCGTCGTAGACGACGGGCTCGGCGCCGCAGAGCCGGGCACCCACCTCGTACGTCGGGTAGGCGAGCCGCGGGTATGCCACCTTGTCGCCCGCGCCGAGGCCGAGCTGGGTCGGCAGCCAGGCGACGAGCTCCTTGGAGCCGACGACCGGCAGCACGTTCTCGTGCGCCACGGAGACCGCACCGAGCCTCCGCTCCACCCAGCCGGTGAGGGCGTCGCGGAGTTCGGTCGTCCCCCACACCGTCGGATAGCCGGGGCTGTCCGCGGCGGCGACGAGCGCCTGCTGGATCAGCTCCGGCACCGGGTCGACGGGCGTGCCGACGGAAAGGTCGACGATGCCGTCCGGGTGGGCCGCAGCGGTCGACTTGTAGGGCGCGAGCTTGTCCCAGGGGAAGACCGGGAGGCGGGAGGAGACTGCTGCGGACACGGCTCTCTGCTTTCTCGTACGAGGGTGACGAGGGTTGTTCGGGTGGTTCGTGCGGCGCCGGGTCTGCCTGCGGCCCGGACCGGAAAACACCTCGGTCCCGCACGGTGACGAGCCGTACGGGACCGGGGCGGCGCACGTGCTGGCCGCTGGTTACTGGTTCTGCGGCGGCAATGCTGCGATGAACGGATGGTCGCGCTCGATCAGACCCAGCTTGGAGGCACCACCCGGCGAACCGAGGTCGTCGAAGAACTCGACGTTCGCCTTGTAGTAGTCCTTCCACTCCTCCGGGGTGTCGTCCTCGTAGAAGATCGCCTCGACCGGGCAGACCGGCTCACAGGCTCCACAGTCGACGCACTCGTCCGGGTGGATGTACAAGGACCGCTGGCCCTCGTAGATGCAGTCGACGGGGCACTCTTCGATGCAGGCCTTGTCCTTTACGTCGACACAAGGCTGCGCGATGACGTAGGTCACGCTGTCGTTCCTCCTCGGTAGGGCGTTGGCTCTCGCGCGGGAGCGCGGCGTCGTCGATGCCCGCACCTAGTATCTCCGTTCCTGGGCGCGAACCGAACAGGAGGGGCGGAGAGAGCTGTGGAATTCACCATGGGCGGACGGGCTGAGGTCCGGATTACCCCGGCTGACGTGGGCAAACGGGTATCAGTCCGACGTCGTTCGGAAGGCGGCGCGGCGGGCTGGAGATTCACCGACACCGTCGGGGTTCTCACATCCTGGAACAACCATGTGCTGTCGATCACACCGAAGAGCGGTGAATCCGTCCACATCGCGGAATCCTCGCTGGTGGCGGGCAAGGTCGTCCCCTCCGCGCCGGCCCGGCGCCGGGGCCCGTCGGCCACGTTCGCGGAACTCGCCCACGTCTGCGCCCGCGCCTGGCAGCCGGTGGAGAGCGAACCGCTCGGCGACTGGCAGCTGCGCGCGGCGGAGGGCTTCACCCGGCGCGCCAACTCCGTGCTGCCGCTCGGCGATCCCGGGGTGCCGCTCGACGAGGCGCTCGCGCGGGTGGAGCGCTGGTACGAGGACCGCGGGCTGCCCGCCTACATCCAGACCGCGACGGGCGCGGAGGGCACACAGGAGAATCTGTGCGCGGAGCTGGAGGAGCACGGGTGGCGGCGCGAGGTCACGGCGCAGGTGCGGATCGCGGCTCTGGCGCCGATCGGCGATCTGGACGCGGACGTCGCGCGGGTGCGGCTGAGCCGGGGGATCGACGAGGCGTGGCTCTCCCGGTACCAGCGCTTCGACACTCCGGGCCCGCATGTACTGAAAGTGCTGGGCAGCGGGCCCTCGGTGTGGTTCGCGACCGTGCCGGGTGACGCGGCGGGCGACGCGCCTGCCGCGATCGGACGGTGTGTCGTGGACGGGCGCTGGGCGGGCTTCATGGCTGTCGAGGTCGATGCCGCGTACCGGCGGCGGGGTCTGGCCTCCGCGGTCATGACCGCACTGGCCCGGCAGGCGCTGGACGAGGGGGCGTCGGCGGCGTGGCTGCAGGTGGAGGCGGACAATGAGGGGGCGCATGCGCTGTACGACCGGATGGGGTTCGTGACCCATCACCTGTACCACCACTTCCGGTCCGCCTAGGGACAGGAGCATGTCCCCCATGAACCCTCGGCTGAACCCCCGGCAGCAGTTCGCCGAGGAGGCGCGCGCCGAACGGCCCGACCTGGCGTTGCTCTGCCTGCTGCTGGCCGCGGAGGCCGACCCGGCGCTGGACGCGGACGGTATCGACGCTGCACAGATCGAACTGGACCGGCTGGCGGGACTGCTTCCGTACGGGGTACGGGGCGGGCGCGCCTGGGCCTCGGCACTGGCCGAACTGCTCGGCGAGCGGTGCGGGTTCGTGGGCTCGTCGACGGACTACCAACGGCTGCAGTCGTCGCTGCTGCACGAGGTGTTGCGGCGCCGGCGCGGGCTGCCGATCCTGCTGTCGGTGGTGTGGATCGAGGTGGCGCGGCGGGCGGGCGCTCCGGTGTACGGGGTGGCGCTGCCGGGTCATTTCGTCGTCGGGTTCGGCGATCCGGCGGAACAGGTGCTGGCCGACCCCTTCGCCGGCGGCAGGCCGATGACCGGCCAGGACGCGGAATTGCTGGTGACGGGGGCGACCGGGGCGCCGCTCGAGCCGTCGATGCTGGTGCCGGCCCGGCCGCTGGAGATCGTGCTGCGGATCCTGAACAACATCAGGGCGTGGGCGGCGGCCCGCCCGGAGTGCACGCGGGTGGCGCTGTGGGCGGTGGAACTGTCACTGCTGCTGCCCTCGCATCCGGCGCGGCTGCGCTACGAGCGGGCGCAGCTGCTTGTACAGAGCGGGGAGTTCCTTCGCGGGGCGGAGGAGATGGAGGAGTACGCGGAGCTGGTGGAAGCGGTGGAGCCGGCGGCGGCAGAGATGGTTCGGGGGCGGGCACGAGCGGCGCGGGCCTTGCTGAATTAGGGGTGCGCAACTGTGGGGACCGGGGTAGTCCGGTTGCCGTTCGGACCTCGGTCGCAGGCCGGGCCCGGCGCCCAGGCGCCACGGCGGAACCCCGTCCCGTACCGAACACGGCAGCTGAAGCTCCGGGCCGAATGCGCAAGCCTCCATCGGGTCGAAAGAGGAGCGGCGCATGTCCGGAGGGCGCCCGAGCGGGCGCGCGGTCTCTCCTGCGCGCCACGCGCGCCGCTCCCCGCACCGGCCCCGCAGCGCCTCACGAGTGACGCGAAGGACACCCCCAGGTGATCACGCGCGCACGGGGCACACCACCAACCAGCCATCGCTGCAAGCGAGTTCGGGCCCACTGTCAGGGTCTCGCCGCACCGATCGCGCGGCGCGTCACCATGAGGAGGCGTCAGCAAAAAAGTGGCTATGCGGCGCCAAACCTTATTACGCCACGCCATGCAGTCCGATGGGTGATTATCGGTAATTCGCCACCCGAAGGGCCCACGGCATAGCTCCAATGCACAGCTCCCCGATGGCGCCGAGTCGCGTTCCGGTTAACGGTGGATCACGTCGCAACTGCGTCACCTTGAGTCGGCACCCCGTCACTCATCGCAGTCGCGTCGAAAGGAATGTGTTCAGATGCGCTCTGCCCGCACACTGTTCGCTTCGGCCGCGATCACGGCGGTCCTCGCCATCACCACTCCTGCGGCCCATGCCATCACGCTGGCCGATGACTGGGACGGCGGTTCCTCTTCCAGCAGCGACGATCACGGCGGCCGCGGCGATGACCGCGGCGACGACAACGGCGACCGCGGCGGCGACCGCGAAGACGACAACGGCGGCGGCTACCGCGAAGACGACAACGGTGGCCGCGAAGACGACCACGGCAAGAAGGACGACCACGGCAAGAAGGACGACCACGGCGAGAAGGGCGGCTGGGGCGACAAGGGCGAGAAGGGCGGCTGGGGCGACAAGGGCGAGAAGGGCGGCTGGGGCGACAAGGGCGAGAAGGGCCACCACGGCGGCAAGGGCGAGAAGGGCGACAAGCCCCGCGGTGGCGTCCGCACCGGTGGCGGCGCCATGGCCATGATGCTGGCCAAGGAGTGGCAGCCCGGCAACGACTCCGACGGCAACTCGAAGAAGGGCGGAGACGACCGCGGCGACAAGGGCGGCTGGGGCGGCAACGGGGGCGGCTACGGCGGCGACGAAGGCAGCTACGGCGGCGACGACGGAGGCAGCTACGGCGGCGACGACGGAGGCGGCTACGGCGGCGACGACGGAGGCAGCTACGGCGGCGACGACGGAGGCGGCGACGACGGAGGCGGCTACGGCGACGACGAAGGCGGCTACGGCGACGACGAAGGCAGCTACGGCGACAAGGACGCCCGGCCCGACCACGGCAAGGGCGGCTGGGCCGAGAAGCACGGCGACAAGGGCAAGGGCGAGAAGGGCAAGGGCGAGAAGGGCAAGGGCGACAAGGGCCACCACGGCGGCAAGGGCGAGAAGGGCGACAAGCCCCGCGGTGGCGTCCGCACCGGTGGCGGCGCCATGGCCATGATGCTGGCCAAGGAGTGGCAGCCCGGCAACGACTCCGACGACAACTCGAAGAAGGGCGGCTACGGCGGCGACGACGAAGGCAGCTACGGCGGCGACGACGAAGGCAGCTACGGCGGCGGCCGTGGCGGCAACGAGGGCGGCTACGGCGGCAGCCGTGGCGGCGACGAGGGCAAGCCCCGCGGTGGCGTCCACACCGGTGGCGGCGGGACCGCGATGACCGGCGGCGGTCTGGCTGCCGGTTCGGCGCTGCTCGTCGGTGGGCTGGGCGTCGGTGCATACAAGGTGCGCCGCCGTCAGGCCACGGGCGGCGCGGTGGCCTGAACGAACTGAACCGCTGATCTCGCGCAGCTGTCGCGGTCGCCGTCCCCCGGGGTGGCGGTCGCGGCGGCTGCGTTTCCCCGGTTCCGCTGACTGGCCGAGCACCAACTGACCGATGCCACACAGAAGAAGGACAGAAGAAAGGCACGCTTCCATGGCCGCCCCGCAGTCGTCCGACTCCACCCCCTCCCGGCCCGGCTCCCCCGCCATCGGCCGCGCCCTTCTCTGGCCCGCAGCAGCGGCAGGGCTGGGCCTGCTCCTGATCTACAACTCCCTCGGCGTCTCGGACGACAACAAGCCGTTGACCACCCCCGCGGTGCTCGCACCCGCCGTCCCCGGGCCCGACGTTCCCGCGGCCCCCGCACCCGCTCCCCCAGCCCCCACCACCCCCTCGGCCTCCGCTTCTCCCCAGGGCCTGGCCATGCCCGCTTCCAAGCCCAAGCGGCTCCGGATCCCGACGATCGCCGTCGACGCCCCCTTCACCCCCCTGTCCATCGGCCCTACCGGACAGCTCAACGCCCCGCCCCCCAACGACAAGAATCTGGTGGGCTGGTTCAAGGACGGCGCGACGCCCGGTGAGCGCGGCGCGTCCATCGTCGCAGGCCACGTCGATACGACGACCGGCCCGGCGGTGTTCCTGCAGCTCCAGTTCCTGAAACCGGGCGCCAAGGTCGACATCACGAGGGCGGACGGCAGCGTCGCCTCGTTCAAGGTCGATTCGGTGGAGACCTTCAGCAAGGCGAACTTCCCCGACAAGCGGGTGTACGCCGACACCCCGTCCGCCCAGCTCCGCCTGATCACGTGCGGCGGCAACTACGACAGGAAGGCCAAGGACTACAAGGACAACGTGGTGGTGTTCGCCCATCTCGACAAGGCGACGCGCGCCTGAACCACCTGAACTGCGGGACAGCCCTTGGCTGCGCCTCAGCTGACGTTCTCCGTCCGTTCCGCGATTTCTCCAGGTCAGGGCGATGCCGAGGCTGCCGCGCCCCTGGGGCCGGCCCTACAACCAGCCCTTCTCGCTCGCGATCCGCACCGCTTCCGCCCGGTTGCGTGCCGTCGTCTTCTGGATCGCCGTGGACAGGTAGTTGCGGACCGTGCCCTGCGAGAGATGGAGCGCTGTGGCGATCTCCGCGTTGGTGGAGCCGTCGGCCGCCGTGCGCAGCACGTCGCGTTCGCGCTCGGTCAGTGGGCTCGCGCCGTCGGCGAGCGCGGCGGCCGCCAGGGTCGGATCGATGACGCGTTCGCCGGCGAGCACCTTCCGTACCGCTTCCGCGAGCTGGGACGCCGGGGCGTCCTTCACCAGGAACGCGTCCGCGCCCGACTCCATCGCCCGGCGCAGATAGCCGGGGCGGCCGAAGGTCGTGACGACGACGACCTTCACGGCCGGGAGTTCCTGGCGCAGCACGCCCGCCGCTTCGATGCCGGTCATGCCCGGCATCTCGATGTCGAGGAGGGCGACGTCGACGGCATTCTCGCGGGCCGCCGCGAGGACCTCGTCACCACGGGCGACCTGGGCCACCACCTCGATGTCGGGTTCCAGACCGAGCAGCGCCGCAAGGGCCTCGCGCACCATGGACTGGTCCTCGGCAAGGAGGAGTCTGATCATGCTCATTCACCGGATCCTAGGCCGGATCCGAGTGGAACACTGAGGGTGAGGGTGAAGCCTTTACCGGAAACGGAGTCGGTGGCCCGGGTGGTCAACGTGCCATCGATCGTGGCGAGTCGTTCGCTGATGCCGGTGAGGCCGTTGCCCGCCTTCGTTCCGGAGCCCCCCCGGCCGTCGTCCGCCACCGTGAGTTCGAGGACCCGGCCGTCGAGCGTCTGGCGGGGGGTGAGCGTGACCGCGCAGCGGCGGGCACCGCTGTGGCGTACGACATTGGTGACGGCTTCCCGCAGCGCCCAGGCGAGGACCTCCTCCGGCTTCTCGGGCAGCTCGGCGGGGGCGTCCGTCGGGATGTCGGCGACGATGCCCGCGGCGACGAGTGCGGTACGGGCCCCGGCCAGCTCGCCGGGGAGCGTGGGCCGCCGGTAGCCGGTGACCGCGCTGCGGACGTCCACCAGCGCCTGGCGGCTGACCTGTTCGATGTCGGCGACCTGGAGCGCCGCCTGCTCGGGGTGGTCGGGGAGCATCCGCCCCGCCAGCTCGCTCTTGAGTGTGATCAGGGAGAGGGAGTGGCCGAGCAGGTCGTGCAGATCGCGGGCGAGCCGCAGCCGCTCCTCGTTGGCGGCGAGCTGGGCGACGGTGGCGCGGGCCTCGCGCAGCTCGATCGTCGTACGGATCATCTGCCGTACGCCGGTCATGGCGAACCCACCGAGCAGGGCGGGGAAGACCAGGGCGGTGATGACCTCACGCGGGTGGTCACCGGTCAGGCCGATGCCGACGAGTACGGCGGTGACGACGGGGATCAGCCAGCCGGCGGTCCTCAGGGGCAGGGTGGCCCCGACGGTGACGGAGACGTACACGAAGAGGACCAGCCACGGGGTGCCCAGCGTCAGGGAGAGGACGGCTGCCAGCGCGCCGAGGAAGGTGATCGCCGCCCCGACCCGGCGGCGGTCCAGCGCCTTCGAGGTGTGGCGGAAGACCAGGACCAGGTATGTCCCGACGAAGACCAGCAGGCCGAGAGCTCCCAGCCCGGTGGCCCACGGGGTGTGGTTGCCGTCGATGAGGTCCTTGACCGGGGCGCTCATGAACGCGAGCCAGATGCCGATCCAGAGCAGCTTGACGCCCACCTGACGGCGGTCGGTCGGCGGGCGCCCGATCCCCACGAACGTCTCGTCGTCGTTCACGCCTTCAGGGTGTCCTTCCGGTAGAGCCAGGCCGCGCCGCCCGCGAAGAGCAGGAAGTAGACGCAGAGGATGGCGACGTCCTTGGCGTGTGGCGAGCCGCCCATCTCGACCGCCTGGCCGAGTGAAGCGTACGCGTGGGTCGGCAGCCACTCGGAGATGTTCTGGAGCCACTGCGGGAAGGTCGCACTCGGCATCCACAGGCCGCCGAGGATCGACAGCCCAAAGTAGATGATCATGGTGATCGGGCGGACCGCGTCCCCGCTGGCGATGTAGCCGATGGCGACGCCGAGCGCCGCGAAGACCAGCGATCCGGCCCAGATGACCCCGATCAGCGCGAACCACTGCCAGGTCTCCATCCGTACGTGCTTGACCACGGCGGCGACCAGGAACACGACCACGATGCACGGCAGGGTGACCATCGCGGCACTGGCGATCTTCGCCAGGACGTAGCCGCGGCTGGGCAGCGGGGTGAGGCGCAGCTGGCGGACCCAGCCCTTCTCGCGTTCCTTGGCGATGCGCTCGCTGTTGCCCATGAGGACGGCGGTCAGAGCGCCGAAGGAGGCCATCGACACCATGAAGAAGGCCTGCAGGGTCAGGTCGGTGTGCGGAACCCTGTCGGTGGTGTTCCGGGTTCCGGAGATCAGCAGGTAGATCACCGACGGGTAGATGACCGAGAAGAACATGAACTTCTTGTTCCGCAGGGTGCGGGTCACTTCGAGCCTGATGAGTGCCCACGAGAAGAAGTTCAGCATGCGGTCCTGGCCTCCTCGGCCTCGGTGATGGCGACGAAGGCCTGTTCCAGGCCGAGTCCTGCGACTTCGAGTTCGCGCGGGTAGAGGCCGAGTGCGTAGACCGCGTGGACGGTCGCGTCGGCGTTGTGCGACTGGATACGGACCCGGTTGCCGCTGATGTCGAGCGTGGAGAGGAACGGCAGGCCGCGCAGGGCCGCTTCGTCGACCGCGCTCTCGAGTTCGAACGAGATCCGGCGGGCTCCGGCCCTCGCCTTGATCTCGGCTGCGGTGCCGTCGGCGAGGAGCCGCCCCTTGTGGAGGACGAGGACGCGGTCGGCGATCGCGTCGGCCTCTTCGAGGTAGTGGGTGGCGAACAGGACGGTACGGCCCTGCTCGGCCTGTTCCCGCATGGTGGCCCAGAACGCCTGGCGCGCGGTGACGTCCATGCCGGTGGTCGGCTCGTCGAGGACGATCAGGTCATTGGCCCCGGCGGTGGCGAGCGCGAACCGTACGCGCTGCTCCTGGCCGCCGGAGAGTTTGTTGACCATCCGGTCGGCGATCGACGCGATGCCCGCACGGGCCAGCACGTCGCCGACCGGGTACGACCGCGGGTGCAGATCGCAGACGAGCCGGACGATCTCCTCCACGGTGACGTCCTCCATCAGGCCGCCGGTCTGCAGCATCGCGCCGACCCGGCCCTTGGCGATCGCCTCCTGCGGGGAAGCGCCGAAGAGCCGGACCGTGCCGGAGTCCGCGGTGCGCAGGCCGAGGAGCAGGTCGAGAGTGGAGGACTTGCCGGCGCCGTTGGGGCCGAGAAGCGCCACGGTCTCGCCGGGGTGCAGGTCGAGGGTGAGCCCGTCGACGGCGCGTACGTCTCCGTACGCCTTGCTGACCTGGTCGAAGCTGACCACTGCGGCGTGCGCGGTGGTGGCTTCGGTGGCTGTCGTCGTCATGCGTCCAGGCTGGCGGAGTGGGGTGGCCGCCCGGCAGGGTCACGGGTCGTGAATCGGGGATGACAGATGTCATGCCCCACGCATGACGCCGCCCCCCGGAACAGGGGGCGGCGTCATCGGGATCCGTGCTTCGGTGATGCTATCCGTTGCCGTCGAGGGCGATGGTGGCGGTGCGCTCGGTGGGGGTTTTGCCGAGCAGCGCGGTCTGCATGGCGTGTGCCACGTCGTCCGCACTGAGCTGGTGCTTCTTGCCGTCGCCCTTGGTGATCATGATGCCGTCGAAGACGCCGTCACAGAGGGTGTCGATCGCGGTCTTGTTGTAGACCTCGACCAGCCGGCCGTCGACCGCCTTCATGGAGAGGATCTGGGGCAGCGACTTCGCCGGTCCGAACTGGATCTGCTTGGGCCCTGCCTTGATCGTGATCAGGCCGGACATCGCGGGCTTCGCGAAGTCCTTCATCGCCCGGTCCAGTTCGGCCTGGGCAATGGTGGGCTGGCGGGTGGTGACCGGCAGTTGGACCGTGGCCGCCTTGCCCGTCTGCACCTGGGCACGGTACGCGTCCCGTACCGAGATCAACGACCTGTTGACGTCCAGCGCCTTGCCCGCCTTGCCGGGGACCGCGACGGCCTTGCCCGGCTCGAACTTGATCGTGCCGTCGTTGGCGGAGCCGGACACGCCCGCCAGGTCCGTCAGCGCGACCCCGAGCTTCTCCTCGTCGACCGGGATCACCGGGTCGGCCTTGCGCTCGGCCCCGAAGAGGGAGCCGATCACCGAGACCGGGTTGTAGTCGCTGCCCGCGGCGCCGCGCACGGTCTCCACGCTGTCCAGCGCGAGACCGGCCTTCTCCGGGGCGAGCTTCTCGTTCTTGCCGTCGACCGAGAGCTGGAGGGGGGTCTTGGCGCGCTCCCCGAGAGCCTCGTCCAGCTTGGCGACGGCCTGCTCCTTCGTGCCGCCGCCGATGTCGACGCCGAGGACGGTGGTGCCCTTGGGGACCTCGGAGTGGTTCATCAACAGTCCCGCGCCGTACGCGACACCGGCCAGGACGACGATGCCCGCACCGAGCAGGACCGGCTTCGAGCGGCCCTTCTTCTTCGCCGGGGCCGGGGCAGTACGGGCGGGGGCGGACGCCTGGGCGGCGGGGCCGCCCGGTCCTGCCGGTCCGCTGCCCATCGGGTCGTTCGGGCCTCGGGGCGGCAGGTCGGCACGCGGACCGGGACCCGCGGGGCCGCCCGCGTTCGGGAACAGGGACGGGGCGGACGGCGAGCGGTGCTCCGGCGGGACGACAGGGATACCGCTGTTGAGCGTGTCCCCCGAGACGTGGCCGCCGGGGCCGGGCGGTGTGAACTGCGGCGTGAGGACGGCCGTGTCGTCGGACATCCGCGGGGGTACGCCACCGGGGGCGCCGGGAGCGGACGGTCCGCCGGGACGCGCCTGGCCTGCACCCGGACCCGCCGGGCCGGGGCCGGGGCCGCCCGGCCCGCCGAGGCGGGGAGTCAGGGACGAGGTGCCGGTGACCGGGCCGGTCGTCGGGCCGGACGGGCCCGGTGTACGCACACCGAGATTCGGCGTGGCACGCGGCCCGCCCGGGGCCGCGGAGTCGTCGCCCGGGCGGGGTGCGCCCTGGTCGCCGGTGCGCTGCGAGCCGTCCGAGAAGTACGGCAGATCGGCGCGCGGCGGGGTGGGTGCACCGGATCCGGCACCCCCGCCCGCGCCGGCGGATCCGGCAGCAGCGTTGCCGGCCGGCCCGGCTGCGGCGTCGACCACCGACGTGTTCGTCGGTGCCTTGCGCGGAGCGAACCAGTCGCTGCCGCTCTTCTCCCTGGCCGGCTTCTCGGCGCTCGGCTCCGCGGTCGCGGAGCCGTCTCTCGCTTCGGTGGCCGGTCCGCCCGATGCGCCCGGTCCGCCCGGCGCACCGCCGGACTCGGGTGCGCCCGGGCGCGGTGTGCTGCCCGTGCGCTCACGCGTGGCGTCCGCGTCGGCATCGCCCATCGGCGTACGCATCACGACCGGCGGGATGGGCCGCGAGCCGGGGATGTTGATCCGGATACGCGTCGTCAGTGTCGTCTCGGTCTTCGGCTCTTCGGACAGAGGCGAATCCGCAGGCTCCGGGGTCTCCTCCGGGGCGTCCTGCGAAGGGTGCAGCGACGGATACTGGCGTGATCCGTACGGCGGCGTACCCGAGGGATACGCGGCTCCCCCGCGCCCCTGGGGGCCGGTGGACGAACTGTCAGTTTCACGACTCAAAGCAGGTTCTCCCGATTGGCTCCGCCGCCCGTACTTCCCCCGTGCCGCAGGCCAGGGGACGGCTCGGCGCGCGAACCACCATACTGGCCGCCACCGACAGACACCCCGCGACCGGAGGAAACGACGGTGCGCCTCCCCGACGGAGGGGGTGCATTACGGGATCGGACGTGGCACATTACTTGCCAGGTCGGCCGTTGTCGGCGCCTTGTTGGGGCGACCGCGACATGGTGGCACACATCACAGCGACGGCCATCCCCCCCAGCATGAAGAGGATGAGCCCCAGTTCGTCGCCGAAGACGTAGTCGCCCTCCGGCCGTCCGCCGAGCAGAACGATGACCGAAATCAGCCAGCCCGCGGCGGGCGCGAGGGCGCCGATCTGGGTCCCGATGAGGATGCGGCCCCCGTAGAACAGTCCGGCGCAGGCCACCAGTGCGAGCAGCAAACCGCCCGGGAACCAGGCGGCTTGGACGAATGCTCCCGCGAGCCCGACAAGCGCACCGAGGACCGCGAGGCCCAGGTAGGCCCCGATGCGGCCCGGGTTCAGGGGTGCGGCAAGACCGGTGGGCACGGGCTCCCGGGGCGGAGCGTCGCTTCGGGGCCGGCGCTGCTTGCCGCCGCTCATGACCGTGCTCCCGACTCAGCCCCCGGCACGTTCTCCGTACCCGATACGCCCGGTACGCCCGGTACGCCCGTGAAGAGATCGTGTTCCCGTGCACCCGCGGGCGCTCCGGACGTTCCCCGTACCAACTCGTAGTACTCGGTGGTGAAGACGGGCTGCCCCAGATCGTTCGAGAGGGCGAAGAACGGACCGTCCACGGCGATCTGGGTGCGGTGTGCCCGCATCGCCGCCGTCTTGGCCGCCGCGTGGGCGGCGCCGTCGATCTCCGCGGTGATCCGGGTGTCGTTCACCACACCCGGTACGTCGTCGATCGCGGCGATCCCCGGGAAGGCGTCGGGGGCCGTCGAGCGCAGCCGTGCGAAGGCCTGCTCGGCGACGGAGCGCGGCACCCGATTCCAGTAGATCTTGTCGATGGTGTGCGGGGCACCGAGTCCGCTGCGGTACGCCGGGTCGGCTGCCAGGTCCGCGGCGCGCATCGCGACGCGGTGCGCCTGGATGTGGTCGGGGTGCCCGTACCCGCCGTCGGGGTCGTAGGTGACGAGGACCTGGGGGCGTACCGAGCGGATCACCTCCACGAGGTACCCGGCGGCCTCGTCCACGTCCGTGTTCCAGAAGGCGCCGGGGCGGTGATTCTGCTCGGCACCCATCATTCCGGAATCGCGGAACCGCCCGGGGCCGCCGAGGAAACGGTGGTCGGTGACCCCGAGCTCCTTCATCGCGGCAGCGAGTTCACCGATGCGATGGTCACCGAGGGTGTCGTCCCGATCGGCTACGAGATGGGCGAGTTCGGGCGGGATGACCTCGCCCTCCTCGCCGCGCGTGCAGGTCACCAGAGTGACCCGGGCGCCCTGGGCCGCGTACAGGGCCATGGTGGCGCCGTTGTTGATCGACTCGTCGTCGGGGTGCGCATGCACCAGGAGCAGACGACGGGCAGGAAGGTCCGTCATGGGACCCACCCTACGAGCCGACTGGCCCGGGGGCCGACCACGGAGGGGGCCGGGACCAGTCGCAGCTGCGCGTGCCGGACCCCCCGCGAGCCCGGCATGACCCGAAGGACAGGAACCGGATCAGAACTTGATGTCGCCGATCATGCCGGCCACATTCGTGGTCAGCTCCGAGATGGTGGGTGCGATGGACGAACTCGCGAGATAGAAACCGAGCAACATGCAGACCACCGCATGTCCGCCCTTCAGTCCGGATCTCCGGATCAGCAGGAAGACGACGATCGCCAGCAGCACCACCGCCGAAATCGAGAGTGCCACGGCGGTTCACCTCCATCAGTACGGTCGGGACGGGCAGCACACATGGAGCCGGCAGGTTCATACCCACCGAGCGCTACGGATCATAACTATCCGTGCCACCGCATTGATCGGGGCACAGCAGCACGAGGGGCGCACGACCGGACGGTCGGGCGCTGTGTCCCGTTCCGCGTTTCTCACTCCGATCAGGCCCTAGGGTTCGGGGGTATGACCTCGCAGAAGCTCTCGTTTCCCCGTCAGCACGCCAGAACACAGCGGTTCACCCTCGGCGCTCCGCGGGCGTTCACCGTCTCTCCGGACGGGGAGCGGGTGATCTTCCTGCGGTCGGCCTCCGGCACGGACCGGACCAACCGGCTGTGGGTGCTGGACCTGGCGGACGGTTCCACGCCGAAGGAGCGGCTCGTCGCCGACCCCGAGGCGCTGCTGGGCGGTTCGGCGGAGAAGCTGTCCCCGCAGGAGCGGGCGCGGCGCGAGCGCAGCCGCGAGGGGTCTGCGGGGATCGTCGGCTATGCGGTCGACTCCGCGGCCGAGTTGGCGGCGTTCGCGCTCTCCGGGAAGGTGTACGTTGCCGAGCTGCGGGCCGGGACGGCCCGCGCGCTGCCGGTACCGGGCCCGGTACTGGACCCGCGTCCGTCGCCCGACGGACGCCATGTCGCTTACGTGTCGAAGGGCGCACTGCGCGTCGTGGGGGCGGAGGGTGACGGGGACCGGGCGCTCGCGGAGCCCGAGGACGCGCACATCTCGTACGGTCTCGCGGAGTTCATCGCGGCCGAGGAGATGCACCGCTCGCGCGGCTTCTGGTGGTCGCCCGAGTCGGACCGGCTGCTGGTCGCAAGGGTCGACGACAGTGCGGTGAAGCGGTGGTGGATCGCCGACCCGGCGCATCCGGACCGCAAGCCCACCGAGGTCGCGTACCCGGCGGCGGGGACGCCCAACGCGGAGGTGCGGCTCCTGGTGACGGACCTGGACGGGGCCCGTACCGAAGTGGTGTGGGACCGGGGCCGGTATCCGTATCTGGCACAGGTGCACTGGTCGTCGGACGGCGCCCCGCTGATCCTGGTGCAGGCCCGTGACCAGCGCAGTCAGCTCTTCCTCGCGGTGGACACGGAGAGCGGTGCGACGCGGACGGTTCACGTCGACGAGGACCCGGTGTGGCTGGACCTGTTCCCCGGGGTGCCGGCGTGGGCGCCGGACGGGCGGCTCGTGCGGATCGTGGACGAGGGCGGGGCGCGGGTCCTCTCGGTCGGCGACCGGCCGCTGACCGGGGCGCAGTTGCAGATCCAGGCAGTGCTGGACATCGGCGAGTCGGACGTCCTCGTATCGGCTTCGGCGGGCGAGGACGCGGCGGAGCCGGAGATCGGGCAGAGCCATGTCTACCGGGTCAACGAGCTGGGCGTGGAGCGGGTCTCCGAGGGGGCGGGGGTGCACTCCGCGGTCCGGGCGGGCGAGGTGACGGTGCTGGTCTCGGCGTCGCCGGAGCGGCCCGGCACGGAGGTGCGGGTGCTCCGGAGCGGCAAGCAGGTCGCGACGATCGCGAACCACGCGGAGGAGCCGGTTCTGACGGCCCGGGTGCAGTTCACCGAGGGGGGCGCACAGCGGATTCCGTGCGCCGTGCTGCTCCCCACCGACTATCAGGAATCAGATGGTCCGCTTCCGGTCCTGATGGATCCGTACGGTGGACCGCACGGGCGACGGGTCCTTGCCGCCCACAATCCGCACCTGACGTCGCAGTGGTTCGCCGATCAGGGCTTCGCGGTCGTCGTCGCGGACGGCCGGGGCGCACCGGGGCGCTCACCCGGCTGGGAGAAGGCGGTCAAGAACAATTTCGCCCTCAGCCTCGACGACCAGGTGGACGCGCTGCACGCACTCGCCGAAAGGTTCCCGCTGGATCTCACCAAGGTGGCGATCCGTGGCTGGTCGTACGGCGGATACCTGGCAGCCATGGCCGCGCTCCGGCGGCCGGACGTCTTCCATGCGGCAGTGGTGGGCGCGCCGGTGACGGACCTGCGGCTGTACGACACGCACTACACCGAGCGCTATCTCGGCGATCCGGCCGAGCAGCCCGAGGTGTACGCGTACAACTCGCTTCTCACCGACGAGGGGCTGTCCGAGGCCGCGGACCAGGTCCGACCGATGATGATCATCCACGGGCTGGTGGACGACAACGTGGTGGTCGCGCACTCGCTGCGACTGTCGTCGGCGCTGCTCTCGGCCGGGCGGCCGCATGAGGTACTGCCGCTGAGCGGGGTCACGCACATGACTCCGCAGGAGCAGGTTGCGGAGAATCTGCTCCTGTTGCAGGTGGACTTCCTGAAGCGGGCGCTGGGGCTGGACAGGGCCTAGTCGGGCGCTCCGTCCTCGGTCTCCCCCGGGCCTCAAGGGCCGGGGGAGGCCCTCGACGGCTTCTGCCGGCCGGCCGGGTCCTGTTGAACCGGGTAACCGGCCGGAGGGACATGACAGCCCCCCGACCGGTCCACGGCACCCGCACGGCCGTACGTTGTCCATGGTGATGCGTTCGTATATCGGACGTGCGACGGTCAAGTTGCCCGTGCGTTAACGAATCCGCGGTCGCGTTCCCGGCGGCCGTCAGTCGGCGTGCGCGCCTCCGGACGGGGGTGCCGGCCCGTCGCCCTTGCCCGCGGCGTCGTCGGGTGCAGCCGGTTCACCGGGCCCGCCCGGCTCCTCCGGCGCCCCGGGCTCCACCGGCTCCGTCTCCGGCGCCTCCAGCAGCCGTTCCGGTGGCACCACCTGCTTCTCCTCCGCGAAGTGGCATGCCGAATCGTGTGCGGCCGCGGTGTCCGTCAGCCGGAAGGCCGCCGGGACCGCGAGCAGCGGCACCTCCAGTTCGCACCGCTCCTGCGCCTTCCAGCAGCGGGTGCGGAAGCGGCAGCCCGACGGCGGGTTGGCCGGGGACGGCACGTCGCCGTGCAGGATGATCCGCTCGCGGTACTCGCGCGCCATCGGGTCCGGCACCGGCACCGCGGACAGCAGGGCCTGTGTGTACGGGTGCGTGGGGTGATCGTAGATCTGCTCGTCCGTACCGATCTCGGCGAGCCTGCCCAGATACATCACGCCGACCCGGTCGGAAATGTGCCGGACGATCGACAGGTCGTGCGCGATGAAGACGTAACTCAGGTTGAACTCCGCCTGCAGCCGGTCGAGCAGGTTGATGACCTGGGCCTGTACGGAGACGTCGAGGGCCGAGACCGGTTCGTCGGCGACGATGATCTCGGGGTTGAGGGCCAGCCCACGGGCGATGCCGATGCGCTGACGCTGACCGCCGGAGAACTGGTGCGGATAGCGGTTGATGTACTCCGGGTTGAGACCCACGACATCGAGCAGGTCCTGCACCTTGCGCCGCCGCTCGCCCTTGGGCGCGACCTCGGGGTGGATCTCGTACGGCTCCCCGATGATGTCGCCGACCGTCATCCGCGGATTGAGCGAGGTGTACGGGTCCTGGAACACCATCTGGATGTTGCGCCGTACGGCCTTCAGCCCACGTCCGGACAGCTTGGTGATGTCCTCGCCCTTGTACTTGATCGCGCCGGACGTCGGCTGTTCCAGATGGACGAGCATCTTGGCGACGGTCGACTTGCCGCAGCCGGACTCCCCCACGATGCCGAGGGTCTCGCCCGCGGCCAGCTCGAACGAGACACCGTCGACCGCCTTGACCGCACCGACCTGCTTCTTGAACAGGATGCCCTGGGTCAACGGGTAGTGCTTGACGAGGTCGATGACCTCCAGAATGGGTTCGCCGCCCGCGCGAATGCTCCCCTGTTCAGCGCGCATCGAGCGTCTCCTTCCAGAAGTAGCAGGCGCTCTCGCGGTGTTCGGCCACCTCGAACAGCGGCGGCACCTCGCCGCGGCAGATCTCCTGGGCCATCGGGCAGCGCGGGTTGAAGGCACAACCGGGCGGGATGCGCAGCAGGTTGGGCGGCAGTCCCTTGATGGCGTACAGCTCCTGGCCCTTCTGGCCCAGCCGCGGAATCGACTGGAGCAGACCCTTGGTGTACGGGTGGGCGGGCGCCCTGTAGATCTCGTGGACGGGGGCCGACTCGACGATCCGGCCCGCGTACATCACGGCGATGTAGTCGGCCACATCGGCGACCACGCCCAGATCGTGGGTGATCAGGATGAGGCCCATGTTGAGCTCGCGCTGGAGCTCGGCGAGAAGGTCCATCACCTGGGCCTGGACGGTCACATCGAGGGCGGTGGTGGGCTCGTCCGCGATGATCAGCGACGGTTCCAGCGCCAGCGCCATGGCGATCATGATGCGCTGGCGCATGCCGCCGGAGAACTGGTGCGGGTAGTTCCCGACCCGGTCCTTCGCAGCGGGGATGCGGACCCGGTCCATCAGTTCGATGGCCTTCAGCCTGGCGTCCTTACGGGACATCCCTCGGTGCACCACGAACATCTCGCCGAGCTGTTCCCCCACGCTGAGCACCGGGTTGAGGGAGGACAGGGCGTCCTGGAAGATCATGGCCATCTGCTGACCGCGGACCTGCCGTCGCTCCTCCGCCTTCAGTGTCAGCAGATCGCGGCCCTTGAAGATGATCTCGCCGCCGCTGATCCTCCCGGGCGGCATGTCGAGGATCCCCATGATCGCCTGCGCGGTGACCGACTTGCCCGACCCGGACTCGCCGAGCACGGCGAGCGTCTCGCCCTCGGCCACCGAGTAGTTGACCCCGTTGACGGCCTTGGCCACCCCGTCCCGGGTGTGGAACTCCACGTGCAGATCGCGCACTTCGAGCAACATGGCAACGGGCTCCTCAGCGCAGCTTGGGGTCGAGGGCGTCGCGCACCGCGTCGCCGAGCATGATGAAGGCGAGCACGGTGATCGCCAGCGCTCCGGCCGGCCAGAGCAGCATGTGCGGGGCGTTGCGGATGTAGTTGGCCGCTGCGGAGATGTCGATGCCCCAGGAGACGGCCGGCGGTTTCAGGCCGACGCCGAGGAACGAGAGGGTCGCCTCCAGAGAGATGTACGTACCGAGGGCGATGGTCGCGACGACGATCACGGGGGCGACCGCGTTGGGGGCGATGTGGCGGAGCATGATCCTGGAGTTGGAGGCGCCGAGCGCTCGGGCCGCCTGGACGTAGTCGTTCTGTTTGGCGGTGATGACCGAGCCGCGTGCGATACGGGCGATCTGCGGCCAGCCCAGCAGAACGATGAAGCCGATCACCGGCCAGACGGTGGAGCCCGGCACCACGGAGAGGAAGACCAGGCCGCCGAGGACGACCGGGATGCCGAAGAACACGTCGGTGAGACGGGAGAGGACCGAGTCCCACCAGCCGCCGAAGAAGCCGGCGAAACCGCCCAGGATGCCGCCGAGGAGCGAGACTCCGAGGGTGGCGCAGACACCTACGGTGACCGAGGCCCTGGCCCCGTAGACCGTACGGGTGTAGACGTCGCAGCCCTGTCCGTCGAAGCCGAACGGGTGGCCGGGCTGTGAGCCCTCCTGAGCCTTGCCCAGGTCGCAGTTGAGCGGGTCCTGGTTCGTGATCAGCGACGGCCAGATCGAGATGATCACCAGGAAGAGGATGATCAGGGCGGAGATGATGAAGACCGGGTTGCGGCGCAGGTCGCGCCAGGCGTCGGACCAGAGACTGCGGGGTTTCTCCGCCGGCCCGGTCCCTTCGGGGCCGCCCGGGGTCTTCTCCAGGGTCTCCCCTTCCTCGATGGCGAGGTCCATGCCCGCACCCGCTCCTCCCGCAGAGATCGCTTCGTCCGGGGTCTGCTCAGGCATAGCGGATCCTCGGGTCGAGTACGGCGTACAGCAGGTCGACGACCAGGTTCGCCGCCAGGAAGACCAGGACCAGGATGGTGACGAACCCGACGACGGTCTGGGAGTTCTGGCGCAGAATGCCCTGGTAGAGCTGGTAGCCGACACCGTGGATGTTGAAGATGCGCTCGGTGACGATCGCCCCGCCCATCAGGGCGCCCACGTCCGTACCGATGAAGGTGACGACGGGGATCAGAGAGTTGCGCAGCAGATGCCGGATGACGACCCGGCGCCTGGGGAGGCCCTTGGCTACGGCGGTACGGACGTAGTCGGCGCGGGCGTTCTCGGCGATCGAGGTCCGGGTGAGCCGGGTGACGTACGCCAGGGAGACCGAGGCGAGGACGAGCCCAGGGACGAGGAGTTCGTCGAACGGCGCCTCCGAGGAGACGGACGGATCGATGATCCCCCATTTCACGCCGAGGAGGAGCTGGAGCAGCAGACCGGTGACGAAGGTCGGGACGGAGATGACGACCAGGGTCAGGATCAGCACGGTGGTGTCGACGGGCCGGCCGCGGCGCAGACCGGTGACGACGCCGAGGCTGATGCCGATGACGACTTCGAAGACGATCGCGATGACGGTGAGCCGAATGGTGATGGGGAAGGCGGTGGCCATCAGCTCGGTGACCTTCTGGCCGTTGAACGCGGTGCCGAAGTCGCCGGTGAAGACATTGCCCATGTAGGTGAGGTACTGCTGCCAGACCGGCTTATCGAGGCCGAATTCCTTGCGGAGTTGGGCGGCGGTCGCAGGATCGCACTGGCGCTCGCCGCAGAGACCCGCAATGGGGTCACCCATCACGTTCACCATGAGGAAGATCAACAGCGTGGTGCCGAAGAAGACCGGGATCATCTGCAGCAGCCGCCGGATCACATACCGTCCCATGAGGGGCTCCGGGGGTCGCGGGGGGCAGTTGCTCGGGGATGGGGAAGCCGGGTGGCCGGTGCGGGGTGTGCACCGGCCACCCGGCTTCCGGGTCCTACTTGACCTTGATCTGCTCGTACACCGGGACGCTGAACTGGTTCAGCGCGACGTTGGTGATCCGGTCCGAGTAACCGGCGCTGCCGTTCTGGTACCAGAGCGGGATGACGGGCATCTGTTCGGCGAGAACCCTCTCCGCGTCCTGGAACGTGGAGACGGCCTTGGCCTTGTCCGACTCGGCGTTGGCCTTGTCGATCAAGGAGTCGAACTGCTTGTTGCTCCACTTGCCGTCATTGGACGAGGCGTTGGTGTAGTAGGTCGGCTGCAGGAAGTTCTGGATCAGCGGGTAGTCCATCTGCCAGCCCGCGCGCCACGGTCCGGTCAGCTTCTGCTGGGAGACCTGGCTGCGGAAGTCGGCGAAGGTGCCGACCGGGGCGCCGACGCAGGCCTTGTTGTTGCCCAGCGCGTTGTTGATGCTGTTGCAGACAGCGTCGACCCACTCCTTGTGCGAGCCGGTGTCCGCGTTGTACGAGATCTTCAGCTGGCCGCCGGGGATCCCGCCGCCCTCCTGGACCAGTTTCTTGGCGTCCGCCGCGTTGTACTCGCACGGGGCACCGCAGAGCCCCTTCTTGAAGCCGCCCTCCTCGCCGAGGACCGGGGAGGTCCAGTCGGAGGCGGGAGTACGGGTCTTCCGGAAGATCTGGCTGGTGATCTGGTCCCGGTTGATCGCCATCGACAGGCCCTGCCGGACCTTGATGCCTCCGGGGGTGTCCCACTTCTTGTCGTAGAAGGGGAAGGCGATCGTCTGGATGATGCCGGCCGGGGTGTTGATGTAGCGGTCGCCGAGGTCCGCCTTGACGTTCTTCAGCTGCGCGGCCGGCACATCGTCGACGAGGTCGAGATTGCCCGCGACCAGGTCGGTGTAGGCGGTGTTGCTGTCCGTGTAGACCTTGAGGTCGATGCCGCCGTTCTGCGCCTTGTCGTCCCCGGGGTAACCGTCCCACTTGCGCAGGCTCATCGAGGAGCCCTTGGTGTAGTTCTCGATGGTGTACGGGCCGTTGCCGATGGGCTTGGACACCCAGGCGGCGTGATCGGTGAAGAAGGCCTTCGGCAGGGGTGCGAAGGCCGGGTAGCCGAGTGTGTCCGGCCAGAGCGAGAACTTCTGCGACAGCTTGACCGTGAAGGTCTTCGGGTCGACGACCTTGAGGCCGGAGAGCGTGGCCGCGGAGGCATTGCCGGTGTTCGGGTGGACCTTGTCGTAGCCGTCGATGTAGCCGAAGAAATAGGCGTTCTTCTGATTGTTCTTCAGCAGGGCGCCGTAGTTCCAGGCGTCCACGAACGAGTGCGCCGTGACCTTCTCGCCGTTGCTGAAGGTCCAGCCGTCCTTCAGAGTGATGGTGAAGTTCTGCGAGTCGGTGGACTCGATCTTTTCGGCCAGCATGTTCGTGGCCGCACCGGTCTTCGGGTCGTACTTCTTCAGCCCCCGGAAGACCATGTCGAGGACTTTGCCGCCCTGCACCTCGTTGGTGTTGGCGGGCTCGAGCGGGTTCTGCGGGTCACCCCAGGAAGAGCTCACAATCCCATTGGCGCCACCGCCACCACCACCGCCCCCGCCCCCGCAGGCCGTCGCCGTCAGGGCAACGACAACTGCGCAAGCGGCCCACTTGGCTTGTGCGGCTCCGCGCATGGAAAGCCTCCTTATCGGTCCTCATCACGCTTAGAGCCAAATATCACCTCATCAACAGATCAACGCATCAGCACTACGGCCGCCCGTGGTACCCCGTCACCGGAACGGCCGGATGTCCCCGCACGACGAAAGAGACACACCAGGGATCGGACAGGGACGCCCGATCCGATCAGGGGCAACCCGCGCCGCGCGTACACGACGGCGGTCCTGTCCGCCGTGCCCGCTGCTGGAAGACCACGGACAGGTACGTGAGCGAGGCACCGCCGCCGGTACAGGTGACGGGCGGCCGTGACAGCCTCTGACGGCCTGCCACTGTCCGGAGGTTTCCGGTACCGCCCCGGACGTCCCGCGGGGATACGCCTGCCGGGACCGCCCGGAGTGACTGTGCGGGCACACGACAGGGCGCCCGGAACCGTGTTCCGGGCGCCCTGTCGATGTATGCCTGTCGAGGCAGGATCACGCCGCGCCGACGACGTCCTTCTCCTCGGCGAAGTGGCAGGCCGACTCATGCGCGGCCGGGGTGTCCGAGGACTTGAAGCGCTCGGGGATCGCCAGCAGCGGCACCTCCGTGGCGCACTTGTCCTCGGCCTTCCAGCAGCGGGTGCGGAAGCGGCAGCCCGACGGCGGGTTCGCCGGCGACGGGACGTCACCGCTGAGGATGATCCGCTCGCGGCGCTCGCGGGCCTCCGGGTCCGGAACCGGAACCGCCGACAGCAGCGCCTGGGTGTAGGGGTGCGTCGGGTGGTCGTAGATCTCCGTGTCCGTACCGATCTCGGCGATCTTGCCGAGGTACATGACACCGACCCGGTCGGAGATGTGCCGGACGATCGACAGGTCGTGCGCGATGAAGAGGTAGGAGAGGTTGAACTCGTCCTGCAGCTTCTCCATCAGGTTGATGACCTGTGCCTGCACCGACACGTCGAGCGCGGAGACCGGCTCGTCGCAGATGATGATCTCCGGGTTGAGCGCGAGACCGCGGGCGATGCCGATGCGCTGGCGCTGACCGCCGGAGAACTGGTGCGGATAGCGGTTGATGTACTCCGGGTTGAGACCCACGACATCCAGGAGGTCCTGCACCTTGCGGCGCCGGTCGCCCTTCGGGGCCACCTCGGGATGGATCTCGAAGGTCTCCCCGATGATGTCGCCGACCGTCATACGGGGGTTCAGCGAGGTGTACGGGTCCTGGAACACCATCTGGATGTTGCGGCGCACGGCCTTGAGCGCGCGACCGGACAGCTTGGTGATGTCCTGGCCCTTGAAGAAGACCTCACCGGCGGTGGCCCGCTCCAGCGTCATCAGGAGCTTGGCGACCGTGGACTTGCCACAGCCGGACTCACCCACGATGCCGAGCGTCTCGCCCTGGTACAGGTCGAACGAGACGCCGTCCACTGCCTTGACCGCACCGACCTGCTTCTTGAACAGGATGCCCTGGGTCAGCGGGAAGTGCTTGACCAGGTTGCGGACCTGAAGGATCGGTTCGCCCTTCGACACCGGCGCCTCGATGGCGGCAACAGCCTCCGCCTCGGTGGCCGCGTCGACCGTCTCCACTTCGGTGACGTTCGGGGTGGCGTCCACGGGCTCCTTGTTGATGTCAGCCATGGATCGTCTCCTTCCAGAAGTGGCAGGCGCTGCCGCGGCCGACCAGCTCGATGCCGTCCTGCTCGGTCACCGGGCGCAGGGCCGGGATGTCCGTACGGCAGATGTCCTGCGCCATCGTGCAGCGCGGGTTGAAGGCACAACCCGAGGGCACGTGCAGCAGGTTGGGCGGCAGCCCCTTGATCGCGAAGAGCTCCTGGCCCTTCTGGTCCAGCCGCGGGATCGACTCCAGCAGACCCTTGGTGTACGGGTGTGCCGGACGCTTGTAGATCTCGTGGACCGGGGAGGTCTCGACGATCCGGCCCGCGTACATCACGGCGATCTTGTCCGCGACGTCGGCGACGACACCGAGGTCGTGCGTGATCAGGATGAGACCCATGTTGTACTCGCGCTGGAGCTCCGCGAGGAGGTCCATCACCTGGGCCTGCACGGTCACGTCGAGCGCGGTGGTCGGCTCGTCCGCGATGATCAGGTCCGGCTCCAGGGCCAGCGCCATGGCGATCATGATGCGCTGGCGCATACCGCCGGAGAACTGGTGCGGGTAGTCCGAGACCCGGGCCTTGGCGGCCGGGATCTTGACCTGGTCCATCAGATCGATGGCCTTGGCCGTCGCGTCCTTCTTGGACATGCCCTGGTGGACCCGGAACATCTCGCCGAGCTGGTAGCCGACGGTGAGCACCGGGTTCAGCGAGGAGAGCGCGTCCTGGAAGATCATCGCGATCTTCTGGCCACGGATCTGCCGACGCTCCTCGTAGGGCATCTTCAGCATGTCCTGGCCGCGGAAGAGGATCTCCCCCTGGGGGATCTTGCCCGGCGGCATGTCGAGGATGCCCATGATGGCCTGCGCCGTCACGGACTTGCCGGAGCCGGACTCGCCGAGAACGGCGAGCGTCTCCCCTGCGTTCACGCTGTAGTTCACGCCGTTGACGGCCTTGACCACACCGTCGCGGGTGTGGAACTCCACATGCAGGTCACGGACGTCGAGCAGCGGGCCGACGTGGTCGTCACCCGAGCGCGGGGACGGGACTTCGGCGGTCTTGTCGATGGTAGTCACGTACGCCCTCCTTATCGCGACTTCGGATCGAGGGCGTTGCGGACGGCTTCGCCGAGCATGATGAACGCCAGAACGGTGATGCTGAGCATGATCGACGGGTACAGCAGGACATGCTGCGCGACGCGGATCTGGCTGAGGCCGCCGGAGATGTCGATGCCCCACGAGATCGTCGGGTCGGCAAGACCCAGCCCCAGATAGGACAGGGTCGCCTCGGCCGAGATGTACACACCCAGCGAGATGGTCGCGACGACGATCACCGGGGCCATGGCGTTCGGCAGGATGTGCTTGAACAGGATCCGGGGCGTGCTCGCACCCAGGGCCCGGGCGGCCTGGACGTAGTCCGACTGCTTGATCGTGATCACGGCACCGCGCATGACTCGCGCGATCTGTGTCCAGCCGAGGAACGCGAGGGCGAGGATCACGACCCAGACGGTGCGGTCGCTGAACGCCTGCAGGACCACCATGCTGCCGAGCAGGAAGGGCAGTCCGAGGAAAATGTTCGTGAACCCGGACAGGAGCGCGTCGACCCAGCCGCCGAAGTAGCCGCCCACCATGCCGATCAGGCCACCGAACACGGTCACCACCGCGGTGACGGAGATACCGACGATCACCGAGGCGCGGGTGCCGTAGATGACACGCGCGTAGACACTTCGGCCCTGAAGGTCGTAACCCAGCCACTCGGGCGATCCGACCTTGCCGAGTTCGGGCTTGCTCAGGAAGTGGTGCACCAGGTCGCCCCTGGTCGGCGAGGCACCGGTGAACAGGCCCGGGAACGCCGTCATGACGAGCAGGATCACGATGAGGACGGACGAGATGATGAAGTACCAGTTGGAGCGCAGATCGATCCAGGCGTCGCCCCAGAGACTGCGGGCCTTCTCCGCCTTCACGGTCGCCGGCTCCGCGGCTGCGTTCTTCGGGTCTTCGGTCGCGGGTGCGGTCTTGATCGCGTCAGGCATAACGGATCCTCGGGTCCAGGACCGCGTACAGCAGGTCGACGAGCAGGCTCATGAAGAGGTAGACGAGCACCAGGATGGTGACCAGGCCGACCAGGGTGGTGCCCTCGCGTCGGACGATCGACTCGTAGATGGTGCCGCCGATGCCCTTCACGTTGAACAGGCCTTCGGTCACGACCGCGCCGCCCATCAGGGCACCCAGGTCGGTTCCGAGGAAGGTGATGACGGGGATCAGCGAGTTGCGCATCAGGTGCACACCGATGATGCGGCGCTTGGGAAGTCCCTTGGCCACGGCGGTACGCATGTAGTCCGAGCGCAGGTTCTCGGCCATCGTCGTACGCGTCAGTCGCGCCACGTAGGCGAGGGAGAGCGACCCGAGCACGACGGCCGGTGCTATCAGCTCGCTCCACGTCGCCTCGTTCGAGACGTTCGGCGCGATCCAGTCGAGCTGGAAGGCGAACACCGACTTGATGATGAAGCCGAGAACGAAGACCGGGATCGAGATGATCAGCAGGGTGAAGACCAGGATCACGTTGTCCGCGAGGCGGCCGGCGCGCAGCCCGGCGACCATGCCGAGGCCGATACCGAGAACGATCTCGATGAGGAACGCCATGGCGGCCAGTCGCAGAGTGACGGGGAACGCGTCACCGAGTACGTCCGTGACCGGGCGACCGCTGGCTATCTGAGTGCCGAAATCACCATGCAGGACAATGCCCGTCATGTAATTCCAGTACTGCTGCAGGATCGGTTGGTCCAGCCCCAGTTGGTGCCGCATGGCGGCCAGGGTGGCGGGGTCGGCACCCTTGTCCCCGAAGAGTCCCCGCACGGGGTCGCCGGGCAGGGTGTAGACCATCAGGAAGATCAGCAGAGTTGTCCCGATGAAGACCGGGATCATCTGGAGCAGTCGTCGTGCGACATAGCGCCCCATCGTGCCTCCATGTAAATAGGCAAGCAGCAGCCGACGGGCCCTCCCCCGTCATCGACCCCTCGTAAGGGCGTCGATGTCGTGGGAGGGCCCCCCGGCCACGGCGTGCAGGATGGTGTGGGACCGATGTCAGTGTCGGTCCCGCACCGGCCCGCGGACTACGTCGTCGGTTACTTCTTGACCTGAACTTCAGTCAGGATCGGGTCGCCGTCCTGGGCGTAGTTGACGTTCTGGACCTTCTCCGAGTAACCGGCGTTGACCTTGTAGTACCAGAGCGGGATGGTCGGCATGTACTTCACCAGGTCCTTCTCGATCTCCTGGTAACCCTTGACCGACTCCTCGAGCGTGGCGGCGGAGTCCGCGGCCTTGATCTTGGCGTCGAGGTCCTTGTTCGAGAAGAAGCCGTTGTTGCCGGCCGCACCCGTACGGAACAGGTCGCTGATGAAGTTCGCGTTCACCGGGTAGTCGAGCACCCAGCCGCCGCGGTAGAACGACTTGACCTGCTTGGCGTCACGGGCGTTCAGGTCGGCCTGGAAGTCGGCCTTCGAGTCGCCGGCGCACGCGACACCGGTCGCCTGGGTGATGCTGTTGCAGACAGCCTCGACCCATTCCTTGTGGCCGCCGTCGGCGTTGAACTGGATGTAGATCTTGTTACCCGGAACACCGCCGCCCTCCTTGATGAGAGCCTTGGCCTTCGTCGGGTTGTACGTGGTGACGTCACCCGCGACGTTCGGCTGGTAGCCGAGAACACCCTTGGCGACCCAGCCCGTGGCCGGCTCGCGGGTGCCCTGGAGCACCGTCTTGGTGATGGTGGCGCGGTCGATCGCCATCGACAGGCCCTGGAGGACCTTCGGGTCGGTGTTCTTCCACTGCTTGGTGTACATGGCGACACCGAGCGTCTGGATCGCGGAGTACGCCTTGTCCACCGCACGGTCACCGAGGTCGGCGCGGTAGACCGGGAGGTCCTTCGGCGCGATCTGGCGCAGCACGTCGACGTTGCCGGACTTCAGGTCCTCGTAGGCGGTCTCGAGGGTGGTGTAGTTCTTGAAGATCACACCACCGTTCTTCGCCTTGTCGGGGCCCTGGTAGTCGTCGTAACGGACGACCTTGATCTGCTTCTTGTGGTCCCAGCTGACGAACTTGTACGCGCCGTTGCCGACCGGCTTCTCACCGGCGGCCTTCGGGTCCGCGTAGAAGGACTCGGGCAGCGGCGAGAAGACCGTGTAGCCGAGCTTGTACGCGAAGTACGGCAGCGGGTTGTTGAGCTCGATGGTGAAGGTGCTGTCGTCGACGACCTTCAGACCCGACATGGCGTCAGCCTTGGGCTTGGCCTTCTCGCCGTCGGGGTGCACGTCGGCGAAGCCCTTGATGTCCCCGAACCAGGACGCGTTGGTCTGGGCGTTCTTGATGTTCGCGGCCCAGTTCCACGCCTTGACGTAGGACTCGGCGGTGACCGGCGTTCCGTCGTGGAACTTCCAGTCCTTCTTGAGCTTGACCGTCCAGAGCTTGCTGTCCTTGGTGTCGACAGACTCTGCGTTGACCATCACGAGCTTGCCGGAGGGGTCGTAGTCGACCAGCTGCGAGAAGATCGCGTCGGTGACGATGCTGCCGTTCGACTCCATCGTGTTCGCCGGCTGCAGCGGGTTCTGCGGCTCGCCGACCTCGACGGAGAAGATGCCGTTGGCGTTGACAGCACCGTTGGCGCTGTCACCCCCCTTGCCCTTGCCGCTGTCGTCGCCGCCACCACAGGCGGTCGCAGCCAGGGCGATGATGGCCGCTCCCGCGACCCACTTGGCGCTCTTGGCACCACGCATGGGTTTCCTCCTCATGAGTCCACTTTTGACTGCAAGAAAGGCACTGGCGTGATACACCGACACCCCTGACGGTGATCGTTTCAGTGCCTCGAGTGTGCTCGTGAGTCGGCACTCCCCACAGTGCGTGACCCATTGACCCGAGCTCAATGGAGCCAACTATTAAGTACGCCCGGGCTGTAAACCACACTTAAAGGGTCTCGGTTTGACAACATCGACCAGGCCTGGTTGACCGAAATCCGGACAAAGCGATCCCAGACAGACACCCGCGAAACGGACCGTTAACACATGTTCCGGAGAGCGACGCCCGATATCCGGACACCCCGGGCAGGAAATCGAGTTGACGAAAAGCCCGGGCCCCCACAGTGTCCGTGAGGGCCCGGGCCCGGTGTCAATAGGTCGTACGACGTCAGCGCTTGGCGCGCGACGCGGCGCGGCCGCGCTCCTTCTGGTCAAGGACGACCTTGCGGATACGCACGGTCTCCGGGGTCACCTCGATGCACTCGTCCTCGCGGCAGAACTCCAGGGACTGCTCCAGGGAGAGCTTGCGGGCCGGAACCACGTTCTCCGTGGTGTCCGCGGAGGCCGCACGCATGTTGGTGAGCTTCTTCTCCTTGGTGATGTTCACGTCCATGTCGTCGGCGCGGGAGTTCTCGCCGACGATCATGCCCTCGTAGACCTCGGTGCCGGCCTCGGTGAAGATGACACCGCGCTCCTGGAGGTTGACCATCGCGAACGGGGTCACGGAACCCGCGCGGTCGGCGACCAGCGAACCGTTGTGGCGGGTGCGCAGTTCGCCGAACCACGGCTCGTGGCCCTCGAAGATGGAGTGCGCGATGCCCGTGCCACGGGTCTGCGTCAGGAACTCCGTACGGAAGCCGATGAGGCCGCGGGACGGGACGATCCACTCCATGCGGACCCAGCCCGAACCGTGGTTCGTCATCGTCTCCATGCGGCCCTTGCGGGTCGCCATCAGCTGCGTGATCGCGCCGAGGTGCTCCTCGGGGGAGTCGATCGTCATGCGCTCGATCGGCTCGTGCGTCTTGCCGTCGACCTGCTTGGTGACGACCTCCGGCTTGCCGACCGTGAGCTCGAAGCCCTCACGGCGCATCTGCTCGACGAGGATGGCCAGCGCGAGCTCACCGCGGCCCTGGACCTCCCAGGCGTCGGGACGCTCGGTGTCCAGGACGCGGAGCGAGACGTTACCGATCAGCTCGCGGTCGAGGCGGTCCTTCACCTGGCGGGCGGTGACCTTGTGGCCCTTGCCGCCCTTGCCGACGAGCGGCGAGGTGTTCGTACCGATGGTCATCGAGATGGCCGGCTCGTCGACCGTGATCAGCGGCAGCGCGACCGGGTTCTCGGGGTCGGCCAGCGTCTCGCCGATCATGATGTCCGGGATACCGGCGATGGCGCAGATGTCGCCCGGGCCCGCCTTCTCGGCCGGCTTGCGGGTAAGCGCCTCGGTCATCAGCAGCTCGGTGATGCGGACGTTGGACATCGTGCCGTCACGCTTGATCCAGGTGACGGTCTGGCCCTTGCGCAGCTCGCCCTGCTCGACGCGGCAGAGCGCGATACGACCGAGGAAGTTGTCGGCGTCCAGGTTGGTGACGTGGGCCTGCAGCGGGGCCTCGTCGTCGTACTCCGGGGCCGGGACGTGCGACAGGATCGTGGAGAAGAACGGCTCCAGGTTGTCGCTGTCGGCCGGGACGGTGCCGTCCTCCGGCTTGGTCAGCGAGGCGACGCCGTCACGGGCGCAGGCGTAGACGATCGGGAACTCGATCTGGTCCTCGTCCGCGTCCAGGTCCAGGAACAGGTCGTACGTCTCGTCGACGACCTCGGCGATCCGGGAGTCCGGACGGTCCGTCTTGTTGATGCAGAGGATGACCGGCATCTTCGCGGCGAGCGCCTTGCGCAGCACGAAGCGGGTCTGCGGGAGCGGGCCCTCGGAGGCATCGACGAGCAGCACGACCGCGTCCACCATCGAGAGACCGCGCTCGACCTCGCCGCCGAAGTCGGCGTGGCCGGGGGTGTCGATGATGTTGATCGTGATCGGGTCCCCGCCGTCCTTGGGGTGATACTTCACCGCCGTGTTCTTGGCGAGGATCGTGATGCCCTTCTCACGCTCCAGGTCGTTCGAGTCCATCATGCGGTCGTCGAGGTGCTCGGCGGCGTGCGCGGCGAAGGCGCCGGCCTGCTTGAGCATGGCGTCGACCAGCGTGGTCTTGCCGTGGTCGACGTGGGCGACGATGGCTACGTTACGGATGTCGTGGCGCGTGGGCATGGGTGGCTTGCGCTTCTCTCGGATCGTGGGATCAGGCGTCTTAGTCGGTCTCGAGTCCTTGTACGCCCGCCGGGCGGACGCGCCACGGCTACCCCCCATGGTACGGGGCTGACGCCGTAGCGGCTTCCCGGGCAAGGGTTACCGGCCGCTCACAGACGGCGACCGACGCCGCCGGCTGCGCGGGCCGCGGCGGGGCCGTTCGCGCCGAACGCCTCGTCACAGCCGACCACTCCGGCACCCGAAACACTTCAGTTCGCCACATGTCCGACGGTCTGCTCGCCCTCCGCTCCCCCGCCGCGGAGGAGCGGAAATCGGCCTCGACCAGCCGGAGGGTGCTGTACGCCACATACCGGCTGTCCGGCCGCCCGAGCGGGGCCCCTGTCCGCCGTCTTCCGGGCCGGAGCCGTCGCCCCGCCCGTCGACGCGGCGGCAGCCCACCGTCCTCGCGCTCCGTGTTTCTGCCCCCGTGGTCATGTCTTCCGATGAATTTCACCGACGGTCACGGACGCGCTCCCGGCCGGGGGCCGCCCGCCGCGGCAGTCGGGCGACTTCGGCGGGGAGGGGGATGCGCAGCGGTGGGGGGTGTCCGCGCATTGATTGCCCGGGTCAACAGGTAGGCACGACCTTGCCCGCCGAGTGCTTCGGCGGGCAAGGGAATTGAGCCAGTTCTGAGCTTCCGCTGTGGCCCTGACCTGCTATTTCTTACGATTCGCGGGGGGTCCTGCCGCTTGCGGCTTCTTGAAACCGATGTCCTGGTAGTGCGGGACTCCGAAGCCGAAGGCGCCGACATTCGCGAGCTTCTTGTCGGTGGCCACGAGCTGTGGGCGCTGATACAGCGGAATCGATCCTGCAGCCGCCCAGATCCGGGCGTCCGCCTGCTTCATCAGGTCCTGGGCAGTCCCCTCGTCGAGTTCGGAGACCGCCTGGTCGAAGAGCTGGTCGATGTGGTCCGTACCGACGCGGGTGTAGTTCTGCTCGACGAGCAGCGAACCGTCGGCGGCGGGGACCGGCTTGGCGAAAATCGGCCGGTCGTCGGTGGCCGGGTAGGCGGTGGCGGGCCAGGAGTACAGCGCCAGGTCGTAGTCGCCGGACGCAACGTGGTCCTTGAAGTAGCTGGCGTCCGAGACCTTGATGATCTGGGTGCGGATGCCGACCGCGTCGAGCATGGCCGAAATCTTGTCCCCCACGGTCCGCAGCGACTCCGAGCCGGGTCCGGACGGCAGGACGAAACGCAAGGTCAACGACTTGCCGTCCTTGCCGAGGGGGCCACGGACCGGGTCGGCGGCCTTGGCCGGGGCCGCCGGAGCCGCAGTCCCGGCGGGGGCGTAGGCGCCTGCGACGCCGCCCGGCCCCCGTTCCTGGGCGGTGACCTTCTTCCGGGTGCCCTCAGCAGGGCTGGTACCGGTGTCGGCGACGGTGCGGGCGTCGGCGTACGCGTCCGAGAAGGTTCCGGCCTGGCGCAGCAGTGCGGCGCTCTGGACGGCGGCGGCCGGAGCGGGGGCGAGGGCGCGGCCGAACCCTTCGTCGTCGCCCGGCTTGTTGTCGCTGCCGGACTTCGCCGCCTTCTCGTCCTTCGCGGCCTTGTCCGCCTTCTCCTCGGCCGTCTTGCCCTTCGTCTTCTCGCCCTCGCTCCCCGCCTTCGTGCCGTCGGGCTCCTTCGCCGCGCCGTCCCGGGTCCAGCCGGCGTCCGCCAGCAGCGCCTGCGCCGCCTTGGGGTCCTGGTCGCCGAGCACGCCACTGCTGTCGTGGTAGCCACGCTGTCCGGCCACGGCCAGGTGACTGCCGAGCGGGGCCGCGGGCAGGCCGAGCGGGCTCAGCACGGCGTCGGCGATCTCCTGGCGGTTCAGGGCCCGGGCGACCGCGCGGCGCACCCGGTTGTCGGCCAGTGGCCCGGACTCGCCGTTCAGCGCGAGCTGGGTGTAGGCGGGCTCCAGCGACTTGCGGAGAACATAGGCGCGCAGCCCGTCCTGCTCGGAGGCGTACACCTCGGCGGCTGCCCTGGTCTTCTCCCTGGCCGCCCGGGCGACCGCCGCCGCGTTCTCGTCCGAGCCGTGCGCCACGGCCCAGGAGCGCATCGCGGCAGCCGGGCCGATCTCCCAGCCGGGGCCGTGGGTGAGCGGCTGCCCGTTGCCTCCCTTGTCCCGTCCCGCCGCCACGATCCGGTGCGCCGCCGCCGCGTCGACATCGGCGATGTCGACCTTGCCCTCGACCAGCGCCGCGGTGCGGTCCTTCGGTTTGACCGCGCGGAAGACGATCGAGTCGAGCTTCGCCTGGCCACCCCACCAGCGCGGGTTGCGGACCAGGGTGATGGTGCCCTTCCCCTTGTCCACGCTGCGCAGCTGAAAGGGGCCTGCGGTGGCCTTGAGCGTGGTCCGCGCTCCGTCGTTGAAGGTGTCCGGGGAGCCGGTCACCTCCTTGGGGTACAGCGGGGAGAACAGGGAGCGCCAGTCCCCGTACGGTTTGGCGAAGGTGACCCGGACCTCCAAGTCGTTGGCGCCGCGCTCGATCCGTTCGATCCGCTCGTAGCCGGCGTTGCGGGCGGTCCAGAACGCCGAGTCCTTGCCGCTGAGCGCCCGCCACTGGGCGACGAAGTCGGGGACTCCGATATCCCGGCCGTCGCTCCAGACCGCCTGCTGGTTGAGCCGGTAGAGCACGACCTGCCTGGGCTCGCGCTCGACGACCTTTGCGGATTTCAGGTAGTCCGTGTTCATCCGCGGGGTGCCCTTGGCGTCGAGCGGGAAGAGCGTCGGCAGCAGTGCCCCGGTGATGCGTGTGGTGGTGGCGTCGGCGTCCGCCTGGAAGGCGTTGAAGGTCGCGGGCATCGCGTCGATCGCCCAGTTGACCGTGCCGCCCTCGGCGACCTGGCCCCGGCCCGCGGGGGCCACGTCCTGCGGAACGGCGATGGCGGCGGTGGCGTCCTCGTCCGAACTGCCGCACCCGGCGAGCGCGGGGATCGTGAGCACACCCGCGACAAGGAGCGCGAGCGGGCGGCGCTTTCGGACTGTCCCGCGCGGGACGCCGACGTGGGACATGGCTGATACCTCCGGGGCCGGCCCGGCCCACCCGTATGTGAATGGACCAGATTGTGCTTGTTTGGTGGCATTGAATGCTGATCACACTAGTTCCGCTCATCCAATGAAGGCGCCCACGCGCGCGAGACGGCGCAGACACGACGCCCGGCCCGCGAACCTCACCCGGGCGGCGGAGCACCGAACAAAGACGGGGCGGCCCGCTCCCTTCCCAAAGGGGATGTGACGCGCGACACTCGCATGCGCATGAGCATTGCCACCCGCGACCGCGGAGGTGAGAGCAAGTCATGTCACTGCAGGACGAGTTGACTGCTGTTCAGCACTGCCTCGACGACCTGGTCCGCACCGTCGGACGGCTGGAGCGGAGCCTTGCGCAGCTGCGCGCGGCCGACACCGGTCCGCAGCCGCCCGGACCCGCCGCCGGCACCGATCCCGTCGACGGCGTCATCACGATCACCGAGGCGCCGTACGACGCCAGCCTGTGGACGGACTCGGACGACGAGGGTCTGGGCGTCCGCGGCAGGCACGCCCCCTAGGAGAGTTCCTTGGCCACCGGCACAGCACCAGGTACGGAACCATCTCGACGCAAGGACCCCGCGCGGCGCGGCGCACCCACCACCCGGCCGACCGGCGTGCACGACGCCTCGCGGGCTGCCATCGCCGCCCGCCATCTGCGGACCGACTGCTGGTGGCTGGCGCCCGCGGTCACCGCGGGCGGGCTCCTCGCCTTCATCGTCTACTCGACCTGGCGGGCCTTCTCGAACGCCGACTACTACGCCGCCCCCTATGTGTCGCCGTTCTACTCGCCCTGTCTGGCGGAGAACTGCGCCCCCATGCGGCACGGCCCGAACTGGGAAATCCTCGGCAGCTGGTGGGGCCTCTCACCCGCCCTGCTGATCCTGATCTTCCCGCTCGGCTTCCGGCTGACCTGTTACTACTACCGCAAGGCCTACTACCGGGGCTTCTGGGCCTCGCCCCCGGCCTGCGCGGTCGCCGAGCCGCACACGACGTACACCGGCGAGACCCGCTTCCCGCTGATCATGCAGAACATCCACCGGTACTTCTTCTACGCCGCGGTGCCGGTCGCCGGGATCCTCACGTACGACACCGTGCTCTCCTTCCGTGACGAGCACTACGCCTGGGGCCACATGGGCCTCGGCTCCCTGATCTTCCTCATCAACATCACGCTGATCTGGGCGTACACCCTGTCCTGTCACTCCTGCCGGCACATCATCGGCGGCCGGCTGCGGCACTTCTCCAAGCACCCCGTGCGCTACCGGCTGTGGGGCTGGGTGGGCCGGCTGAACGCCCGGCACATGCTCCTCGCCTGGGCCTCCCTGATCAGCGTGGCGGTCGCCGACTTCTACGTGTATCTCGTGGCCTCCGGCGCCTTCGACGATCCGAGGTTTTTCTGAATGACTGAGCTCGAACGGCAGCAGTGGGACGTCGTCGTGGTCGGTGCCGGAGGCGCCGGGCTGCGCGCCGCCATCGAGGCGCGGGAGCGCGGGGCCCGTACCGCGGTCATCTGCAAATCGCTCTTCGGCAAGGCACACACGGTCATGGCGGAGGGCGGAATTGCCGCCTCCATGGGCAATGTGAACTCCGGGGACAACTGGCAGGTGCACTTCCGCGACACCATGCGCGGCGGGAAGTTCCTCAACCAGTGGCGGATGGCGGAGCTGCACGCCAAGGAGGCGCCGGACCGGGTCTGGGAGCTGGAGACCTGGGGGGCGCTCTTCGACCGTACGCCGGACGGAAAGATCTCCCAGCGCAACTTCGGCGGCCATGAGTATCCACGGCTCGCCCATGTCGGGGACCGTACCGGCCTCGAACTGATCCGCACCCTCCAGCAGAAGATCGTCTCGCTGCAACAGGAGGATCACCGCGAGCACGGCGACCACGAGGCCCGCTTGAAGGTCTTCCAGGAGTGCACCGTCACGCGGGTGCTCAAGGACGGCGAGCGGGTCAGCGGGACCTTCTGCTACGAGCGCGAGTCCGGCCGCTTCTTCGTCCTCGAAGCGCCCGCGGTCGTCCTCGCCACCGGAGGCATCGGCAAGTCCTTCAAGGTCACGTCGAACTCCTGGGAGTACACCGGCGACGGCCACGCCCTCGCGCTGCTGGCGGGCGCACCCCTGCTGAACATGGAGTTCGTACAGTTCCATCCGACCGGCATGGTCTGGCCCCCGTCGGTGAAGGGGATCCTCGTCACCGAGTCGGTGCGCGGCGACGGCGGGGTGCTGCGCAACTCCGAGGGCAAGCGGTTCATGTTCGACTACGTCCCCGATGTGTTCAAGGAGAAGTACGCGCAGTCGGAGGAGGAGGGCGACCGCTGGTACGAGGACCCGGACCACAACCGCCGCCCGCCCGAGCTGCTGCCGCGCGACGAGGTCGCCCGCGCCATCAACTCCGAGGTGAAGGCGGGCCGCGGCTCACCGCACGGTGGCGTCTTCCTGGACGTGTCCACCCGGATGCCGGCCGAGACGATCCGGCGGCGGCTGCCCTCGATGTACCACCAGTTCAAGGAGCTGGCGGATGTCGACATCACGGCGGAGGCGATGGAGGTCGGCCCGACCTGCCACTACGTGATGGGCGGGATCGCCGTCGACTCGGACACCGCGGCAACCGTCGCCGTGCCCGGCCTGTTCGCGGCGGGCGAGGTCGCCGGCGGTATGCACGGCTCCAACCGGCTCGGCGGCAACTCCCTCTCCGACCTGCTGGTCTTCGGCCGACGCGCCGGACTGCACGCCGCCGAGTACGCGAGCGGGATCGGTGACCCGCCGGTGGTGGACGAGGAACAGATCGACGCGGCGGCGGCGGAGGCACTGCGTCCGTTCAGCACCGAGGAGCCTGACGCCGCCGGGGGGCCGGCGGAGAATCCTTACGCCCTCCACCAGGAACTCCAGCAGACGATGAACGACCTGGTCGGCATCATCCGGCGGGCACCCGAGATGGAACAGGCGCTGGAGAAGCTCGCCGAGCTGCGGATACGGGCGCGCCGCGCCGGGGTCGAGGGCCACCGCCAGTTCAACCCGGGCTGGCACCTCGCCCTGGACCTGCGGAACATGCTGCTGGTCAGCGAGTGCATCGCCCGGGCCGCGCTGGAACGCACGGAGAGCCGCGGCGGTCACACCCGCGAGGACTGTCCGACGATGGAGCGCTCCTGGCGGCCGGTCAATCTGCTCTGCCGGCCGTCCGACGACGGCGCCCTGCCGCTGGGCGGCCGGATCGAACTCGTACGGAAGACGACCGAACCCATCCGACCGGACCTGCTCTCCCTCTTCGACAAGGAGGAGCTGGTCAAGTACCTCGCCGAAGAGGAGCTGTACGAGTGAGCAGCTACGAAGCCCGGTTCAGGGTCTGGCGCGGCGACACCGACGGCGGTGACCTGCAGGACTTCTCGGTCGAGGTGAATGACGGCGAGGTCGTCCTCGACATCATCCACCGGATCCAGTCCGGTCAGGCGGGCGATCTGGCGGTGCGCTGGAACTGCAAGGCGGGCAAGTGCGGTTCGTGCAGCGCGGAGATCAACGGACGGCCACGACTGATGTGCATGACCCGTATGTCGGTGTTCGACCGGGACGAGACGATCACCGTCACTCCGCTGCGGGCGTTCCCGGTGATCCGCGATCTGGTGACGGACGTGACCTTCAACTACACCAAGGCACGGGAGGTACCCGCCTTCGTACCGCCGAAAGGCGTGAAGGCGGGCGACTACCGGATGCAGCAGGTCGATGTGGAGCGTTCGCAGGAGTTCCGCAAATGCATCGAGTGCTTTCTCTGCCAGGACACCTGCCATGTGGTGCGCGACCACGAGGAGAACAAGGCGGCGTTCGCCGGACCGCGCTTCCTGATGCGGGTCGCCGAGCTGGACATGCACCCCTTGGACGCCGCCTCCGAGTCGGGAATCGACCGGAAGGCGACGGCGCAGGAGGAGCACGGGCTGGGCTACTGCAACATCACGAAATGCTGTACGGAGGTGTGCCCCGAGCACATCAAGATCACGGACAACGCGCTGATCCCGCTGAAGGAGCGGGCGGTGGACCGCAAGTACGACCCGCTGGTGTGGCTGGGAAACAGGATCCGACGGCGGGAGGCTCCCTGATGCCGGTCAGCCGAGCAGCTTGACGATCGCCTCGGTGGTGTCCGTCTCGCCGAGCCTCGGGAAGATCTTCTCGATGCTGTTGGTGTGGGAGCCGCCATCCATGTCGGTGACCGCGTCCGTGACGACGGTGACGTGGTAGCCGTGCTCGTGTGCGGCCCGGGCGGTGGACTCGACGCCGATGCTCGTCGCGACTCCCGTCACCACGACCTGGGTGACGCCGCGGCGGCGCAGCTGAAGGTCGAGATCGGTGCCGTAGAAGGCGCCCCACTGCTGCTTGGTGACCACGACGTCGCCCTCGCGCGGGCCGAGCTCGGGGACGATCTCGGCCCAGTCGGCGGCGGGCTGCCCGGAGCGCCGGGGCCCTCGGTACGGCCGGGGGCGCCGCCGGTGACACGGACCAGGACGACGGGGAGACCCTTGGCCCGGAAGGCGTCGGCGAGGGTCGCGGAGTTGGCGACGATGTCGGCCGCCGGATGGGCGGTGGGCAGGCCGACAATGCCCTTCTGGAGATCGACGACGACCAGGGCGGTCTTCGCGTCCAGGGTGGTGGCGGTCATGGTGGAGCTCCTTGCTCGGTTCTTTCCGGTGGAGGTCGGTTACAGGTGCGCAGTGCGCGGTCGGTGACGGTCAGCAGCAGGCCGAGCACGGCCGAGACCGCTGCCATCGGATGAAGTCCGCCGTCGCTCGGCGACTGCCCGTAGGCGAGGGCGATCAGGCTGGACGCGGTGATGGCCCCTATGTACTGGACGGTGCGGTACTGGGCAGTGCGCTGGAGTCCTGCGGCGGAGCCGATGGCCTCCGGTGGTGCGTGCGTCCGGACAGCGGCCTGGTTGCTCGTACCGATCAGCCCCTGCGGTATGCCGAAGCAGGCTCCGGCGAGCAGCAGCACGGCGAAGGGGCCGAGCAGCCACCACACCGGGTGGGCGAGATCGAGCAGGAAGAAGACCAGCACGGTCAGGAACGAGAACGGGCTGGGCCACGGCGCCGGCGAGATACAGGACCGAGATGAGCCACGCGATGTCGGCGGCACCGATGCCGAAGTGATGCCCGATCGCCACCAGGGCGGTGGAGATCATGGTGGTGTTGAGCACGGAGCCGAGGAGCAGCGGGGCGGTGAGGCGGGCGCTGAAGCCGGGGATGGCGGCGGCCGGGCCGGGGGCTGCTGCGGCGGCCGTGCCGGACGTGGGTGCGGTGGCGGCGGCCGGACCGGGGATCGCTTCCGGCGCCGGCCCGTCGCCGACCGCCCGTAGTGCTGTCGGTTCGCAGGCGGTCACTTCTCGACCAGGCGGTCGAGGAGGGCCGTGGCCTCGGCGACGGTGCGGCGCTCGTCGCCGTCGAGTCCGGCCGCAATCGCTTCGGCCAGCCAGTTGTGCTTGGCGGCCCGTACGGCGCCGAGCGTGGTGCGGCCGGATTCGGTGATGGACACGACCGACTTCCTGCCGTCAGCTGGATCGGGGGCCCGCTCGACGAGGCCCTGGCTCTCCAGCGCGCCGAGGGTCAGCCGCATGGACTGGGGCCGTACGTACTCCGCGCGGGCCAGCCCGGCCGTGGTGTCCGGACCTTCCCGGCCCAGCCGCGCCAGCACCGAGCGCTGGGTGGGGGTGAGCAGGCTGTCCGACGAACTGGTGCGCAGCCGCCGCAGCAGCCGGTTGACGACGGAGACAAGCTGCGTCGCCATCTGCTCGGCACTCGGCTCAAGGGGTGCGCCTTCGGACGATGTCGGTTCCCGCATATCCCCAAAGTAAAAGATGCACAGGCCATCTTGCAAGGTTGCCTGTCTATTTTCGCGGAGTCGCTCGGGACCTTGCTCGTGCACGACCCCGCGATCTAGGGTGAATGCGCTTTCAGAAGAAATATCGGTACGGAAGAAGAAGCGGACGGTCGGTCGGGTGAGCGCCCCAACGGTGTACGACGTCGCCGAGCGGTCGGGGGTCTCGATCGCGACGGTCTCGCGGGTCTACCGCAACCCGGATTCCGTCCGCGCCCAGACCCGCGAACGGGTTCTCGAAGCGGCACGCGAGCTCGGTTACGTACCCAGCGGGAACGCCCGCGGACTGGCCAGCCGGACGACCGGCGTGCTCGGACTCTGCTTCCCCGACTACGCCGACCCGGACGCCGAGGCCGACGCGGAGGCGGACAGCGACGCCGACGACGCGGTGATGCTCTACTCCGACCAGATCATCCGCGGCATGGAACGGGCGGCGCGGCGGCACGGATACGCCCTGCTGATCGCAGCATCGCTGGAGGGCGGGCCCGAGAGCCTCGTCGCGAAGGTCGCGGGCCGGGTCGACGGCTTCGCCGTACTGGCGCAGACCGTGCCGACCGAGGACCTCGAAGTGATATCGCGCCGGCTGCCGGTGGTGATGCTCGCCGGGCCGCGCGAGATCGACCACCTCGACCACATCGTCGTCGCGAACGCGGACGGCGAACGCGAACTGGCCCGCCACCTGATCGAGGACCACGGGCTGCGCAGGCTCGCCTTCATCGGGGGCGAGGTGGAGTCCCCGGACGCGGAGGCACGGTTCCGCGGCTTCCAGCAGGCCTGCCGGAACGCCGGGCTCCCGGTGCCGGACGCACCGGACCTGCGGGCCGAGATGATGACGCAGGCCGAGGGCGCGCGGACGGCAGAGGCACTGCTGGACCGGAACGCGGGCCTCAGCGACTCCGAACGCCCGCAGGCGATGCTGTTCGCCAATGATCAGATGGCGGTGGGCGCATTGCGCGCACTGGAGCGCCGGGGGGTGCGGGTGCCCGAGGACATCGCCGTGACCGGGTTCGACGGGATCCCGCTGAGCCGGATCGTACGACCGCCACTGACGACCGTACGGCAGCCGATCCGCCAGCTGGGCGAGCAGGCGGTCGAACTGCTGGTGCAGCGCCTGAGCAACCGGGAACGCCCCCCGGTCTCCCTCATGCTCCCGGTCTCGCTGGCCCGCCGGGCCAGCTGCGGCTGCGGCTGACGGACGCCGGAAGTCACCCACGACCGGGCGCGCATCCCAGCGTCTCGGGCGCCCGAGGACAACCCGGCAGCCGGCTGATCCCAGTTCCCCGGGATCAGTGCCATCAGGGCTCTGGCCAACGCCGAAGGGGGTCCCCCCTGGCCCTTAAGGCCTTGGGGGAGTGCGTGCCGGGCGGCGCGACGGGGCAAAGCTTGCCCGGGACAGCCCTCAGGCCAGGTACGTGCCGAAGAACCGCCGCCGGTTCTCCCGCAGTTCCGCCGTCTCCGCGGCAAGCCCCTCGTGCTCGAAGTGCCCCGCGCTCAGCACCTGCAGTTCCCGCGGCCCGGTGAGCGCATTGTGTACGGCGAACTGACCGGGCGGCGGCACCGCCGGATCAAACAGCGCGGCCGCCACCAGCGTCGGCAACTCCACCTGCGCGGCGGCCGTCGCCGCGTCGAAGTACCGCAGCACATCGGTGACTTCAGGGTGCTCCCGGTGGTACGCGCGCACCGATTCACCACTGCCGACACACGGCAGCGTGATGCGCAGCGGGTGGTTCCCGAACGTCGGCACCGTCAGCTGAGCGGCCCCGAACCGGTCGTCCCACGGCAGGGCCAGCGCGCCGAGTCCACCGCCGAAGCTCTCCCCGAGGTAGCCCAGGCGATGAACCCCCTCCCCGCCCTCGGGAGCAAGCTCCGGGACGAGCTCGTGCAGCGCCGAGGCCGCGCACCACAGGTCGGCCACGCAGTCGCCGATGACATACGTGTCGCGCGACTCGATGCCGTGCAGGACATGCGCGTCGGCCGCGTCGGGAATGCCCGGCTGCAGGCCGCGGCTGCCCATGCCGCGCACACAGGGCAGGATCGCGGCGGACCGGGCCAGCGGCAGCGGCAGATCGGGCCCGGGTTCCTGCCGGCCGCCGTAGCCGTGGCCGATCACGAATCCGTGCTCCGCCGCCCCCTCGGCAGGCAGTGCGAGCCAGCCGCCGATCCGGGCCCCACCCACGGAGGTGTACGTCACACCGTGGATCCGAAGCCCGTCGCGCTCCCCCTCCAACGGGCCTATCCGCGGCTCCGTGGCGACCTTGCGGGCCTCGTCGTGGCGGGCTCGCCAGAAGGCCGCGAAATCGCCCGGGGCGGCAGGCGGCGGGACGCGCAGGAGCTCATCGAGCGAGCACCCGTAGGACGGATCGAACGGGAAGTCATGCGTGAACGAAGCCATGATCGCGACAGTATCGCCCCACCATCTCCGGTCCAGACCACTTACCGAATCGGTCACATCGGTTTCATATCCGCAAACACCCCGTTTACGGTTCCAAAGTTGAACATTCAGATGACCGACACGTTGCACGAGTGTGACCTAGCACCCTCTTGCGCATCCCCGAATATGTGCCGCAGAGTGATGTATGCGCTTACAGGCAGCGCATACATTCGGATTGCTCAAGGAGGAGCCCTCCATGTCCCGCACCGTCAGAACCGCCTCGGTCGGCATAGCAGTCGCTCTCGCATTCGGCATCACCGCGTGCGGCAGTTCCGGTGGCGACGACGTCGCCGCGGACAAGAAGCAGACGATCACCGTCTGGGCCATGGGGGCCGAGGGCGAGAAGCTCGCGGATGTGGCGAAGGTCTACGAGAAGTCCCACCCGAACATCACCGTCAAGGTGACCCCGGTCGGCTGGGACGTCGCCCACCAGAAGCTGGTCTCCGCGGCCGCCGCCGGCACCTTGCCGGACGTGGCGCAGATGGGCGGCAGCTACATGGGCGAGTTCGCCGAGCTGGGCGTCCTCGAGCCGGTGGACACCAAGACCTTCGACAAGAAGGACTTCTTCGCCTCCGGCTGGAACCAGGGCGAGGTGGACGGCACCGCGTACGGCGTGCCGTGGTACGTCGACACCCGCGTCCTCTACTACCGCACCGACCTGGCCGAGAAGGCCGGCATCGACAAGGCCCCGACCAACTGGAAGGAGATGCAGGACCTCGCGACCGCCTACCAGAAGAAGGCCGGTACCAAGTGGGGCCTGTCCATCCAGCCCAGTGGCCTGGACACGGTGCAGAACTTCTACTCCTTCCTGTACTCGGCCGGCGGCGAGATCGTCAACGACAAGGGCGAAGCCGTCATCGACAGCCCTGAGGCCGTCAAGGCGCTGAAGGAGTACGGCTCGTACTTCGACAAGGGTCTCTCCAACAAGTCCGTGCAGCCCGGCTACGACGTCGTGAAGGACTTCGGCAACGGCCGCGTCCCCATGTTCTTCGGCGGCCCCTGGCACGTGACCCTGCTGGACGAGGGCCAGCCGCAGATCAAGGGCAAGTGGGCGGTGGCCAACGTCCCCGCCGACAAGTCCTCCGTCTCGATGGCGGGCGGCTCCTCCCTGGTGATCTCCAAGGACAGTGAGCACAAGGCCGCCGCCACGCAGTTCATCAAGTACCTGACCGACGCCAAGGGCCAGGCCGACTGGTACAAGCGCACCAAGGACCTGCCTGCCAACACCGCGGCCTGGACCTCCGGAACGCTCGCCGACGACGCCAACCTCCAGGTGTTCAAGAAGCAGATGGACACCGCCAAGCCCTCGCCCTCGCTGGCCAAGTGGACCGAGATCACCGACAAGGTGGACCAGGCCATCGCGAAGGTGACCCAGGGCAAGGCTTCCGCCGAGGACGCGCTGAAGACGGCGCAGTCCCAGATCGAAGGCCTCGTGAAGTAGGAGCCATGAGCACCACGACCGGAAAGGCCGCACAGCCGGCCAAGGTGCAGGCCGGGCCGGGGACCTCCGCGTCCCCGGCCGCCGGGCCACAGGGGCGCCGGGGTCGCAAGAGGGCTTCGATGGGTGTGCAGAACGCGGCCGGCTGGCTGTTCTCCACTCCCTTCCTCGTCCTCTTCACCGTCTTCATGGCGTTCCCGATCCTCGCCACTCTGCTGATGAGCTTCACCGACTTCGGACTGCGCAATGTCACGCACCCGCTGGACGCGAATTTCATCGGTTTCGAGAACTACGTCAATCTGTTCAGCGACGACAAGTTCCTCAAGTCGCTTTTCAACACTGCGTACTTCGTGGTCATCGGTGTCCCCCTGACGATCTTCCTCGGTCTGGTCGCCGCGGTACTGCTGAACAACGGCATCGACCGGGCGCGGACCTTCTTCCGGGTCGGTTTCTACGCTCCGGTGGTCACCACGATCGTCGCGGTCGCCGTGGTCTGGCGTTTTGTGCTCGACCCGAGCGACGGGCTGATCGGCGGCCTCTTCACGGAAGTGGGCCTCACCCCTCCGGACTTCCTCGGCTCCGAGACGCTGGCGATGCCGTCGATGATCGCCATGGCGGTCTGGCGCAACCTCGGCACGGTCATGGTGCTCTTCATCGCCGGCCTGCAGGCCATTCCCACCGAAGTGCGGGAAGCCGCGAAGCTCGACGGCGCCGGTGTCTGGCACGAGTTCCGCAGGATCACCGTGCCTCTGCTGCGGCCCACGCTCCTCTACGCCACGGTCATCACCACCATCGGCTACCTCAACGTCTTCGAGGAACCGTTCGTGATGACGCAGGGCGGGCCCTCGGACTCCACCCTCACCGTTTCGCTGAACATGTACCGCGAGGGCTTCAACTTCTTCCACATGGGCTATGCGAGCGCCATGGCGTATGTCCTCTTCGTAGTGATCATGGGCATCACTGTGCTCCAGCTCCGACTGCTGAAGGACAACACGAAATGAGCGCCACCCGTGCACCCGGCGCCGTCCCGACGGCGAAGTCGAAGGAGCCGATCCGGCCCCAGGGCGTGAAGAAAACCCGAAACCCCAAGCGGCCGCTGGTCTACGTCCTGCTCTCGGTCGGTCTGCTGATCATGTCGGCACCGTTCCTCTGGATGGCTCTCTCGGCCTTCAAGACGTCGAGCGAACTGTCGGCCAGCCCTCCGGTGTGGATCCCCACCGAGTGGACCCTGGACAACTTCCGGGACCTGCTCGACAAGCTCGATCTGCCGCTGTACTTCATGAACTCGGTGATCGTGGCGGTGCTGGTCACCCTCGCGAACCTGGTGTTCTGCTCGATGCTCGGCTATGCCCTGGCCAAGCTGAACTTCATCGGGCGCAACAAGATCTTCGGGCTGGTCCTCGGCGCCCTGATGGTGCCCGGCAATCTGATGCTGCTGCCGCTCTTCGTGCTGATGAGCAAGCTCCAGCTGATCGACACCTACGCGGGGCTCGTGCTGCCCTTCGCCGCCGGAGCCTTCGGTGTCTTCCTGATGCGGCAGTTCATGCAGTCGATCCCGGACGAACTGCTGGAAGCGGCCCGGATGGACGGCGCCGGCGAGTGGTACATCTTCTGGCGGATCGTGATGCCGCTGGTGAAGCCTGCCCTCGCAACGCTCTCGATCTTCACCTTCCTCGGTTCCTGGAACAACTTCGTCTGGCCGCTGATCGCGACCAACGACCCGGACAAATACACCCTGCCGGTAGCACTCGCGACCTTCGCCACGGACCCCAACAAGGCTGGTGGCTCCAACGGCATGCTGATGGCCGGGGCGTTCCTGGTCGTGCTGCCCGTGCTGGTCCTGTTCATCGCGCTGCAGCGCCACTTCACCCAGGGCATTGCCACGGCCGGCATGAAGTAGCCCGCCCGGCCAAAACGCACAAGGCCGCACCCCACTCCGCTGTCGGCCACACCCCTCCATGCACCAGAAAGACATTTTGCGATGACTCACACCCAGGTCCCGTTCCCCGAAGGCTTCCTGTGGGGTGCCTCCACGGCCGCCCACCAGATCGAGGGCAACAACACCAACAGCGACTGGTGGGTCAAGGAACACACCGCGGGCACCCACATCCAGGAGCCCAGCCTGGACGCCTGCGACAGCTACCACCGCTGGCACGAGGACATGGACGTACTCGCCGGTCTCGGTTTCACCGACTACCGGTTCTCCATCGAGTGGGCGCGCATCGAGCCGGCCGAGGGCCAGTTCTCGCGGGCCGAACTCGCCCACTACCGCCGCATGGTCGAAGGCGCCGTCGAGCGCGGCCTGCGCCCGATGATCACCCTGCACCACTTCACCGTGCCGCAGTGGTTCGAGGCGCGCGGGGGCTGGACCGCCGAGGGAGCGACCGAGCTCTTCGCCCGCTACGTCGCAGCCTGCGCACCGGTGATCGGCCAGGACGTCAGCCACGTCTGCACCATCAACGAGCCCAACATGATCGCCGTGATGGCCGGCCAGGCCAAGCGGGGCGACAACAGCTTCCCGCCGGCCGGGCTGCCGACCCCGGACGACGAAACGACCCAGGCCGTCATCGCCGCCCACCACGCCGCCGTCAAGGAGGTCAAGGCGGTCAACGCCGACATCCAGGTCGGCTGGACCATCGCCAACCAGGTCTACCAGGCGCTCCCGGGCGCCGAGGACGTCACGGCCGCGTACCGCTACCCGCGCGAGGACATCTTCATCGAGGCCGCCCGCGGCGACGACTGGATCGGCGTCCAGTCCTACACCCGCACCAGGATCGGCGCCGACGGACCGATCCCGACGGCCGAGGGCGTCGAGCGCACCCTCACGCAGTGGGAGTACTACCCGTCCGCGGTGGGCTACGCGCTGCGTCACACCGCCGAGGTGGTCGGCAGCGAGGTGTCGCTGATCGTGACCGAGAACGGCATCGCGACCGATGTCGACAGCCGCCGGGTCGACTACTACACCGGGGCTCTGAACGAGGTCGCGTCCGCGCTGCAGGACGGTCTCAACATTCAGGGCTATCTGGCGTGGAGCGCGCTCGACAACTACGAGTGGGGCTCCTACAAGCCCACCTTCGGTCTGATCGGCTGGAACCCGGAGACCTTCGAGCGGCTGCCGAAGCCGTCCGCCGTCTGGCTGGGCGAAATGGGCCGCACCCGCACCCTGCCGCGCATCGCCGACTGACGAAACCCCACAGACCGGGAGCCACCTGACGGCCCCCTCCAGTGCGGGAACCGGCGGAACCTGACGGCCGCCGGTTCCCGCACTGCACCCTTCGGCGCGCTCGACGCCCCACGGCCTCGGACGCGCCGACAGCCACACCCGAAAACCGCGCCATCGGCGCAGCCACACCCGCGGCCGTCTTCCTGCCGCCGCATCGAGCACGCCACGAAATCCCCCCATCCCCCTTCTGCCACCGGGAGCTGGACCTTCATGGACCGTCGCACGTTCATCACCGCTGCAGGGACCGGGGCTGCCGCCCTGTCCTTCGGAGTCGTATCCGCGTCCTCCGCGAGCGCCGCTCCGGCCACTCGATCCGGTCAACCCACTCATGCCGCGCATCCTGTTCATGCCTTTGATACACCGCTGCTGCTGCGCTGGTTCCGCGACACGTACCACTCGATCGAGGCAATGACGACCGACCTCGGTCTGGCCACGGACAAGATCGACGTCAGCGGATCCGGCGGCCCCGTCCAGTCCCGCCAGACCTCGCCCACCAATATCGGCTGCGGGCTCTGGTCGACCGTGGCCGCGGGCCGTCTCGGCGTGATCAGCGACGCCACAATGCACCGAAGGCTGGAGCGCACCGTGCAGGCCGTGGAGAAGCTGGAGCGCCACCACGGCTTCTGGCTCAACTGGTACGACGCGCACGATGGTTCGGTGCTGACCGAGTGGCCCGGCACCGGCGACCCGGTCCGCCCGTTCCTCTCCTCCGTCGACAACGCCTGGCTGATCACCGGCCTGCGCATCGCCGCCGACGCCTCGCCCGCGCTGCGCCCGCGCGTCTCCCGGATCCTGGCTACCGCCGACTGGTCGTACTACTACACGCCGTACGACCCGGCCGACCCGGTCGCCGGCCCCGGCCAGCTGCGCGGCGGCTTCTGGCCCGACACCGAGGAGCCCACCGGCCACCATTACGGAGCGCTCAACACCGAGCCGCGCATGGCCAGTTACCTCGGCATCGCGGATGGATCACTGCCGGCCGACCACTACTGGCACCTGCTGCGCACGATGCTTCCGGAGCACGGGCAGGAGCAGTATCCGCAGGGTTCGTACGTCGCCATGGACGGCGTTCGCGTCTGGCAGGGCCACTACACCCACCGCGGCCGGAAGATCATCCCCAGCTGGGGTGGTTCGATGTTCGAGGCGCTGATGGTGCCACTGTTCGTGCCGGAGCCGGAGTGGTCGCCGCAGGCCTGGGGCCTCACCCACCAGCGTTATGTCCGCAGTCAGATCGAACACGGCATGGACGAAGCGAAGTACGGGTACTGGGGTTTCTCCCCCGCCAACATTCCCGAGGGCGGTTACCAGGAGTACGGCGTCGACGCCATCGGCATGCAGGTCGACGGCTATGCCTCCAATACCGACCGTACGTACACCACGGACGGCGCGCCGCTGCCGCCCGCGTCGGCGTTCACCAACGGTGTGGTCACCCCGCACGCCTCGTTCCTCGCCCTGCCGTACGCACCGGTGGAGGCGATGGCCAACCTGCGGGCGCTCGACCGCGACTTCGGTGCCTACCACGACGGTTACGGCTTCCGGGACTCCGTCAATGTCCGCACCGGACGGGTCAGTGATTACATGCTCGCCCTCGACCAGGGCATGATCGCCGCGGCACTGGCCCAGGCGATCCGCCCCGGGCTGCTGCAACAGCCTTTCCGGACGGGCGGGTTCCGGTCGAAGGTGCGTCCGCTGCTCGCCAAGGAGCGGTTCTCCATCTGACCCCCGGCGGCGGGGTCAGTTCCACCCCTCGCGGTACGCCGCCCAGTCACCTTCCCGCGCGGCGAAGTCCACATAGAGCGCGACTCCGAACCGTTCCCGGCCGCGGTCCGTGCGTCCCAGACCCAGTCTGGTGCCGCGGACTGCGGCCTCGACCGTCTCCGCCGACTCGTGGTGCCCGAGATCGTCCTCGTGGAAGAACGGCAGGCCCATCAGCAGATCGGTCTCCCGGGGGGTCACTTCGAGGGCGAGCGCTGTCTGCTCCGCGACGTAGCCGCCGTACATGCCCTCCAGCGGCATCCAGCTGTCGTACGACATGACGGCGATCTGGTCCACACGTCGCGCCACCTGCCCGAAGAACTTCTGCGACCACCACTTGGGGCTGCCACTGAGCGTGCCCACGACACTGTGCGCGGCGGGCAGCGGATCGATCTGGTGGGCGGCGACGGAGAGCGGTGCCGATCGGGCCTGTGTGAGGGCGTGCAGGTCGTCGAGCAGCGAGAGATAGTGCCGGTCGCCGGAGTGCAGGGGTTCGAGGTCGAAGTGGACACCGTCGAAACCGGCATCGAGGATCTGCCTCGCGGAGGCGACCACCGCGGTGCGGGACGCGGACCGTTCCAGACGAAGCCCGTCGGGACCTTCGGTGGCCAGGACGTCGCCGAGCCAGGCCTGCACCCGGATGCCCGGCAGAGTGCGGTGCACGGCATCGAGCAGCCATCGCGCCTTCGGGTAGCGGGTGGTGGGCAGTGTGCCGTCGTGTTCCAGGGGTCCGGCATGGACGTACAGGTCCTTGATCCCGGTCCCCCTGATCCGGGCGGCAAACGCGGCGAGGTCCTTGTCGGTCTTGCGCCCGTCGACCCAGGCGTGGCCGAGCCAGACGGCATCACGGCCGCGGGTACGGGTCCCGGCACCGGGATCGCCGGAGTAGTTGATCCGCAGCGCGACACCCGCCGTGACCACCGGAATCACGATCACCAGGACGAGGCCGAGCGCGATCCGTCGCGGCCAGGTCTCCCAGAGCCGACTCCAGCGGAACCGGCCCACCCGATTCCACACAGCACTGGCCATATCCCTCATACGCGTACGCACTCCGGTGCCCCCTTGATTGTCGGCGTGCCGTGGCAGTATGACCGCCATGACTCCTCCCTGCCGAAGGGCCGATGCGGCGTAAGCAGCCCGGCGCGCTGCGCACCGCCCAGCAGAGAACGCCCGGACGGCTGTTCCAGCCGGGCAGGATCCACCGGCTGTCCCTCTCCGCCGACGCCGCGATCCGTCGTGTGGAGCACGAGAGCGATGGGTACACGGTCTTCCCGGGTGCCACAGCCGCAGCCCCGCATCGCTGTCACTCCTTCTTCGGCCTCCCGGGCCGCACGCTGTACCCCGGCCTCGCCGACTGCCCCTGTCGGGGCTGCTCGCTCGACGACGTGACCCTTGCCAGGGACGTGCTCGACGACGTCCTGGCCCTGCTGCCGCCCCGGCCGCAGGCCGAGCCGGGCCGCCTCGTCGCCCTGATCGACAGGGAGCTGTTCCGCCGGCCCCTCCCCGATCCCCGCGCGCCCGGCCATCCGTGGCGACGGGAGGCGTGGTGGCGGATGCGGCAGTAGGACGGCGTCATCGATCCCCCGCAGTGCGGACCGTAGGACCCCACCTCGGAGGATCACGTGGCACCGGCCCCGGGCGGACCGCCGGGTCGCGGGTGACTGAGGGTGGACATAACCTCACAAAGGTGATGCAGCTCGTGAGCCGTACCCGGATCCTCATACCGGGCCGCGCCCTCGTCGCGGTGCTGTTGGCGTTGGCCTGGCCGACCTTTCCCGCTGCGCCGATCGCCCGCGCCGACGACCCCGTGACGTTGTCCCGGGACGGGCAGATCACCGACAAGGTGGGTGCTCTCGGTGATCGAAGGTCCGAAGTGGTCGCCGCGCTCGACCGTCTCTACGCCGACCGCCGCATCCAGCTCTTCGTCGTGTACGTACGTGACTTCTCCGGCCGTTCCGCGCAGAACTGGGCCGATGAGACCGCCCGTAAGAACGGGCTCGGCCTGGAGGACGTCCTGCTCGCTGTCGCCACACACGGCCGGCAGTACGCGTACACCGTCGACCAGGGCTCCCGCCTGACCGACGCCCAGCTTCGGGACGTGGCGAGCACGGCCATCGAACCGGCCCTCAGGGAGAACGACTGGGCGGGCGCCGCCATCGGGGCTGCCGACGGCTATACCGCCGTACTGGCCGGGAAGCCCGTGCCCACCCCCGCCGTCACACCCGGCGCCAACGATCCCGGAACGGGGAATCCCGGCGGGACGAGCGCCTGGGACCTGCTCCTGCCCGTGGCCCTCGTCGGCGGGGCGGGAGCGGTCGCCGCCTATACGTACACCCGCCGGAAGAGACGCACCACGACCCGCACCACTCCCGGCGCGACCGGCTGGGCACAGGGCACCCCTCCACCGGAGCTGCCGACTCCGCTTCCGGAGCTCGATGCCCGGGCCAAGCAGACGCTGGTGGACACGGACGACGCGGTCCGCACCAGTGAAGAAGAACTCGGTTTTGCCACCGCGCAGTTCGGGGAAGAGGCCGCCGCCCCGTTCACCGGGGCCGTCACATGCGCGAAGGACGAGCTGACCGCCGCGTTCCGGTTGCGCCAGCAGCTCGACGACGCCTTCCCCGAGGACGACGCGACGCGCCGTCGGATGCTGGACGAGATCATCAGCCGCTGCACCGAGGCCAACACACGACTCGACGCCGTCTCCGAGGACTTCGACCGGCTGCGCGCACTGGAACGCAACGCTCCGCAGGCCGTGGCCACCGCCGAGTCCGCTTTCCGTGCGCTCGCGGGCCGGGTGTCGGCGGCCGACACGGTGCTCACCACGCTGCGCAGTCGGTATGCGGAATCGGCCTCCTCCTCCGTCACGGGCGATGCCGAACAGGCGAAGGACCGTCTCGTCTTCGCGACCTCGAGTCTCAACCAGGCGCGACAGGCGGTGGACGGGGGCAACAACGCGGCAGCCGCGGTGTACGTACGGGCCACCGAGGGCGCGGTCGGTCAGGCGACCACCCTCGTCGACGCCGTGGACCGGCGGGCCCGGGAGCTCGCGGAGGCGGCGGCGAAGCTGCCGGCCGCGCTCACCGAGACAGAGACCGATCTGGCCGATGCGAACGGGCTGCTCGAAGGCACCGCGGAAAACGTGCCGACCGCGGATCTGCGGGGCCGGGTCGCCCGGGCCCGGTCGGTGCTCGGCGAGGTGAAGAGGGAGCTGGCGGCCGGGCCTTACGACCCCATCGATGCGCTGCGCAGAGTGGAGGAGGCGGATGCGGCGCTCGACGAGGCGCTGGCCGGGGCACGCGAGCGGGAGCAGGGCCATCGTCGCGCCCAGTCCCTGCTCGACCAGGCGACGTTCACCGCACGCTCGGCGATCGCCGCAGCCGCGGACTACATCACGACGAACCGCGGGGCGGTGGGCAGCCAGGCCCGGACCCGCCTCGCGGAGGCGCAGCGGCGATTGGAGCGGGCCCGGGAGCTGGCCGGGAACGACGATCCGCAAGGCGCCCTGGCCGAGGCGCATCGGGCGGACTCGCTGGCCGGACAGGCGCAGAGCCTGGCCGAACAGGATGTGCGGGCGTACGGGAACCGAAACGGTCCGGGCGGTGTACAAGGAGGCGGGATGAGCGGGGCGGTCCTCGGCGGGATCATCCTCGGCGGTCTCCTGGGCGGCGGGGGCGGCGGCTACGGAGGGGGGTTCGGGGGCGGATTCGGCGGGAGCGGTGGCAGGGGCGGGCCCGGCAGTTTCGGCGGCGGGGGCACCCGCGGCCGGCGGGGTGGCGGCGGCCGCTTCTGAAAAATCGGCGGAACATGCGCGCGAGCGCGTTCGGACCGCCCGTACGGCCTGTCCGATTCGCACAGCCCATGGAATTCATACGGTCCACACGGCCCATACCAAGGAGAGGTGCCATGACCAAACAAACCATCCTCGGCCGCGTCACTCAGCTGGCAAAGGCCAACATCAATGCGCTGCTGGATCAGGCGGAGGATCCGCAGAAGATGCTGGACCAGCTGATCCGCGACTACACGGCGAACATCTCGGAGGCCGAACAGGCGGTGGCGGCGACCATCGGCAATCTGCGGCTGATGGAGCAGGACCACCGGGAGGACGTCGACGCGGCCGAGGAATGGGGCAACAAGGCGCTCGCCGCCAGTCGCAAGGCCGACGAGCTGCGGGCGGCGGGCTCGGCAGCGGAGGCCGACACGTTCGACAACCTGGCCAAGGTCGCGCTCGGCCGCCAGTTGCAGTCGGAGAAGGAGGCGAAGACCGCAGAGCCGACGATCGCCGCGCAGACGGAGGTGGTGGACAAGCTCAAGTCCGGCCTGGACCAGATGAAGAACAAGCTGACAGAGCTGAAGTCCAAGCGGGACGAGCTCGTCGCACGCGCCAAGTCCGCCCAGGCACAGAACCAGATGATGGACTCCGTCAAGAACATCAATGTGCTGGACCCGACCAGTGAGCTCAGCCGCTTCGAGGACAAGGTGCGGCGCGAGGAGGCGAAGGCAATGGGCAAGCAGGAGCTCGCCGCATCGTCCCTGGACGCCCAGTTCGAGCGGCTGGACAGCCTGGGCGACAGCGCCGAGATCGAGGCCCGGCTTGCTGCCCTGAAAACGGCGTCATGACCGCCGCACCCGGAGCGGCAGCCGTTCCGACCCCGGGTCCCGGTCCCGCGTTCAGAACATGCTCAGCAGCTGCTCGACCGTGCGTTCTGCGGCCGGTGCCCCGTCGGGCAGCGGCAGCTCGAACCAGACGGTCTTGCCGCGCGGAGTCCGCCTCGAACCCCAGGCCGCACTCAGCAGTCCGACCAGCTGCAGCCCGCGCCCGCCCTCGTCCGTGTCGTGTGCTCGGCGTCGCCGCGGCTGGACGAGACCTGCGTCCCATACCTCGCACACGAGCGTACGGTCGCGCAGCAGCCTGAGCCGGATCTCGCCCTCGCCGTAGCGCAAAGCGTTGGTGACCAGCTCACTGACGAGCAGTTCGGTAGTGTCCACCAGGTCATCGAGTTCCCAGGCGAGCAGTTGGCGACGGGCCAGTTCGCGGGCACGGCCGACGGAGCGGGGTTCGCGCGGCAGCCGCCAGTCGCCGACCGCGTCGATCGGCAGCCCCTGGATGCGGGCCATCAGCAGGGCGATGTCGTCCTCACCGTGCCGGGTGTCGAGCGTGGTCAGTACGTGGTCGCAGACGTCCTCGAGCGGGAGCTCGGGTTCGACGAGGGCGTTGCGCAGTGCCTGCAGTCCTTCGTCGAGCGGGTGGTCGCGGGACTCGACGAGACCATCGGTGTAAAGGGCGAGGAGGGCGCCCTCCTTCAGTTCGACCTCGACTTCCTCGAAGGGTTCGCCGCCGACGCCGAGCGGCATCCCGGGCGGGACGTCGAGCAGCAGGGCGGGTTCGCCCGGCTCGACCACAACAGGGGGGAGGTGTCCGGCGTTGGCAAAGGTGCACCGCCGGGTGACCGGGTCATAGACGGCGTAGACACAGGTCGCCAGATAGACCTCGGAGAGATCTGCATCCCGGGCCTTGTGGGACGCCCGTGACGGCCACTGGGCGCCGCCGAGGCCATCGGAGGGGGTGCTGCCACCGGGGGTGCCCAGACCGCGGGCGACCTCGTCGAGGGCGGAGAGAACCTCGGCGGGTTCCAGGTCGAGGAGGGCCAGGGTCCTTACGGCGGTGCGCAGTTCGCCCATGGCGACGGCGGCCCGCAGTCCACGGCCCATGACGTCGCCGACCACCAGGGCGGTGCGGTGTCCGGGGAGTTCGATCACGTCGAACCAGTCGCCGCCGACCTCGGTCGCGGTGTTGCCGGGAAGATAACGGCAAGCGATGTCGAGACCGGCTGCCTCGGGATCGCCCGGTGGCAGCAGGCTGCGCTGGAGGATGAGCGCGCGCTCGTGCTCGCGCCGGTAGAGGCGGGCGTTGTCGATACAGACGGCGGCGCGGGCAGCGAGTTCGGTGGCGAGGGCCCGGTCGCGTTCGCCGAAGGGTTCGCTGCCCTTGGTGCGGGAGAACTGGACGAGGCCGACGACGGTGTCATGAGCGACCATCGGAACGGCAAGGGTGGACTGGACGAAGCCGCGGTCGTCGCCGGGGACGTCCTCGACGTGGCCGGTCCGCAGGGCTATGGAACAGGGGGAGTTGAAGGGGTAGCGGTGGACGGCGCCCAGGGCGGGCGGGGTGATGGCGCCGTCGGTCGAGGCGCTGTCCGGGGCAGTGGCCGGAAGGGCATCCGACACGGCACTGGCGAAGGCGACACGGCGCAGTTCCGCGGATCCGCCGACGGGCTCGTGGTGGAGCGAGCCCCAACTGCCGGGCGGCGCTTCGTCACCGGTGAGCAGCCCCTGATAGAGGTCGACCGAGGCGAGGTCGCAGAAGCCGGGTACAGCGACGCCGAGGAGTTCGCGGGCGGTGGTCTCCAGGTCGAGGGAGTTGCCGATGCGGGCGCCGGCCTCGTTGAGCAGGGCGAGGTTGCGGCGGGCGCTGGCGGCCTCGCGGGCGGCGATGTGTCGGCGGGTGACGTCGGTGGCCAGTCCGGCTATGCCGATGGGGCGGCCTGCTCCGCTGTGCACGCGGTAGAGGTTCATCGACCAGTGGCGGCTCTCGGAGTCGCCCGGTGTGGTGCCGACGAGTTGGAGATCGGTGACGGAGTTCCCGGTCTCCAGAACACGCCGGAGTGTGGCGGTGAGCCGCTCGGCCTCGGGGCGGGCGAGATAGTCGTCGACCGTGCGGCCGCGGTGGTCGTCGGCCTGGCCGCCGAAGACGGTGGCAAAGCGCTGGTTGGCGCGCACGACCGTGAAGTCTGTGCCGAACAGCACGAAACCGAAGGGAGATTGACCAAAAATGGCCTGCGATGCCGCAAGGTCCGTCTCGATACGCCGCAGGGCGCGGACGTCCACGACGATACAGAGGGCGGCCGGTTCCCCGCTCTCCGTCTCGCTGGGCATGACATAGACCTCGGCGAGACCGTGCACGGCGTTCTCGCCCGGCATCCGGAAGGGGACGAGGCCCGTCCACTCCTTGCCGTCGAGTATCTCGCCGACCCGGCGATGGCCACCGGTGCGCAGCTCTGCGGGCATGAAGGTCTCGACCGGGTCCCTGCCCACCGCCTCGTGCGCGGCAATGCCGAAGAGGCCGGCGGCCCGGCGGCTCCACTGCTCGATCAGCCCGTCGGGGCCGATCGAGAAGGAGGCGACCCTGATGTAGTCATAGATCGAGCCAGGCGGGCTGCTCTGCCACACGACGTCGCCCGCTGTCCCCGGTATTTCGCTCACGCGACCGTCCCCTCCAGCTCACACACCGGACCGGTCCTGCCCGCAGTATTCAGCACTACGGCGCTCTCCGGCACGGCGTTCAGGATCACAGCACGGCCACAGTCCCTTTCAGCCAGGTTCGGCCCGGCCTCTGGTGATCGCTGTGCGTCCCACCCCACTCCTAACCAGGGAGGGCCAGCTCGAACCACACTGTCTTTCCACTCTTTCCGCGCCGGGTCCCCCAGCGGCGTGCGGAACAGGCCACCAGCTGCAGTCCTCGGCCGCCTTCGTCGTCGGGTGCAGCAGCACGTTCGGTGGGCGGATCCGGAAGCGGATCGGAGACTTCCACCAGCAGTCCGGGGTGGGCGTCCGGAACTTCGCCATCGAGGTGGGGGCGCACCAGCCGTACCCCGATGGGGCCCGAGGCGTAGCGCAAGGAATTGGTCACCAGCTCGCTGACCAGCAGGACGGTCACATCACCGACGGCCGCATCGAGTCCCCACCCCCGCAGCGCCTCGTGGACCGCATGCCGAGCAGTACGGACGGCGCCGGGCACTGCTGGAAAGGTCCACTCGGCGCAGTCGCCTTCGGTATCGATCACGCCGATCACTTCCCAAGACCAGCAACGAAGAACGTCCTGTTTACGGTGGCTAATCAGCACATACCCGATATTTAGGGCGACCTATCGCCGGAATCGACGCGTAGGGCGTACGGGCGTACGGCGACATGCGCGCAGCGCGGGCACAGCGGGGCACCCGATCAGCAGCACGCACCGCCCGGCAGCCTCCGGGTCGACGCGGTTCCGGTCGGCGTGGATTCGGCCGTCGTGGATTCGGCCGTCGTGGATTCGACCGGCGCGGATCCGGCCGGGAGACGGCGCATGGCTTCGGCGACGGCGGGCCGGTCCTGATCCAGCCAGTCGATCTCGTCACCCTCGCCGGGCCCGAGCCAGCGCAGCTCGTCATGATCCTGGAGCGGCGCGGGCACACCGGACACCAGTCGCGCGGTCCACACCTGAAGTACGTATCCGGGCCCCAGCGGCCACTCACCGGGGATTCGCTCCAGCGGCTCGGTCTCGACGCCCAGTTCCTCGCGGAGTTCACGTACGAGCGCCTGTTCGCCGCTCTCCCCCGGCTCCAGCTTTCCACCGGGCAGCTCCCAGCGGCCGGCCAGCTCGGGCGGCGCACTGCGACGCGCGGCCAGCAGGCGCCCCTGGTCGTAGACGGCTCCGGCCACCACCACGCGATCACTCATAGGCCGGAGCGTAGTCCCCGGTTCCGCCCCTCACAGGCCCCGGCCCCGTACCACCCCCGTAGTCGCCCGTCGGTCACGGCCGGGCGCTCTGCCCCATGCGCTCCACCCAATAGAGCTGCTTGTGTCCGCGATTGTCGAGCTTGTCAGCGATCTTCTGGGCCTCGTCCCGCGTGGCGTACCTGCCGACGCGGTACCGATTGCCGTTGTCGTCCTGCCGTATCACCAGCCACGGGAGCACGGCACCGCCGTCGCTCATCGTGTCCCTCCCGAGCATTGAGCCCCTCCCCTGAACGGCGTGCACGCCTCTAAGGATCCCCAGGAAACCGCAGTACGCATATGCCCGAGCGTACGCCTGGCCTTTACGCAACGGATACGTAATTACACAAAGAGGCACCGATCCGGCCAACGCGAAGGGGGCGCACCCATTCGGATGCGCCCCCGTGCCTCGCGGAGCGGTCGTGCCGCTTACGCCTCCGCCACCTCGGCCGGCCCCCGCGCCGTGCGCAGCGTCGGCATCGGCATGAGGACAGGGCCGGCGGTCGGATCCTTGCGGCAGATGTCCCCGCACTCCGCGTCCAGCGAGCAGCACAGCGAACAGATCGGTCCCGACTGGACCGGGCAGTCGGCGATGTCCGGGAGCTCGTAGGCGGTGTCGCAGACCGAGCAGGTGTGGGTGGCGGTGAGGTCCTCGATCTCGACGCCCGGCCCGTTCACCGGGTTGGGGCGGGCCAGGTAGTACGCGCCCTTCGTCGCCCACGCGATCAACGGGCAGAGCGCCAGGGAGAGTCCGGCGGCGATGAAGGTCGAGAAGGCCTCCGCGTAGGTGCCGAACAGCCCGAAGAAGGCGAGGATCGAAACGGTCGAGGCGATCACCATCGCGCCGAATCCGGCCGGGTTCACCGCGTACAGGTAGGCGCGCTTGAATTCGATGTACCGGGGACTCAGACCGATCCGCTTGTTGATGACCAGGTCGGCGGCGACGGCTGCGATCCAGGCGATGCCCACGTTCGAGTAGAAGCCCAGCAGTTTGTTGAGGGCCGCGAACATGTTCATCTCCATCAGCGTGAGCGCGATGGCGAGGTTGAGGAAGATGTACCAGACCCGGCCCGGGTGCTTGTGGGTGATGCGGGAGAAGAAGTTCGACCAGGACAGTGAACCGCTGTAGGCGTTGGTCACGTTGATCTTGATCTGCGAGACGATCACGAAGACCGCGGCGGCGGGCAGGGCGAACGAGCCGAGCCACGGCCTCAGCGCCTCGATCTGCGGTGCGATCGGTTCCAGTGCGTGTGTCCTGCCGACCGCCTCCAGCGCCACGAAGGCGAGCAGCGCGCCGCCGAGCTGCTTCGCCGCCCCGATGATGACCCAGCCGGGCCCGGCGGCGAGCACCGCGAGGTTCCAGCGGCGCTTGTTGGCCTCGGTCCTGGCGGGCATGAAGCGCAGATAGTCGGCCTGCTCTCCGATCTGGGCGATCAGCGAGAGGGCGACGCCCGTGCCGAGTCCGAACCCGACCCAGGAGAAGCCGGAGCCCGCGCCTTCCGTACCGCCGAAGGAGCCGAACGCGCCCCAGGCGTCCGGCGCTTCGAAGGCGAGTACCACGAACGGCAGGACCATGCCGACAATCCAGATCGGCTGGGTCCAGGCCTGCACCTTGGCGAGCGCGCCCATGCCCCGGAAGACGATCGGGATGACGATCAACGTGGTCAGCAGATAGCCGGCCTGGACCGGCAGTCCGACGGCCTGGTGCATGGCCTGCGCCATGATCGAGCCCTCGAGGGCGAAGAAGATGAAGGTGAAGGACGCGTAGATCAACGAGGTCAGCGTCGAGCCGAAGTAGCCGAAGCCGGCGCCGCGCGTGACCAGGTCCATGTCGAGGCCGTACTTCGCACAGGCCCGGGCGATCGGAATGCCCGTGAGGAAGATGATCGTCGCCGCGGTGAGGATCGAGGCGAGACCGCTGGTGAAGCCGTAGGTGAAGACGATCGAGGCACCGATCGCGAAGTCGGCGAGATAGGCGATCCCGCCGAGCGCGGTGCCCGCGACCACCGAGGGCGACCAGCGCCGGAAGGAATGCGGTGCGTAGCGGAGGGAGTAGTCCTCCCGGCTCTCGTCGGCGGCGAGTCTGGCATAGCTGCGTCCGGGAGGCGGCGGGGCGGCGGCCGGTGTCCCGGCAGCCCCGTCGGATCCCGAAGCTCCGGCGGGCTGCGCCTCCGGGACCCCGGCCGTCGTGGGGGTGGCTGTGTCCGTCATCGGTGACTTCCCGTTCGTCTGTCCGTGTGCGGGTACGGACGGGAAGGTAGGAGCAGGACATGACAACTCGCTACGGCCGGTGATTGCCCCTCGGTTACGGGAACCGGATGGGCGTTAACTCGTCGTCACGGGTCCGGGACAGGCCGTCCGGGTATCGGTCACTCGACAGAAATCCCGGCCGCAAGCCGGGCGGGGCCCGGAAAAGTCCCGCCGGAGCACTCGTCAAAGGGATCGGCGTCGAGCTCGGCCGAGGGCTCGACAGCGGGCCCCGATGGACCCCACCGGCGCGCGAACCGCCGCTCACCTGACAGGAAGGTGATAGGCGATCCGGTAGCGGTCGGCGGGCACCACCACATCCGCCGTCTCGACCGCCCGCCCCGATGCGTAGTACGTGCGCCCGATCACCATCACCACATGACCCGGCACACCGCCGAGCGCCAGGAGCTCCTCCGCCAGTCCCGGGCGCGCGCCGACCTGCTCGACCACGTTGTCCACGACGACATCGATCGCGGCCATCCGCTCGACCACCCCGCAGCCGCCCAACGGGCCCTCCTCCGGCAGCATCACCGGCGTGCGCCCCGTGATGGCGAGGGGCTCCCAGGAAGTGGAGAGCATCATCGGCTCCCCCGCTTCCCGGAAGATGTACCTCGTACGCATCACCCGGTCGCCCGTCTCGATGCCGAGCCGCTCGGCGATCTCCGGGCTCGCCCCTTCCTGCTCGCTGCGGGACTCCCACGTCCCCCGCACCCCGTCCGCCGTCTGCTCCTGGCGGAACGGGGTGGCACCGGCGCCCGGACGGTATCCGGAACGGGCGATACGACGCGGGACCGGGCGCTCGCGCACATACGTACCGGAACCGGAGCGCCCCTCGACCAGCCCTTCGGCCATCAGCACTTTGCGCGCCTCCAGCGCGACCGTGTCGGAGACTCCGTACTCCTCGCGGATACGGGCCTGCGACGGCAGGCGCGTATGCGGCGGCAGCGAACCATTGGCGATCTTCTCTCTCAGATCGCTCGCAACGCGCAGATAGGCGGGCTGCTCACCGAAAGTCACGGGCCACTCCCAACAGGTTGACAGTCTGCAACAGACTGGCAACCGTCGGTTGTGGACCGCAAGCACAGGCCAAAGTTTCACCCGAAGTGATGATTTGGTGCCGCACGACACATACCCGACCCCCGACCGCCCCCGATAATCCGCGATCGGCTCCCACCCCTTGACCCGATTTGGTCCAGACCAATAACTTCCTCTGCACACAGCACAACTCACAGCACGGCTCTCGTACTTCTCGGCATACGCACAGGAACGGGCCTCATGCGTCGAAGAACCCTGTCCGGACTCGCCCTCGCCGCCTCCGCCCTCTCGCTGGCGGCCGGCATCGCCCCCGCCTCCGCCACCGCAGATCGCGCCACCAGCGGCACCGGAAGCGACGGCCGCCACGCCGCCGCGTCCGCCCCCGCCTACAAGCGCGTCGGCTACTTCACCCAATGGGGTGTCTACGGGCGCGACTTCCAGGTCAAGGACCTGGACACGAGCGGCGCCGCCGCCAAACTCACCCACATCAACTACGCCTTCGGCAACGCGAGCGCCGACGGCACGTGCCTGGCCGGCAATGTGCCCGGTGAGGCGGACGCCTGGGCGGACTACGTCCGTCCGCTCGACGCCGCCGGGTCGGTGGACGGCGTCGCGGACACCGACACCCAGCCTCTCGCGGGCAACTTCAACCAGCTGCGTGAGCTCAAGGCCAAGCACCCCGGCCTGAAGGTGATGATCTCGCTGGGTGGCTGGAGCTGGTCCACCCACTTCTCGGACGCGGCCCGCACCGCCGCCTCCCGCAAGGCGTTCGTCTCCTCCTGCATCGACCTGTACATCAAGGGCAATCTGCCGGTGGACGGGGCGCGCGGCGGCGAGGGAGCCGCAGCCGGGCTCTTCGACGGCGTGGACATCGACTGGGAGTGGCCCGGCTCCGCCGGCGACACGGACACGGTCTACCGCCCCGAGGACAAGCAGAACTTCACCGCCCTGGTGCACGAGTTCCGTACCCAGCTCGACGCGTACGCGAAGAGCGGTGCGAAGGCGCGGAAGGGGAAGGGCCACGGCGCGAGGCCGAAGCACTACGACCTCTCCGCGTTCGTCCCCACCGCTCCCGCCAAGATCGACGCGGGCTTCGACGTGCGCCGCATCATGCGGGACTTCGACTTCGTGAACCTCCAGGGTTACGACTTCCATGTCTCCGGCGAGAAGACCACAGCGCAGCAGTCCGCGCTGTACGCGAAGGGCGACTTCAGCGTCGACCAGACCGTCGGCGACTGGATCGAGCGCGGCGCCCCTGCCCGCAAGCTGGTGATGGGCATGCCGTTCTACGGCCAGGGCTGGACCGGCGTGACGGGCGGAGGCGACGGTCTCGGCCGGCCGGCCGCGGCCCCCGCACCCGCCACCTGGGCGGCGGGCTACGAGGACTACAAGGCCCTCAAGAAGCTGGCCGACTCCGGTACGTACAGGATCCACCGGGACGTGAGGAACGGGCACGCCTGGCTGTTCGACGGCACGACCCTGTGGACGTACGACGACCCGCAGGTGCTGCGCACCAAGACCTCGTACATCCGCAGCCACGGCCTCGGCGGTGCGATGTTCTGGTCGCTGGACGGGGACACGGACGACGGCGAGCTGATGACCGCCGTCGACCAGGGCCTGGGCCGGCGTTAGCAGGCGAGAGGGTGTGGGGGCAGCCGCCCCCACACCCTCGGTCCGTTCACGGACCCGTCGTCGCAAGGATCAGAACTGCAGGGCCCAGGAGTTGATCCTCCCGGTGTCGGCCGCGGCATTGTCGCTGACCCGCAGCTTCCAGGTCCCGTTGGCCGCCTCCGACGAGGCGTTCACCGTGTAGGTGGTGATCACGTTGTCGGTGCTGCCGCCCGTTCCGTACGCCTTCAGGTTGTAGACCGACCCGTCGGGCGCGACCAGGTCGATCCTCAGGTCGCCGATGTACGTGTGCGTGATGTTGACGGGCACGCTCAGCGCCGCGGGTGCGTTGCCGGTGACACCGGTGACGGTGATCGGCGACTCGACCGTGGAGTTGTCGCTGATGGTGTAACTCGTCGTGTTCTCGAACTTCGGGCCCGGCGGCGTCGTGGTGCCGCTGCCGACGTTCAGCAGCCGGTTCGGTGAACCCGTGCCCGGGCTGGTCACCACTCCGGTGCTGGCCGCGGCGACCAGGCCGGCGGAGACCTGCGCGGGAGTGTCGGCCGGGTGGTCGGCCAGATAGAGGGCCGCGGCGCCGGCGACGTGCGGGGTCGCCATCGACGTACCGGAGATGGTGTTCGTGGCGCTGTCGCTGGTGTTCCAGGAGGAGGTGATCGACGAGCCCGGGGCGAAGATGTCCAGCACGCTGCCGTAGTTGGAGAAGCTGGAGCGGGCGTCGGTGCTGGTCGTGGAACCGACGGTGATGGCCTCGGTGACGCGTGCCGGGGACTTGGTGGAGGCGTTGGTCGACTCGTTGCCCGCGGCAACGGCGTAGGTGATGCCGGACGCGATGGAGTTGCGCACGGCGGCGTCGAGCACGGAGTCCGCCCCTCCGCCCAGGCTCATATTGGCGACGGCGGGCTTGACGGCGTGCGCCGTCACCCAGTCGATGCCCGCGACGACCTGTGCGGTCGTGCCGGAGCCGCTGTTGTTGAGGACCCGCACGGCGACGATCTTCGCCTTCTTGGCGACGCCGTACGCGGAACCTGCGACGGTGCCCGCCACATGCGTGCCGTGGCCGTTGCCGTCCTGCGCGGTGTTGTCGTTGTCGATGGCGTCGTAGCCGTACGAGGCGCGGCCGCCGAAGTCACTGTGGGTGATCCGGACACCGGTGTCGATGATGTACGCCGTGACACCCTCGCCCGCCTTGTCGGGATAGGTGTAACTCTGGTTCAGCGGCAGGGTCTTCTGGTCGATCCGGTCGAGTCCCCACGAAGGCGGTGACGGCTGGGTGCCGGAGACCGTGAACGTCCGGTTCTGCACGACGGACTCGACGGCCGGGTCCGCGGCGAACTTCTTCGCCTGCGCCTCGGAGAGCTCGACCGCGTAGCCGTTGAGGGCGGCGCGGTAGGTCTTCTTGATCGTGGCGCCGTACTCCTTGGCGAGCGCCTTGCCCTGCGTGGAGCCGGCGTCGGCCGCCGTCTCGTCGAGCGTGACGATGTAGCTGCCGCTGATGGCGCCCGGCGCGCCCGCGTTCTCGATCCGGCCTTCCGCCGCGGTCCCGGCCGCGGTGGCGGGGAACGCCGCCGCGGTGGAGAACGCGAGGGCGGCGCCTGCTATGACGCTCGCCGCAGCGAGTCTTCGACGCGCGTGGGGGGTGTGACTCATCACTGACATGTGGGGGGATCCTCCTCAATTACCGTGCGTTGATGTGGCGTTGTGGGCCGGTCGGAAATGGACATGAGCATGTCAATCAACAACGCCGGTTTCCGCGCTGCCCGTTCCCTGCTGTCAGCGAAAGATTGACCGATCCATAGGAATCCCACAAGACGGCCTTGGGGAACGCCATACCTTTGCCATCCACCCGCCACACGGCTGACATGCTGGCGGACATGGCCACGTATCTCTGCCCGCAGGACGGCACCCGCGCCGACACCACATCCCTGACCTGGTGCTGTCCGGTCTGCCGCGGCCCCTGGGACCTCGACTTCGAGCCGGATGCACCGCTCTCCGCCAACGCGCTTGCCGGACGCGTCAATTCACTGTGGCGTTACGAAGAGGTGCTGCCCCTCTCCTCGCCCACCACCAGCCTCGGCGAGGGCCGCACGCCACTCGTACCGCTCACCGGCACGGTCTCCGCCAAGCTCGACTTCCTGATGCCGACCCTCTCCTTCAAGGACCGCGGCGCCGTGATGCTCGCCGAGCTGGCCCGCCGTCTCTCCCCCGGTCGCGTCGTCGCGGACAGCAGTGGCAACGCGGGGACGGCCGTCGCCGCGTACTGCGCGCGGGCCCGACTGCCCTGCACGGTGTACGTCCCCGAGGGCACATCCCCGAAGAAGACCGAGCAGATCCGGGCCCACGGCGCCCGCCTGGAGATCGTCCCCGGCGACCGCGAGGCCACCGCACTGGCCGCCAGGGCCGCCGCCGACTCCCCCGGCACCTTCTACGCCTCGCACGTCTTCAACCCGTACTTCCTGCACGGCACGAAGACGTACGTGTACGAGATGTGGGAAGACCTCGGCGGCAGGCTCCCCGACGCCATCGCCGTGCCGGTCGGCAACGGCACGCTGCTGCTCGGCGCGGCGCTGGCCACCTCGGAACTCCTCGCCCAGGGCCTGATCGACACGCGTCCCGCCCTGATCGCCGTGCAGGCCGAGGCCGTGTCGCCGCTGGCCACCGCGTTCCACCGAGGCGCGGACGGCCTGCCCGACCCTCCCGGCCGGGCCGCCCTCGCCGCCCCCACGCTCGCCGAGGGCATCGCCATCCCCCGCCCGCCGCGCGCCCGACAGATCCTGGCGGCGGTACGGGAGTCGGGCGGCACCTTCCTCACAGTGACGGAAGATCAGATCCGTGCCGCACAGAGGGACCTGGCGACCCGCGGTTTCTACGTCGAGACGACCGGGGTCGCCTGCTGGGCGGCGGTCGGCGACTGGACGGACCGCAGTGTCGTCGTCCCCCTGTGCGGGGCTGGACTCAAGACGGGCCTGGCTCCCTGATCAGGGAGCTGCCGACAGCGAGGGAGCGAGCCGGGGTCAGTCCGTCCAGTACGTGTCGTGCTTGATGAAGAACTCGGTCCGCTCCTCCTCCGACCACTGCGCGGCCTCCGCCACCTTCTCGAAGTACTCCTCGCGCGGCGCACCCGGTGTGAACAGCAGCAGCATCGACGCCGGTGCCTCGGAGTCGTTCCGGAAGGCGTGCAGTCCGCCCTGCGGTACGTAGACGAAGTCGCCCTGTGTCGCGTCGACCCACTGCGCGCCGTCGTAGATCCGCACCGTCCCGTCGAGGATGAAGAACGACTCCGAGATGGACCGGTGGAAGTGTGTGGCAGGGCCGCCGGCTCTGGGCGCCATGTCCATCCGGTAGAGCCCGAATTCGCCGTGCGTCGTCTCCGTGGTCGCCAGGTAGTGGGTACTTCCGCCGCTGCGGGTCAGCAGATTCGCCGCCGTGCTCGCCGGCCGGTACGTGGCGCTGATCTCGCCCTTGCCGTCCGTGTACGTCGGTTCCGGGTACGACATGCCGTTCTCCTCCGTCGATCGAACCGTCAGCCGATCACCCCATGCGTCGCCCGCCCGTGGCGTCGGCGTCCTTACGTTCGCACAGTGAGCGTCGCGCGCGTCTCTCTCATCACGGTCCTCCCCACCTGATCGCGGGCGCGCTGATCGCCCCGCCGGCGCCCTCGTGCGCGGCGTCTCCCCCGACCGCCGGCCGTCCCCGCTCCGACGTCCGGCGGCCGGGGACACCGAGGCCGCCTGGGCGCACCGCTCGGCCGAAACCGCTCGCGCACGCCCCCGGGGGCGATGCATCATGGACGGCATGACCGACACGCGAAAGGCCCATGCCGCGTAAGCCGCCGGCCGCCGTCCGCAGGGGCCTGCGGCATCGTCACCGCCCGTGGGAGAGCCGGGCCGTGGTGCCCGGGCTCTCGATGCGCACCCTGACCGAACTCACCCACGCCGAACGGGAACGCTTCTGGCCGGGCGCCGCGTACGAAGCGTTCCGGCACTGGCGGCAACTGGCTGACATCCCCGGGCAGGGAGTGCTCTACCCTCTGCGGACGGGTGTGGAAGGACTGGTCGGCCAGGGCGACCACTGGGGGCCTGAGGCATGGCGTGGCGTGCTCGACGTGCTCCTGCACGCGCTTTCGCCGCACTGCGCCCGCGAGTTGCGCGCAGTGCTCGCCCCACTCGACGAGCGGTTCCTGCGGCACACCCTCAACGATCCTGCGGCCGGATCAGCGGACACCCCGTGGTGGCTGAGCCGCCTGAAGTACCCCTGACCCCGCACCGGTTCCTCAGCCCTGCTGCGGCTGGAAGTACAGGGCACCCTTCTCGATGAGGTGCCCGGCGTACGCGCGCCCGATGGCCGGCTTCCCGCGGTACAGCCCCACGTACCCCTGCGCCGTGTCGACGACGACCGGACGGGCGAAGCAGGCGAACTTGTTGCGCTGCTTCTCCTCCGCCCAGGCCATTGCGGCCGGGTCGATCCGGTCGCTGACCAGGAGGGGGAAGCAGGCGACACCGGTCTGCATGCCGACGGGCAGCCCGCCCTTGTTCTTCTTGGCGTACGCGAGCACCTGTGTGGTGAACGTGTCGATGACCGGGACGGTGATCTCGGGCACGGCGGCGGCCACGGTGAACAGATGCAGGTTGGTGGCCGCCCACCGCATCCGGAAGTCGGCCCGCCGGCCGACGAGAACCGGCACGCCCGCCCAGTCCTCCCAGCGCGGCCCGCAGCCGTCGGCCGCCAGTCGGCCCTCGACCGAGGCCAGGTAGTTCCGTATCGACTCTTCGCTCATGGCGGCGATTGTCCACGGGCCGGGCACGCTCCGGAAGCCCGAGGCCGCCCTGTGGGTTCACAGGGTGCGCCGAGGTCGGCTCCGTAACGGTCGTCGACGCGGTGTGGGGCCCGCTCCGGCAGGATGGCCACCATGACGGACTGCAGGAACAGCCGCGCGGAGCTACTGCAGCGAGCCGGGCGCCAACTGGCCCTGGACGACCCGGAGTCCACCGCCGACCTGGTGGAACGCTTCAGCCGGGACACCCATGAGGAGGTACGCCACCGGGCCGCGACCGACCCACGCCTGTCACCCGTCTCCGCGGTACGGCTCCTCAACGACCCACGGAGATCGGTCCGGCACGCCGCCGCGACCCACCCGCGCCTGCCGGCCCGCACCCTGATCCGGCTGCTGCGGGACACGGCCACGGCGGATTCCGCGGCCCAGAACCCGGCGCTGCCGGTCGCCGTCATGCACTGCATGCTCGACTCGGCCGCGGCCGGACCCGCTTCCCCGCGCGGGCGGTGAGCCGGGCCGTGCCGCCCGGCTTCCCGTATGCGGAACTGCGCCCCCGCCCGTTCCTCGGAACCGGCGTCTGCTGAGAATCGGGGCCGGCATGGGCCCGCGCTGTGCAGGTCCGCCTCGCACATCAGACGCTCACGAAGCCGCAGCGGCACGCAGGCGGAGCAGGACGGTTCCGATGAGCTTGTCCTCGGGGCAGTAGCCCCACTGTTTGGAGTCCGTCGAACCCGGCTTCTCGCCCAGGAGGACGAGCATGCCCGGCGGCACGTGGGTACCGGGGCATCGGCCGGCCCAGTGCGGTACGGGCTCTCCGGCGACGGCGACGATGCGTTTGACGTACCAGGAGTCGGGCGTGGTGCTCGTGACGGAGTGCCAGCCGTGCTCGGGGTGGGGTGCGACGACGACGGCCACCCGGCCCGTGGCGACACGGCGTCTTCCACGGAGCATGAGGATCCGGTCGCCGGGCATGAGGGTCGGCGACATGCTGTGTCCGCGGACGGTCACAGCCACCAGCCGCCCACGAGCCAGCAACAGGGCTGCGGCGAGGACGAGGAGTCCTGCGAGGGCGAGGAGCACCGCGGCTGCGGCGGTCATCGGACGGTCTCCTCGTAGCCTTCGGCTTGCGTGGTGAAGAGCTCGGCATAGGTGCCGTGGGCGGTCATGAGCTGTTCGTGGGTGCCTGTCTCCTGCACGGTTCCGTCGGCGATGACGACGATGGCGTCTGCGGCGCGGACGGTGTTGAGACGGTGGGAGACGAGAATGCTCGTCGCGCCCTGGCGCAGTGAGGTGAGCCGGTCGTGGACGTGGCGTTCGGCGACCGCGTCGAGGCCGGTGCTGGGTTCGTCGAGGATCATGAGATCCCGTTCGGAACGCATCAGGGCCCGGGCGAGCGCGAGGCGCTGCCACTGGCCGCCCGACAGCTGGACACCAGGGCTGGTGTCTTCGGTGTCGTCGGGGAAGAACATCCGGCTGAGCATGGTGTCGTACCCCTGTGGGAGGCGGGCTAGGGCGGTGTGGATGTCCGCGTCGGCGGCGGCGGCGTGGATGCGCCCATGGTCGTGGAGAGAGCCGAGGTCACCGAGACCGATGTTCTCCCCGGCGGTGAGGTCGTACTCCATCGGGTCCTGGAAGACAACGCTGACTCGCCGGCGCAGCTGGTCCGCAGGGAAGTCCTTCAGGTCGATGCCGTCCCAACGGATGCTGCCCCGCTGCGGGTCGTAGAGGCGGCACAGCAGTTTGACCAGGGTGCTCTTGCCGGCGCCGTTGAGACCGACGATGGCCAGGCTGGTGCCGTGCGGGATGGTCAGACTGATTCCGCGGAGGATCCACGGTCCGTCGTCGGTGTAGCGGAACCAGACGTCCCGGAGTTCGATGCCGTGGCTCAGGGACGGTGGGGCGATCGGGGCGGCCGGGGCGGGGAGGTCGTCCCGGACCTGGGTGACATGCAAGTAGTGGCTGAACAGCAGGGCCGTCTGGTGGCTTTGGGCGATGCACCCCACCAGGCCGATGAGTGCCGTCTGCATGCCGGCGAGGGCGGCGACGAGGAGGGACACGTCACCGGCGGTGAGGGCGTGGGCGGCGGCCTGGTGCACGCCCCAGACGAGTGCGCCGGTGGAGACGCCGGCTCCGAGGACGGCGAGGGCCGTCTCGTGGGTGACGAGGCGGCGGTCGAGGCGTTCCTCCTGCCGGTTGATGCTGTCGAGATCGGTACGCATGCGCTGCGCGAAGTAGCCGCCGAGGCCGTAGAGGCGGATCTCCTTCGCCGCTTGCGTGTCGGTGAGGAGCCCTCGGTAGAAGATCTGGCGGCGGGCGAGGTTGCTGGTGCGCCAGAACATGTCCGCGCGATGCCGGCTGTTGGCCAGGTGGGCGAAGAGGGCCGGAACGGCCGCGGCGATGAGGATGGCGGCCAGGGTGGGGCTGATGAGTAGAAGACTTCCCAGGAAGCCCGCCAGGGTGAGGACTCCCTGGGCGCCCTGGAGCGCTGCACCGACGAGTCGCTCGGCCCCCTGCGCGCTTTGGATGGCGAGTTGGACGCGGTCGTGGAAGGCGGGCTGTTCGAGCTTGGACAGACCGCTGAGCCGGTTGACAGCCGTGAGCAGGTCGGTCTGGGCCCGGGTGGAGGTGGCGCGGCGTATGCGGCCGTCAGCGTAGGAGGAGACGGCTGAGGCGGCGGCGAGGAGAACAGTGAGCAGGCCGATGCCGGCCGCGGCCCAGTTGAGGTCCGAGGCACGGAATTCATCCGCGGTGAGTCTGTCGACCACGTACTTGAGCAGCCAGGAGGCGGCTACGGGGGCTGTACCCGCGATGACGACGGTGGCGATGCGGACGGCGAGTGCCCCGGGGCAGGACCGCAGCGTGAGGGCGAGTACGGCGGTGAGGCCCCGCAGGAATTCGGCCGTGCGGGAGGTGGACTGCCCGCTCATGCGGTGAGGAGGTTGAGCGCGGGCAGGGAACCTTGGCCGATGCCTGTCTCGGTGATGGTCCCGTCGGCGTCGAGGAGGACGAAGGTGGGGTGGTGGCGTACGCCGAAGGCGCCGGCAACGGGACCGTTCGGGGGTTCGGTGGCGGTGAGTTCGGTGAGCGGGCCGACTGCTTCCAGCAAGGGGCCGGCCTCGGTGGGCTGTCCGTTGATGACGGCGACGAGATGCGCCCCCGACGGGGTGTTCGCCTCGGCCCACCGCTGGATCTCGGGGAGGCTCTCCCTGGTGGGCCCGCAGTCGGGGCGGAGGAAACAGACGAGGGCGGGGTGCCCGGCCAGGGTGGATTCGCTGACTTCGCCTCGGGGGGTTTGCAAGGTGAAAGCGGGGGTGTGGTCACCTTCGTGTACGGCGAGGGCTGGAGGGCCCGAGGCCGCGGCGGCCGGGGCGGGGGCGGCCATCATGGCACGCCAGCGTTTGACGACCGCGAAGGTGAGGAGGGCGTTGACGAGGGTGACCGCGGCGAGAAGGGCGAGGCCGGTGATGGCGTAGCTCACTCTGTGATCGTCCTTTCAGCGTTGGCCGGTGCGGGCGGAGAAGAAGAAGGCGAGGTCGTCGGTGAAGACGGCGAACGCGGTGAGATAGACGGCGACGGCGACGGCGAGCGCGAGTGCGGGGACGCTGACGGGAGTGGTGGTGCCGTGGGTGAGGGCGATGGCGCCGCCGAGGAGGGCGAGCACAGTGAGTGTGGCGTTGCGGGCGACATGCCAGGGGCCCATGGGCACAGTGGTCCTGCTGCCGAAGCAGGGGCAGCCGGCGGAGCTGCGGCTCCGCATGGTGGTGACGGCGACGGCGCTGAATGCCGCGCACAGGGCGGCGGCGACGGCCAGGCCCGCGGTGAGCGTCCGAGGCAGGGCGAGGAGCACGGCGGCGATGAGCTCGGCCGCGGGCACCAGGACGGCGAGAGCCGGCCGGGCGGCTGCCGGCAGGTAGGTGAGGTCGCCCAGTGCCGTGGCGAATCGGCGGCGGTCGCGCAGCTTGGCGAGACCGGCCACGGCCAGCACGCAGATCAGGGTCAGGCGGCAGACGAGCAGCAGGTCGGACAAGGATGACTCCGAAAGAATGGGTCCTGGGCCGGCGGACACGGGGCGGGCCGCGCGCGGCCCGCCCCGTGGTTGTTCAGCAGTAGTTCCAGCTGCCGCAGCTGACCCCGCACGCGCCCGTGTAGCAACAGCGGCGGCACCGCTGGGCGCTGGTGCTCCACTCGGTCCAGCAGTCCGGCGCGCAGCCTGCCTCGGCTTCGGCCTTGGGCAGAATCCGCTCGAGCAGGCGGCCCGCACCGGCCTTGAGTGTGCGCATGATTCTCCTCTTCCTGTGTGGATGGGATGTGCGTACTCCGCGGTGCGACCGCGGTCCGCGGTCGCACCGGGGTTCAGGAGGCCGCCGGTACCGGTTCGCGGCCGGCGGCGGAGGGAGCGGCGACAACGCCGTCCTGGTAGCTGAGGATCGTGGGGAAGGCGGGGACGCGCAGAGCGCGGAACAGTGGTGATGCCTCGGGCCCCGGTACCACCTCGTCCGCCGGCCCGACGAGTTGGGCGGTCAGACTGCTCTCGTCGGCTTCGGCGCCGATCACCAGGGCCAGGACCCGGCCGCCTGCCGCCCGGGCCCGGTCGGCCCGTTCGGCGAAGTCGGGGAGGCTGTCGGTGCAGGCCGGGCAGTCGTGGGAGAAGACACCCAGAAGCAGTTCCCCGGAGCGGAAGTCGTCCTGGGTCAGGGTCCGGCCGCTGAGCGCGGTGGCGGTGAAGTCCGGGAGTCCGTCTCCGGGTTGCGGCCCCTGGGCTGCGAAGTCGTCGCGACGGCGTACGACTTCGAGCTCCTGCCAGCGACGCATGATGACCATGAGCAGGACGAGGTTGAGCAGGGCGACGGCTCCGACGAGCACCAGACCCGCAATGACGTAAGGCAAGTTGCGACCCCCCTGGCCGGTTGCACGGGGGAGCAGTGTGATAGATGAGGCCTGTCGGAAGGATGCCAAAACCTTGCCAGGAACATGACGAGCTGAGCATGATTGCCGCCATGCTTGCCACGGGGTCGCATTTTCGAGTGCTCGGCAGAGTTGAGTGGTCCGTCGACGGACACCCCAGAGCCATCGGCCGCCGCCGCGAGCGTCTGCTGCTGGGTTTACTCCTGCTGGAGATGGGCCGGCCGCTCCCGATGGACCGGCTGATCGACCTGCTGTCGGACGAGGACGAACGACCGCCGTCCCGGACCGATCTGTATGTGCATGTCTGCCGGCTGCGGGCGAGCCTTCGCCAGGGCGGGTGCGACGGGTCGGTGCGGCTGGTGCGGAGCGGTTCGACGTACGCCCTGACCGGCGATCCGCAGCTGGTGGATCTGCACCGCTTCACCCAGCTGGTCAACCGGGCCCAGCGGGCCACCGAGCCGCAGGAGGTTTCACGACTCGTCTCGTCCGCCCTGGCCGAGTGGCGGGGGGCGGTGCTGGAGGACGTCGCATCCGAGCGGACACGCCGAGGTGTCGGCACCGCTTTCGACGAACTGCTGATCTCGGCACAACTACTGCGTGTCGCGGCGGAGTTCAAGCTGCGTAACTACTGGTCGCTTGCCGCGGAGCTCGCGCGGCTCACCGAGGACCATCCGGAACACGAGATGCTCCTGGCCTTCCGTGCGGCCACGCTCTACGAGTGCGGCCGTCGCGCGGACGCGCTGCGAGTGCTGTCCTCGGCGCGAGCACGAATGACCGCGCGGCTGGGGTTGGATCTGAGCCGCGAGCTGCAGGATCTGCGCGAGGCGATCCTGCGGGGCAATCCCATGGACCGCCGCATCTTCCGCTGTGGCGCCCTGGGCGCCGTGTGATGCGCCGCGGCATCCCCACCGACCCAGCACGGTAGTGGTGAGCAGGGGTGACGGGGGACGAAGAATCAGCTTTCCCGGCACCATCCCAGCACGGGAAAAAACCAGGGGCCCGACTCCGAAGAGTCGGACCCCTTCTGACCTGCGTGTTTACCAGATCAGCGATGTGGTGCTAAGTCGCCCGCTACACGTTGAAGCGGAACTCCACCACGTCGCCGTCCTGCATCACGTACTCCTTGCCCTCCATGCGGGCCTTGCCCTTCGCGCGGGCCTCGGCGACCGAGCCCGTCTCGACCAGGTCCTCGAAGGAGATGATCTCCGCCTTGATGAAGCCCTTCTGGAAGTCGGTGTGGATGACACCGGCCGCCTCGGGGGCCGTGGCACCCTTCTTGATCGTCCAGGCGCGGGCTTCCTTCGGACCTGCCGTGAGGTAGGTCTGCAGGCCCAGGGTGTCGAAGCCGACGCGGCCGAGGGTGGCCAGGCCGGGCTCATCCTGGCCCATGGACTGGAGGAGTTCGAGGGCCTCGTCGTCGTCGAGTTCGATGAGCTCGGACTCGATCTTCGCGTTGAGGAAGATCGCCTCGGCGGGGGCGACCAGGGCGCGCTGTTCGTTCTTGAAGTCCTCGTCGACCAGCTCGTCCTCGTCGACGTTGAAGACGTAGAGGAAGGGCTTGGTGGTGAGGAGGTGCAGCTCGTGGAGGAGCTTGCCCTTCTCGGTGCCCGCGGTGATGCCCGCGGCGAAGAGGGTCTGGCCGGACTCCAGGATCTTCTGGGCCTCCTCGACCGTGGCGAGGACCGCGACCTTCTCCTTCTGGAGGCGGGACTCCTTGGTGAGGCGCGGGACGGCCTTCTCGATGGACTGGAGGTCGGCGAGGATCAGCTCGGTGTTGATCGTCTCGATGTCGTCCTTGGGCGAGACCTTGCCGTCGACGTGGACGACGTTCTCGTCCTTGAAGGCACGGATGACCTGGCAGATGGCGTCGGACTCGCGGATGTTCGCGAGGAACTTGTTGCCGAGGCCCTCGCCCTCGCTCGCGCCGCGCACGATGCCGGCGATGTCCACGAAGTCGACGGTGGCCGGGAGCAGCTTCTGGGAGTTGAAGATCTCCGCGAGCTTGCTCAGGCGCGCGTCGGGGACGCCGACCACGCCGACGTTCGGCTCGATCGTGGCGAACGGGTAGTTGGCCGCCAGCACGTCGTTCTTGGTCAGGGCGTTGAACAGGGTCGACTTGCCGACATTCGGCAGACCGACGATTCCGATCGTGAGCGACACGTTGGCGACTTCCTGCAGTAAGGATGGATGGGCCGATTCTCCAGTTTACGGGCGGGGGCAAGCGGGTAGTCACAGATCCGGTCCGGGCCGATCCGGTTCCCGTTCGGCCATGTGGCATCGAACTCATCGCCAAGGTCACCCAAAGGGCGTGTCCCACGCCTCTGTCCTCCCGCCTCGCGACCTACGTTGTCCCGGTGGAGCAGCCCAGAACACGTCCCCCTCGGCACCGGCAGTCACCTCAGCAGCCCCCGCTGTCCCCGCAGGGCACCCTTGACGAGGCCGACACCGTCCATCGGACCGTGGGCTCGCCCCGACCCCGGGAACGCCCGGGGGCGCCCGCCGTGCTCGCGCTGCGCCGACTGCCCAGTCCTCGGCTCACCGGCATCGGTGCCGGATTGTTCGCCGCCGCCGTCATGTTCTCGCTGGCGTGCCTCGACCGGCTGCTGCTCGACGGTTCGCCGATTGTGTACGGGGTGCTGTTCCTGCCGGTCAGCGCGCTGACCGCACTGTGGGTACGGCCGGCGGACCTGGTGACCGCACCGATCAGCGTGCCGATCGCGTTCACCATCGGTGTGATTCCGATCTCCGGCGGCACGGGCGGCTTCGGCGGGCAGACGATGGCGGTCGTCACCGCGCTCGCCGTCCATGCCGGCTGGCTGTACGGCGGCACGCTCGTCGCGGGGCTCATCGCCACCGTGCGCAAGATCCGGCTGATGCGGCAGCGCCGGCGGCGGATGCTGCTGGCCGCGCGGACGGCGCGGTCCACACGGCGTCCGAAGGATTAGCTCCCCCGGTCAGCTGCCTGCCGCGGCCATGGCCGCGCCGACGATGCCCGCGTTGTTCTGCAGCTCCGCGGGGATCATCTCGGCCCGTACGTGGTCGATCAGCGGCAGGAACTTGTCCGCCTTGCGGCTGACTCCGCCGCCGATGATGAAGAGCTCGGGTGAGAACAGCATCTCCACATGGGTCAGGTACCTCTGCACCCGGTGCGCCCAGTGGTGCCAGCTCAGATCCTCGTCCTCCTTGGCCTTCGTGGAGGCGTGCTTCTCGGCGTCGTGTCCGTTCAGCTCCAGATGGCCGAGCTCGGTGTTGGGCACGAGCTGCCCGTCGATGAAGACAGCGCTGCCGATCCCCGTACCGAACGTCAGCATGATCACGGTCCCCTTGCGGCCGCGCCCGGCGCCGAACGTCATCTCGGCGATTCCCGCCGCGTCGGCGTCGTTGAGGACGGTCACCGGAAGGCTCAGCTTGTTGCCGAGGAGCGTGCGGGCATCGGTGTCGATCCAGCCCTTGTCGACATTGGCCGCTGTGCGGGTGACACCGCTGGTGACTACGCCCGGGAAGGTGATGCCGACCGGTCCCGACCAGTCGAAGTGGCCGACCACCTCGGCCACGCTGTCGGCCACGTCCTCGGGCGTGGCCGGATGCGGTGTCAGTACTTTGTGGCGCTCCTGCGCCAGGTCTCCGCGGTCCAGGTCCACGGGAGCACCCTTGATCCCGGATCCGCCGATGTCCACGCCGAAGATCTGCATGCGACCCACGGTACGGGCCCGCGCCGCACCGCGCCCCACTTCCCGGGGCACGGGCCCGCGCCCCGGGGGGTGATGGACGGGTGAGAGGCCGCCCCACCCACGTGCGCGGCCTCCTGCACCAGGTCGTTACTTCGCGGAGAGCGCTGCAGCCTCTGCGCGCAGGTCCCGGCGGAGCTCCTTGGGCAGCGAGAAGGTGATCGACTCGTCGGCCGTCTTCACCGTCTCCACGTCCGCGTAGCCACGCTCGGCCAGCCACTCCAGTACGCCGTCGACCAGCACGTCGGGGACGGAGGCTCCGGAGGTGAGGCCGACCGTGGTGACGCCCTCCAGCCAGGCCTCGTCGATCTCGTGCGCGAAGTCCACCAGATGGGCGGCGGGGGCGCCCGCGTCGAGGGCGACCTCGACCATGCGGATCGAGTTCGAGGAGTTCTTGGAGCCGACGACGATGACCAGCTCGGCGTCCTCGGCCAGCTTCTTCACCGCGATCTGGCGGTTCTGCGTGGCGTAGCAGATGTCGTCGCTCGGCGGCGAGAGGAGCTGCGGGAACTTCTCCTTCAGCGCGTCCACCGTCTCCATCGTCTCGTCGACCGAGAGCGTGGTCTGGGAGAGCCAGACGACCTTCGACTCGTCGCGCACGGAGACACGGGCGACGTCCTCGGGGCCGTCGACCAGGGTGATGTGGTCGGGCGCCTCGCCGCTCGTGCCGATGACTTCCTCGTGGCCCTCGTGGCCGATCAGGAGGATGTCGTAGTCCTCCTTGGCGAACCGGACCGCTTCCTTGTGGACCTTGGTGACCAGCGGGCACGTCGCGTCGATCGTGGCGAGCCCCCGCTCGGCGGCCTCGGCGTGGACGGTCGGTGCGACGCCGTGCGCGGAGAACATCACGATGGAGCCCTCGGGGACCTCCGCGGTGACGTCGACGAAGATCGCGCCCTTCTTCTCCAGCGTCTGCACGACGTACTTGTTGTGCACGATCTCGTGGCGGACGTAGATCGGGGCCCCGTACTGCTCCAGGGCCTTCTCGACGGCGATCACGGCACGGTCCACGCCCGCGCAGTAGCCACGGGGCGCGGCGAGCAGGACGCGGCGCGTGGCGCCCGCACTCGGGTCGGTGGCGGGTGACGGGCTGGGCGTAGCAGTCATGCGTCCCATCGTAAGGCCGTGCCGAACAGGCGCGGGATCAGCCGGGTCGGGAGACTTGCCCATACGCGACGTACGCCACGTACGCCCCGTACGCGACTGTGTCCGCGCGATCTACGGAGGGCTCATGGCCGGCAGCGGTACGGACAGGGCGGGACTGCACCGGACGCTCGGGTTCCGGGATCTGGTGGTGTACGGGCTGCTGTTCATCGCGCCCATGGCGCCTGTCGGCATCTTCGGCACGCTCGACGCGAAATCGGACGGTGCGGTCGCGCTCGTGTACGTCGTGGCGACCGTCGTCATGGCGTTCACCGCTTTCAGTTACGCCCAGATGGTGCGGGTCGCGCCGCTGGCCGGTTCGGTCTTCGCGTATGCGCGCAAGGGGCTCGGGGAGGGGCCCGGGTTCATCGCCGGGTGGATGGCGATGCTGGACTATCTGCTGATCCCGGCGGTCGCCTATCTCTTCTCCGGGATCGCGATGAACTCGCTGGTGCCGTCGGTGTCGCGGTGGGTCTGGACGGCGCTCGCGGTGGTCGTCACCACGCTGCTCAACCTGTGGGGGGTGCGGGCTGCCGCCCGGGTCGGCTTCGCGGTGCTGGCGATGGAGATCGCGGTGCTGGGGGTGTTCCTGGTGTCGGCGGTGGTCGTGCTCGTGCGGGACGGGGCGCAACGCGGCTGGTGGACGCCGTTCACCGGGGACTCCGGCTTCTCGACGTCGGCGGTGCTGGGCGCGGTGTCGGTGGCCGTGCTCTCGTACCTGGGCTTCGACGCCATCGCCTCGTTCGCGGAGGAGGCCACCGGGGGCTCGGAGAAGGTGGCGCGGGCGGTGCTGTTCTGTCTGGTGATCGCGGGGGTCCTGTTCGTGGCGCAGGGCTATCTGGCGGCCCTGCTGGAGCCGATGACGTCGGCGGAGCTGGCCGCCCATCCGGCCAGGCAGGGGTCCGCCTTCTACGACACGGTGGACTTCGCCGTCGGCACCTGGCTGCACGACCTGGTAGCGGTCAGCAAGGCGATCGGGGCGGCGTTCGCGGCACTGGCCGGGCAGGCGGCGGCGGGGCGGCTGCTGTTCGCGATGGCCAGGGAGCAGCGGCTGCCCTCGATGCTGGCCCGGGTCGACCCGCGGTCCGGGGTACCGCGGACCGCGATCCTGATCGCCGCGGCCGTGACGCTGGTGGCGGCGGTCTGGGCGGCCCGGCGCGCCGACGGCCTCGACCATCTGGTGTCGGTGGTCGACATCGGTGCGCTGACGGCGTTCGTACTGCTGCACGCGTCGGTGATCGGCTGGTTCGCCGTACGCCGGATGGACGGGCCGCCCAGCTGGTGGCGGCACGTGCTGGTGCCGGTGGTGGGTGCGGGGGTGCTGGTCGCGGTGATCGCGGAGGCGACGGCGAGCGCGCAGGTGGTGGGGGTCTTCTGGCTGGCGGTGGGGATCGTGGTCCTGGCGCTGCAGTGGGGGCGGCACCCGGCTGCATGACGGCTGCCCCCACGACAGGGAGCCCACTCCCTGTCGTGGGGCGGCCGGAAGGGGTCTCTCGCGTGTCGTCGGGCTGCCTCGCTGTCCGTGGCGGCGGATACGCTCGCTCGCATGGCTCTCAATACGTCCGCGGAAGCTCCGCTACCCGTCGGCGAGGTGTCACGGCTGATCGGGGGATGGATCGACCGGCTCGGCGCCGTCTGGGTCGAGGGGCAGATCACGCAGTTGTCGCGGCGGCCGGGTGCCGGGGTCGTGTTCCTGACGCTGCGCGACCCGTCGCACGACATCTCCGTGAGCGTGACCTGCTTCCGTCAGGTCTTCGACCGGATCGCGGATGTGGTGACGGAGGGTGCGCGGGTCGTCGTCCTCGCCAAGCCCGAGTGGTACGCGCCCCGCGGCCAGCTGTCCCTGCGGGCCACCGAGATACGGCCGGTCGGCATCGGCGAACTGCTGGTCCGGCTGGAGCAGCTGAAGAAGTCCCTGGCCGCGGAGGGACTCTTCGCCCTGGACCGGAAGAAGCCGCTGCCGTTCCTGCCGCAGCTGATCGGTCTGGTCTGCGGTCGGGCGTCGGCGGCCGAGCGCGACGTGCTGGAGAACGCACGGCGGCGCTGGCCCGCGGTCCGTTTCGAGGTGCGCAACACCGCGGTGCAGGGCGTGCACGCGGTGAACCAGGTGGTCCAGGCGGTGAAGGAGCTGGACAACCTGCCCGATGTCGATGTGATCATCGTGGCGCGCGGCGGCGGCAGCGTGGAGGACCTGCTGCCGTTCTCGGACGAGCAGCTCATCCGTACGGTCGCCGAGTGCCGCAAGCCTGTGGTGTCCGCGATCGGGCACGAGCCGGACTCCCCGCTGCTCGACCTGGTCGCGGATCTGCGGGCGTCCACGCCGACGGACGCGGCGAAGAAGGTCGTGCCGGACGTGGGCGAGGAGCTGGAACGGGTGCAGCAGCTGCGGGACCGGGCCCTGCGGACCGTACGAGGGCTGCTCGACCGGGAGGAGCGGGGACTGGCCCATGCGCTCGGCCGGCCCTCCATGCAGCAGCCGCAGCGGATGGTGGACGAGCGTGCGGCGGAGGTCGACGCCCTGACCGGGCGGAGCCGCCGGGTGCTGGGCCATCTGCTGGACCGGGCGGACTCGGAGCTCGCCCACACCCGGGCGCGGGTCGTCGCGCTGTCGCCCGCGGCGACGCTGGAGCGCGGGTACGCGGTGCTGCAGCGGCCGGACGGTCATGTGGTCCGCTCCCCGGCGGACGCCGGGGCGCCGGGCGACGAGCTGCGGGCGCGGGTGTCGGAGGGCGAGTTCACCGTGCGGGTGGCCGAATGACGTACGCGCCGCCCCGCCGTTCCGGCTCGGACCTGGTTGTCGTACCTCACACATAGGGTGGATCGCATGACGGACGACGCGACGACGGCATCTGCCGCCACGGACACGCTCGGGTACGAGCAGGCGCGGGACGAGCTGATCGAGGTCGTGCGGCGCCTGGAGGCGGGCGGCACGACGCTGGAGGAGTCGCTCGCGCTGTGGGAGCGCGGCGAGGAGCTGGCCAAGGTGTGCCGGCACTGGCTGCAGGGTGCCCGGGCCCGGCTGGACGAGGCGCTCGCCCAGCCCGGGAAGGAACAGCCGGACGGGCAGGGCGACGCGGGCTGAGCCCGGTCCCGGAATAGTTCCGGCGCGCCCGGTGGTTGTGCGCCTCGTCAGAAGGCGGGGCGGCCGGGCGCACTTCGCACACGATTGTGGAGTGGGTCACTCAGGTCAGGTTTTAGTTGAACGTTAACCTATCCCTCGGTTACGGTCGCCGTATCGCTTGATCCGTATTCGCCCGGAAGGTAATTCGCAAGATGTCCCTCGTTCTTGACCCCGCTGCCCAGGACCTCCTCTTCCGTGAGGCCCGCACCGCCAACACCTTCACCGACGAGCCGGTCTCCGAGGAGCAGGTCCAGGCGATCTACGACCTGGTCAAGTACGGCCCGACCGCCTTCAACCAGTCGCCGCTGCGCGTCGTCCTGGTCCGCTCCGACGACGCCCGCGCGCGCCTCGTGAAGCACATGGCCGAGGGCAACCAGCCGAAGACCTCCACCGCCCCGCTGGTCGCGATCCTGGCCGCCGACAACGAGTTCCACGAGGAGCTCCCGGCCCTGATGCCGCACTTCCCGCAGGCCAAGGACGCGTTCTTCTCCGAGCGCCCGGTCCGCGAGTCGTCCGCCGCGCTGAACGCCGCCCTGCAGGCCGCGTACTTCATCATGGGCGTCCGCGCCGCCGGCCTGGCCGCCGGCCCGATGACCGGCTTCGACGCCGCGGGCATCGAGAAGGAGTTCCTGGACGGCGACCACAGCCTGCTGATGGTCGTCAACATCGGCAAGCCGGGCGAGGACGCCTGGTTCCCGCGCCTGCCGCGTCTCGCCTACGACGAGGTCATCACGACCGTCTGAGGCATTCCAGCCGTACGGAGAAGGGCCCCGGAGCATGTGCTCCGGGGCCCTTCTCCGTACGCCCGTATGCGGGGCCGTCCGGCTCGCGGCTCAGGACGTCCTGAGCGCGGCGGCCATCTCCGCCAGCCGCTCCGTCGACGCCGATCCGGTGACGACCGTGGTCGCGCCCTTGTCGTGGCGCACGAGGGCGTCGTACTTCGGGCCCTCCCAGTGCTGCCACGCCTCACCGGCGACCTGCTGCGTGCGCCCGGTGTTCCGCGCGTCCCGGCTGACCTCGGACACGTACTTCTCCGCCGGGGACGTCGACTGCTCCACCGCGACGTACTTGCCGTCCGGGTCGAGGAAGCCCAGGTGCCAGCCGTTGCCCGCCTCGCGCTCATAACTGACCGAGGTCGGCTTCCAGTCCTTGGACAGACCGGCCGGAGCAGCGACCGGATACGGGGCCGCGCGCCTGGCCGTCACGAGCTCCACGCGGTAGTCGACCGCCTTGACCGGGTTGGCCTGGTCGTCGTGCGGGACGAAAATGTAAACGACCCCCGCGACGGCGGAGATCACCGCCATCGACAGGATCATGTCCCGCGCTGTCTGCTTGCCTCGCTTGCTTGCCACGGGTCCATGGTCGCATCACGTCCGACGGGGCCGACCGAGGGGCAGGAGGACGCGGCACCCACCCCATCCTGCCGCTCATAAGTGACCCGGTCTGCTCATTTTATCGACCTGGCGATAGAGTCAGAGCACCCTCTTCCGGTCGTCGTCGTACAGAAAGGTGCGCTCCGATGTCCGAGCATCATCTGCCGTCCCAGCTAGAGGTCTCCCCGGAGGCCCCCGACCGCAACCTGGCCCTGGAGCTGGTCCGGGTCACCGAGGCCGCCGCCATGGCCGCCGGGCGCTGGGTCGGCCGCGGCGACAAGATCGGCGCCGACGGCGCCGCCGTGAAGGCCATGCGTACCCTCGTCTCGACCGTCTCGATGAACGGCGTCGTCGTCATCGGTGAGGGCGAGAAGGACGAAGCCCCCATGCTGTTCAACGGCGAGCGGGTCGGTGACGGCACCGGCCCCGAGGTCGACATCGCCGTGGACCCGATCGACGGCACGACCCTCAATGCCAAGGGCATGCCGAACGCCATCGCCGTACTGGCCGCCGCCGACCGCGGCTCCATGTTCGACCCGTCCGCGGTCTTCTACATGGACAAGCTGGTCACCGGCCCCGAGGCCGCCGACTTCGTCGACATCAACGCCCCGGTGGCGGTGAACATCCGCCGGGTCGCGAAGGCGAAGAACTCCGCCCCTGAGGACGTCACCGTCGTCGTCCTGGACCGCCCGCGCCACGAGGGCATCGTCAAGGAGATCCGGGAGACCGGCGCCCGCATCAAGTTCATCACCGACGGCGATGTCGCCGGCTCGATCATGGCCGCCCGCGAGGGCACCGGCGTCGATCTGCTGATGGGCATCGGCGGCACCCCCGAGGGCATCATCTCGGCGTGCGCCATAAAGTGCCTCGGCGGCGTCATCCAGGGCAAGCTCTGGCCGAAGGACGAGGCCGAGCGGCAGCGCGCGCTGGACGCCGGGCACGACCTGGACCGGGTGCTGTCCACGGACGACCTGGTCAGCGGCGACAACGTGTTCTTCGTCGCGACCGGCATCACGGACGGTGAGCTGATGCGCGGCGTGCGGTACCGCAGCGAGACGGCGACCACCGAGTCGATCGTCATGCGGTCCAAGTCCGGCACGATCCGGAAGATCGACTCGACCCACCGGCTGTCGAAGCTGCGTGCCTACAGCGCGATCGACTTCGACCGCGCGCAGTAGACCGCGCGAGGCACGCGTGAGCGGGCCTCGCCCGGCCGGGAGAACGTGAAGAGGCGCCCCCCATGTGCGGTGGGGGCGCCTCTCCGCGTCGACGGCGGGTGGGGGCGGCCCGTCGCGCCCCGCGAGGCCCCTCCGCTCCGCTGAGGTCAGGTCCGCCCCGGTCAGCCGGCTGCGGCGATGTGGCCGGCCGAAGCAGCGGCCTTGAGCTCCATCTCGCGCCGTCTGCGGCGGGCGAGCACCACACGGCGTTCGGCGGCGGTGAGGCCGCCCCAGACCCCGTACGGCTCGGGCTGCACCAAGGCGTGCTCCTGGCACTCGATCATCACCGGACAGCGCGCGCAGACCCGCTTCGCGGACTCCTCTCGTGACAGTCGGGCAGCAGTCGGCTCCTTCGACGGGGCGAAGAACAGCCCGGCTTCGTCCCGGCGGCACACCGCCTCCGAGTGCCAGGGGCCGGCCTCGTCCTCCCGAGCAGGGGTGCGCTGGGTGGGGACGGCGGCGACCTGCAGGGGCTGATGCGGCTGTTGCAGCACGGTCTACTCCTGACGACGGCTTCGCGAGCGAGAGACGATGCAGCAGTCCCTACCCGCTGTGCGTGCGCCTATGCACTGAGTGGCACCGGGTTCCGGGCAGCGAAATGGTGATCGATCGGAAAATTGGCCTGATTGACACGGTGCGGACCGGCGCGACGTGCCGTGGTTCAGTGGCCGAGGTGTTTGCGCAGCTTGTTGTGGAGATCCGTAATCAGTTTCCCGCGCTTCGGCTTCGCCTCGACGTTGCCGAAGACCGAATAGCCGTTGACGATGACCACTGGTGCTTCCGGGTCTGCGGATTCCAGTGTGACCACTTCGAAATTGCCGAAGACGCCCGTCCCACTGCCGCGCAGCGAGATGTTCTCCGGGACCTTGATCTCGACACTTCCGAAGATGGATGTCGCGTTGATGACGGTGAGTCTCTGGCCGAAAAGCGCCTCGGTCAGATCGATCTCCACGCTGCCGAAGAGCGAGAAGGCGTTCGTACGGCCGCCGACCCGCCAACGGCCCTTGCGGGTGGAGCTGCTGAAGATCGCCACCAGGTTGTCGGCCGGGCCGGTGGGGGCCTCGGGGCCGTACGCGTACGGTGCGGCGGACGACGGCAGGGCGCCCCCTCCGGGGGTCGGCAGATCCCGTACCAGCGGTTCGAGTTCACCGACGGTCTTGGCCCGGTAGACCGCGTCGACCCGCTCGGCATGCTCCTCGGCGGTCAGCCGGCCCTCGGCCATGGCATCGCGCAGGATGTCCGCGATCCGGTCGCGGTCCGCGTCGGAGGCACGGATACCCGCGGGCGCGGATTGCGCCGGGGCGGCGGGCTGCTGGGGGTGCTTTTCGAGGTCCACCGGCCAAGCGTACCCAAACGCGATAGATCGCGACTAGAGCCTCTCCGCCGGATCGGCCCGGGGCGCACGGCGGGCCGATCGGGGAGTCGCGCCCGCCGCACCCGGGGCGGCCGCGTGTGTTCGACTGAGCCTTACCTCACAGCTTCGGCACCCTTGCAACGTTCTACCCTGGTGGGTGCGCTGTCCAAGGGAGGCCAGCCGCTGTCGCCGAGTGAGGAATGGCCGTAATGCCAGAGTTTGCGTACTCCGATCTGCTCCCTCTGGGAGAGGACACCACGCCGTACCGGCTGGTGACCGCCGAGGGCGTCTCGACCTTCGAGGCCGACGGCCGTACGTTCCTCAAGGTCGAGCCGGAGGCGCTGCGCACCCTGGCCGCCGAGGCGATGCACGACATCTCGCACTACCTGCGCCCCGCTCACCTGGCACAGCTGCGGCGGATCGTCGACGACCCGGAGGCGTCGTCCAACGACAAGTTCGTGGCGCTCGACCTGCTGAAGAACGCCAACATCGCCGCCGCGGGCGTCCTCCCCATGTGCCAGGACACCGGCACCGCGATCGTCATGGGCAAGCGCGGGCAGAACGTGCTGACTTCGGGTGGTGACGAAGAGGCGCTCTCGCGCGGCATCTTCGACGCGTACACCAAGCTCAACCTGCGCTACTCGCAGATGGCTCCGCTCACCATGTGGGAGGAGAAGAACACCGGCTCGAACCTTCCGGCCCAGATCGAGCTGTACGCCACCGACGGCGGCGCCTACAAGTTCCTCTTCATGGCGAAGGGCGGCGGCTCGGCCAACAAGTCGTTCCTCTTCCAGGAGACGAAGGCCGTCCTGAACGAGGCCTCCATGATGAAGTTCCTGGAGGAGAAGATCCGTTCGCTGGGAACTGCGGCCTGCCCGCCGTACCACCTGGCGATCGTCGTCGGCGGCACGTCGGCCGAGTTCGCGCTGAAGACCGCGAAGTACGCCTCCGCGCACTACCTGGACGAGCTGCCCGCCGAGGGCTCCCCCACCGGTCACGGCTTCCGGGACAAGGAGCTGGAGGAGAAGGTCTTCGAGCTGACGCAGAAGATCGGGATCGGCGCGCAGTTCGGCGGCAAGTACTTCTGCCACGACGTGCGCGTGGTGCGGCTGCCCCGGCACGGCGCCTCGCTGCCCGTCGCGATCGCCGTGTCCTGTTCCGCGGACCGCCAGGCCACCGCGAAGATCACCGCCGAGGGTGTGTTCCTGGAGCAGCTGGAGAAGGACCCGGCGCGCTTCCTGCCGGACACCACGGACGAGCACCTGGACGAGGCGGGTGACGTCGTCAGGATCGATCTGAACCGACCGATGGACGACATCCTCGCCGAGCTGACCAAGTACCCGGTCAAGACCCGCCTTTCGCTGACCGGCCCGCTGGTCGTGGCGCGCGACATCGCGCACGCCAAGATCAAGGAGCGGCTGGACGCGGGCGAGGAGATGCCGCAGTACCTGAAGGACCACCCGGTGTACTACGCGGGTCCGGCGAAGACGCCCGAGGGGTACGCCTCGGGTTCCTTCGGCCCGACGACGGCCGGGCGCATGGACAGCTATGTCGCACAGTTCCAGGCGGCGGGCGGCTCCAAGGTGATGCTCGCCAAGGGCAACCGGTCCAAGCAGGTCACCGACGCGTGTGATGCGCACGGCGGCTTCTACCTCGGCTCGATCGGCGGCCCGGCGGCGCGTCTGGCACAGGACTGCATCAAGAAGGTCGAGGTCGTCGAGTACGAGGAGCTCGGCATGGAGGCGGTCTGGAAGATCGAGGTCGAGGACTTCCCGGCGTTCGTCGTCGTCGACGACAAGGGCAACGACTTCTTCACCGAGCCCGCTCCGGCGCCGACGTTCACCAGCATTCCGGTGCGCGGTCCCGGTCTCGCCTGACCGGCAGGAATCGGCCCGCTTCGGGGGCGTCACGGTTTCGGCCGGGGCGCCCCCGCGGCGCATCCGTGACGGAGTCGGCGCCCGACCGCCTGCGTCCGCGCCCTTTCGTTCAGGTGTCGAGCAGTCCTGACGTGGCGAGCAGATAGCCCAGCTGTGCGCGGCTGTTGCTGCCCAGTTGTTCCGAGACCTTGCGCATGTGCTCGGCGACGCTGCGGCGGCTCATGCCGAGCCTGCGGGCGATCGACGCGTCCGTCTCGCCGCCGACCACCGCCAGCAGAATGGTGCGCTGGAGGTCGGACGTGATGGCCGGGGAGCGCGGTGGCGCGTCCTTCGGGCGGACCGGGACGGAGCGGGACCATGCGTGGTCGAAGTGCCGGACCAGCAGGGCGATCAGGGCCGGGTGCTGGACCCGCAGGGCTGTGTGCGGCTCCTCGTGGACCGGGACGAATGCGACGTCGCGGTCGCAGACGATGACCCGGTCGACGACCTCGGCGAGCGTCCGCACCTCGGCGCCGGCCGACGTGACCTGCTCGATGTACGAGAGCGTCGCGCGGTGCGTACGGACGGTGTGCTGGTAGATCGTCCGCTGTCGCACGCCTCGCCGCAGCATCGCCAGATCACGCGGCAGTGCCTCGCTCAGGACCTGCGCGGGGCGTCCGCCGCCGGGCTGCGCGGTGAGCAGCTCCTCCCGGCAGCTCCCGACGGCGGCGTCGAGCGCCTTGTTGATGACGGCTCTTCCGGCGAGGCGGCTGAGGGCGGGTTGTTCCGTCCGGTGCACATCCGCGTACGGCCCCTCGAAGGCGGCGAGGGCGGCGCGGGTGGCGCGCAGGGTCCGGCGCTGCCGGACGATCGCCTCCTCGATGGGCCCGAGCGCGGCGAAGGAGGCCGTCTCCGGCGGTACGGGGATCAGGGAGCCCGGCGCTTCGCGGTCCGCCACCACCAGCTGGAGGGCACGCAGACAGGCGGGCGCCTCGGTTTCCGGAAGCCTTCCTTCCATCAGGGCGCGCCGGTAGGCCGTCAGGGCGGTGGCACAGGGGCGGTCCGACGACGATTCGCGGCAATCACATGCGCCTGGGGTGGAATGATCGTCCTTCACAAGCATGCAGATTACATTCATGCAAACGGGCCGACATCCGGGTTCGCGGTTACTCGACCACTATGTGCGGGTGACGCTCCGCACCGACCACTCCCCCGACCATTCGGCCGACCGGCCGGACAACTCGGCCCGCGGCGAGCGGCGTTATCGCTTCCTGGTCGCCGGATACGCCGTCTCCTCCTACGGCACGTTCCTGAATATGGTGGCGCTCAATCTGTTCGTCTACGAGACGACGGGTCGGGCGATCGCCATGGGGCTGTTCATGGCGGTACGGCTGGGTGCCGGCTTCGTCGCCGGCATGACGGCCGGCTCGCTGCTCGCGCGTTTCACGGCCAAGGCCGTCATGCTCTGGACGAACGCGGCGCAGGCGGCCGTGATGTTGTTGCTGATCCTCGCGCCGGACGGGCTGCGGACAGCGGCGCTGGTGACTGTGTCCGTCGTGATCGGTGCCTGCGGAACGCTGTTCATGGTGGCGCTGCGCAGCTCCATTCCCGAGATGGTGGACGAGGAGCGGCGCGGATGGGCGAACTCTCTCTCCATCACCGGGCGTTCGCTGGCGATGGTGGCCGGTTTCGCCTCGGCGGGTGTGGTGGTGTCGCTGGTCGGGTACACCGCCGCGTTCGTGGTGGACATGGTCACGTTCGTGCTGTGTGCCGTGACGGTGGCGCTGCTGCCGGTCGCGGGCGGGGGCGGGACGGGCGAGGCCGCGGAGCGGGCGGGGCGGCGGTCGGGGAAGCCTGGCGCGTTCGCCGCGCTGGCCGCCGCGCCCGGTCTCGGTCTGATGGTGGCGCTGCGCGGGGTGGACGCCTTCGGTTCCTCGTCCCACAACGCGGGCCTGCCGGTCCACTCCGCCGACCTCGACCCCTCGCACCCCGCGGTGTTCGTCAGCTCCTTCTGGTGTCTGTGGGCGGTGGGGAACGTCCTCGCGCAGCAGGTGATCCAGCGGTACACGAAGCGCACCGGCCGGTCGGTGGGCGCGCTGGGCTTCGGTTACGGCACGATCGTGATGTCCGGGGCCTTCATCCTCGCGTTCGCGGGGTTCCCGCTCGTCGCGACGGCCGTGATCGCGCTTGTCGCGGGCGCGGCGGACGGGTTCACGGAGGTCGCGTACACCTCGCATCTGCAGACACTCCCGGCCGGCCCGCGCGGTCACGCCTTCGGGCTCTCCGCGACGTTCGAGAATCTCGGCTTCGGTGTCGGAATGATCCTTGTCGCGGCGGCACTTGACCGCTACACCCCGCTGACCGTGGTCGGGTGGTCCCACGGGGCAGCGATCCTCGTCGCGCTGGTGTTCGTGCTCCGGGTGGCAGGGCTGCGCAGAGGGACGGGATTCAGCCAATCTTGAGACCACCTGCGGGAGCCGCGGACCGTATCGGAGCAGGCGGGGACTGCGCCCTGGACCCCGCGCCGCTGTGCCCTCCTCCCAGCGACCCCTGCGACGGGGCCTCGAACGCGACAATCCCGCACCGCCGCTTTCACGCAGGGAGCAGCGGATCGGGCTTGCGTCGCTCCGGGACCGCGCCAAGGGTTGGTGGACGTTCCCGGAGCACTCCGCCGATTCCCCGCGCCGCCGGCCGCGCCTCCACCCGCGTGCCACCCCGCTCCACCCCCTCACTCTCGCTACCGAACACCGGAAAGGTGGACGCCGTATGACGCCGACCCCCCGTCTCAGCCACGCCAGCCGCCGCAGCCACTCCGACGACCTGCTCGCCTTCATCGGCGCCGCCCCGTCCCCCTACCACGCGGTGGCCGAGGCCGCCCAGCGGCTGGAGAAGGCCGGCTTCCGTGAGCTGCACGGCACGGCCGACTGGACGGGCACGACCGGCGGCAGCTTCGTCACCAGCAGCGGCGCGCTGATCGCCTGGTACGTCCCCGAAGGCGTCCCCGCCCACACGCCGTTCCGGATCATCGGTTCGCACACCGACTCACCGAATCTGCGAGTCAAGCCCACCCCCGACACCGGCTCGGCGGGCTGGCGCCAGATCGCCGTGGAGATCTACGGCGGAGTCCCGCTCAACACCTGGCTCGACCGGGACCTGGGGATATCCGGGCGGCTCGCGCTGCGCGGCCGTGGTGGCGCGACCACGTCGCGGCTCGTCCGGATCGACGAACCGATTCTGCGCGTACCTCAGCTGGCGATCCATCTGGACCGTACGGTCAATGACGGTCTGGCGCTCGACCGGCAGCGCCATGTCGCCCCGCTGTGGTCGCTCGGCGCACCCGAGGACGGCGCGCTGGTGCGCCGGGTGGCTGCGGCGGCCGAGGTGGACCCGGCCGATGTGCTGGGCTGGGACCTGATGCTGCACGACGTCCAGCCGCCCGGATACCTGGGCGTGGAGCAGGAGTTCGTGGTCTCGTCGCGGCTGGACAACCTGGTGTCGGTGCACGCGGGCGTCACCGCCCTGGCCGACGCGGCGACGGGCGCCGAGCCGCCCTCGTACATCCCCGTCCTGGCGGCCTTCGACCACGAGGAGGTCGGCAGCGGCTCCGAGACGGGTGCGCAGAGCCCGCTGCTGGAGCGGCTCCTCAGCCGCTCGGTCGCCGCGCGCGGCGGAAGCTCCGAGGACTGGTCGCGCGCCTTGTCGGGTACCTTCTGCGTCTCCGCCGACATGTCGCATGCGGTCCACCCCAACTACGCGGAACGACACGACCCGGATCACCACCCGCTGCCCAACGGCGGACCGGTGATCAAGGTCAACGTCAATCAGCGGTACGCCACCGACAGCACCGGTATGGCGGTCTTCGCGTCGGCGTGCGAACGGGCCGGCGCACCGTGGCAGCATTTCGTCTCCCACAACGCGATGCCGTGCGGCACGTCGATCGGCCCGCTCACCGCGGCCCGGCTGGGCGTCCCGACGGTCGACGTGGGGGTGCCGGGGCTCTCCATGCATTCGGCGCGCGAGCTGTGCGGGGCGGACGATCCGGGGTATCTGGCCGCCGTACTGGGAGCGTTCGTGAGCGAGGCCGCGGGCCGGTGAGCGGAACGGGGCAGGGCGATCGCACCGGGCGGCCGCCCTGCCCCCGTCGGCCGTTACGCGAAGCGCTGCTTCGCCGTCCCGTCGCACGCCTGCAGCTTCAGCGGGTCCTTGGCCGCCGCCAGCGTCAGACACAGGCCGGTCGACGCGGCCGGGCGCACGGTGCCCGACTGCCTGACGAACTGCTGGTTGGCCGCGCCCGAGCAGTTCCACAGGATGACCGTGGCGCCCGCCCTGTAGTCGGCGCCCGGCACATCGAGGCACCGGTCGTGGCTCAGCTCGGTGTGGATGCTCTTGCGGGCGGTGTCGTACCACCAGCCCTGGTTGCGGCCGCCGTGACAGTCCCAGCCGCCGATCGGGGTGTTGTTACGGGTCACCGAGGCGGGGACGTCCACACAGGTGCCGGTGGCCTCGTTCTTGAGGGGCTTGAAGAGCGAGTCCCAGGCAGCCGGCTCCAGGACCGGCTTTCCGGCGCCGGCCGGGTCGGCGCAGCTCGCCTCGCGCAGACCGGAGTTGTAGATCTGGGTCAGGCACGATGCGAAGGCCGCGTGCCCGTTCGCGTTCGGGTGGAAGGACTGCCGGACGGAGTTGGAGTCCGGCGGGAAGTGCGAGAGGTCGATGTAGAGACCGCGGGCCCAGGTGGACTCGCTGCAGACCTCGTGGCCGTGGAAGAGACGGGAGTTGTCGAGGTAGACGGCTCCGGTGTCGGCGGCGGCCTTCCGCATCCCGCGCTCGAAGGCGGGGACGGCGGCGTTACGGCCCCAGGCGGCGTCGGAGTCGTATCCGGCGCAGCCGCCGGGAAGCTTGCCGGGGAAGTTCGGGTTGTCGTAGAAATCCGGGCCGATCGGGCTCGGATAGCCCATGACCACGAGCTTGTAGTCGCTGCTCCTGTAGCCGGCGTCGGACATGACGGTCTTCAGATCGCGGACGGTCTGCTCGACCTTGGGAACGAGCCCGTCGACACGCGCCTGCCAGCCGCCCTCGTACTTCGGCTGGCAGGCGCCCTGGAGGAGGACCCAGCGTTCGACGCAGTCCGTCATGACCGGGCCGAACTGGAGGTCGTCGTTGGCGCCGGCCACGAGCACGATCATCTTGATGCGGGTGTTGCGCGCCTTGATGGCGAGGTTGTCGCTCTGCACGAGCTCGTCGGCGTACTGCTTCGAGCCGCCGATGACGATGTTGCCGGTGTACGCGCCGGAACAGGAGACGTTGTACGTGACGTCGGCCGGGATCCCGGTGCGGTGGATAGCGGAGTCGGGCGATCGGTGGCACCAGTTGTCGGGGCCGTTCGTCCCCGCCTCGTACGTCCCGACGCCCTCGCCGGAAATCTCGCTGTCGCCGAGCGAGATCAGCCCGGTCCTGCGGTCGGCGAGCGGGCGCTCGGCCGGGCTCCCGTACAGCTGGGTGGCTTCGGCGGCGCGGATGGCCTCCAGCTCGGGCGAGAGGGGGGTCGATGCGGTAGTGGTGGTACCGGACCGGTCTGCCGCGCCTGCCGGTCCGGCGGCAGCGGCCATGCCGCCGAACGCCGCCGCCATGGCCGCCGCGGCCGCGACCGTACAGCGAAGTCTGTGCCTGGTGCGCCTCATTGCGCCTCCCTGGGTTGTGGTTACCCCCGGTATTTACTGGTCGGTACGCAACTTGGGAATACACAGAACAAGACAAGTGCTCAACTTTTTCAGGAGGTTGAACCACATGAACAACGCACAGGTCCCGGCGGACAGCGGCACAGCCGGAGAGAACTACCGCATCGAGCACGACTCGATGGGCGAGGTGAAGGTCCCCGCGGACGCCCGGTGGCGGGCCCAGACGCAGCGAGCCGTGGAGAACTTCCCGATCTCCGGCCAACGCCTGGAGCGGGCGCACATCGAGGCCCTGGCCCGGATCAAGGCGGCCGCGGCGAAGGTCAACGCCGAGCTGAAGGTGCTCGACCCGGACATCGCCGGCGCGATCCAGGACGCTGCCGCCGAGGTCGCCGAGGGCCGCTGGGACGCGCACTTCCCCATCGATGTCTTCCAGACCGGGTCCGGCACGTCCTCCAACATGAACACCAATGAGGTCGTGGCCACCCTCGCCACCGAACGCCTCGGCCGCGACGTCCACCCCAACGACCACGTCAACGCCTCGCAGTCGTCCAACGACGTCTTCCCGTCCTCCATCCACATCGCCGCGACCGCCGCCGTCACCGGCGAGCTGATCCCGGCGCTGGATCATCTGGCGGCCGCCCTGGAGCGCAAGTCCGTCGAGTTCGCGGCGGTCGTGAAGTCGGGACGTACCCACCTGATGGACGCCACGCCGGTGACGCTGGGCCAGGAGTTCGGCGGCTACGCGGCGCAGATCCGGTACGGCATCGAGCGGCTGTACGCATCGCTGCCGCGCCTCGCCGAGCTGCCGCTGGGGGGCACGGCCGTCGGCACCGGCATCAACACCCCGCCCGGCTTCTCCGCCGCCGTGATCGCCGAGGTCGCCCGGGTCACCGGACTGCCGTTCACCGAGGCCCGTGACCACTTCGAGGCGCAGGGCGCGCGGGACGGGCTCGTCGAGACGTCCGGCCAGCTCCGTACGATCGCCGTCTCGCTCACCAAGATCTGCAACGATCTGCGCTGGATGGCCTCCGGGCCGCGCACCGGATTGGCCGAGATCAGTCTTCCCGACCTCCAGCCGGGTTCGTCGATCATGCCGGGGAAGGTGAATCCGGTCATTCCCGAAGCCGTGCTGATGGTCGCGGCCCAGGTGATGGGGAACGACGCGACGGTCGCCGTCGCGGGCGCGGCGGGCAATTTCGAACTGAATGTCATGCTGCCGGTCATCGCGAAGAATCTGCTGGAGTCCGTCCGGCTGCTGTCCAACGTCTCCCGGCTACTGGCGGACCGCACCGTCGACGGCATCACCGCCGACGTGGAGCGGGCCAGGGAGTACGCGGAGTCCTCGCCGTCCGTCGTCACGCCGCTGAACAAGTACATCGGCTACGAGGAGGCGGCGAAGGTCGCCAAGAAGGCGCTCGCCGAGCGGCGGACGATCCGCGAAGTGGTGCTGGACTCGGGGTATGTGGAGCGCGGCGATCTCACGGTGGAACAGCTCGACGAGGCACTCGACGTGTTGCGTATGACCCGCCCGTGACGTGGATCGCAGCGACCGGGCGGGCGCATCCCTAAGATCACTCCATGGCAGGTACCGGAGACAGCGAACCCGGAGAAGTCGAGCCCGGGGAGACCGGGTTCTGGGCGCCGGGTGATCAGATTCTGTGGCGCTACCGCGGCAACGGTCCGCGGTCGCCCGGCCGCGCCCACAGCCCGGTCCACATCTGCCGTCCCGTCACCGTGGTCCAGGACACCGCCGAGCTGCTCGCCGTGTGGATGGCACCCGGCACCGAATGCGTGAAGCCGGTCCTCGCCGACGGCACCAATGTGCACGCCGAGCCGCTCGCCACCCGGTACACCGCGCCCCGTACCACCGCCCGTTCGATCTGGTTCGGCACCGGCGTGCTCAAGCTCGCCCGGCCCGGCGAACCCTGGTCGGTCTGGCTGTTCTGGGACCGCGGCTGGAGCTTTCGCAACTGGTACGTGAACCTGGAGGAACCGCGCACCCGCTGGGCGGGCGGCATCGACTCCGAGGATCACTTCCTCGACATCGCCGTCAGCCCCGACCGCAGCTGGCGCTGGCTGGACGAGGACGAGTTCGCGCAGGCGCAGCGGGTCGGGCTGATGGACCGGGACACCGCGCGGCGGGTACGGGAGGCGGGCCGCGCGGCCGTCCGCGTGATCGGCGCGTGGGGGGCGCCGTTCCGGGACGGCTGGGAGAACTGGCGGCCCGATCCGCAGTGGCGGGTACCCGCGCTGCCGGATGACTGGGACCGTACGCCCTCGCATATGCCGTCGTGAGACCCTTGATGCACCCCAGGGGGGCAAACGTAGGATCGTCCTCCGGAGGGCTGCTCCGCTTCAACCGGCGGGCGCGGCGCAGGACCTGACCGCAAGTCATCGCACGAGTTGCACGATCTTCATGAGCCGCATCAGTTGTATGAGTCGCAAGAACCGCATGGACCACGACGAGGGGGTGGAGACGTGCACGCTGTCCGCCGCCCACGCGCCGGAAACGTTGTCACCTACACACCTCGCAGGCATACGGTTTCGGCCCCGTCGAGCGGGGCATGCGGTGACAGCCGTTGTCATCGCCGCTCTTGCCGGGGCACAGTGGCGCCCCACAAGGTGATTGCCTCATACAACCGGCCCGGACGGACGGAACCCCACGCGTGACGGAGCACCCCACCTCCCACGAAGGCCGGCAGCCTCTCGCCGCCCGGTCACAGGAACGCACCCGGCCACGGCAGCAGGATGCCGCGCCGCAGGCCGCGCCTGCCTCCGCAGCGATCCCGGGGCCGGCCCCGGCGCCCGGCTCCGGCTCGAACCCCACGGCGATTCCCGGCCCCGCCGGCGCACCGAACCCGGCGACCGCGCCGAGCGCCGCCGCTGCCGGACCGGACCCGCAGGCGGTGGCCCGCCGCGAGGGCGACCGGTTGCGCTTCGTGGGCGCCGCGACCCGCCGGATCGCCCGCGGCATCGACCTGGACGAGATCGTCCTGGGGCTGTGCCGGGCCAGCGTGCCGACGTTCTCCGACGCCATACTCGTCTACCTCCGCGACCCGCTCCCGGTCGGCGACGAGCGTCCCGTCACTCCGTTCGTGCTGCGGCTGCGCCGGTCCGACCGGCTGCGTTTAAGCGATGAAGACTCCGAGGCCTCGCCCTCCGCGGAGGGCGAGCGGCTGCGGCTGCCCGCCCTCGACCCGCACGCCGATCTGATGCCCGCGGCCGAGCTCTGCGAGGTCCGGGCGGGCGGCGCGCTCGCCGAGGTGCTGCGCGGCGTACGGCCCGTCTTCGGTGACTCCGCGACGGCCCGCGTCGCCCTGCCCGAGCTGCTCGGCGCCGGGCGCACCGTACCCTCCGGCCACCGGGCGATCCTCGCCCCGCTGCGCGGCCGCCGGAGGGTGATCGGTGCTGCCGTCTTCCTGCGCGGGACCGAGCGGCCCCCCTTCGAGGCCAACGATCTGCTGGTGGCCGCGCAGCTGGCGACGCACACCGCGCTGGGTATCGACAAGGCCGTGCTGTACGGGCGCGAGGCGTACATCGCCGACGAGCTGCAGCGCACCATGCTGCCCGACTCGCTGCCGCAGCCCACCGGTGTCCGGCTCGCCTCCCGCTACCTTCCGGCCGCCGAGACCGCCCGGGTCGGTGGCGACTGGTACGACGCGATCCCGCTGCCCGGCAGCCGGGTCGCCCTGGTCGTCGGCGACGTCATGGGCCACTCCATGACCTCCGCGGCGATCATGGGGCAGCTGCGTACCACCGCGCAGACCCTCGCCGGGCTCGACCTGCCGCCGCAGGAGGTCCTGCACCACCTCGACGAGCAGGCACAGCGACTCGGCAGCGACCGCATGGCGACCTGCCTGTACGCGGTCTACGACCCGGTCGCTCACCGGATCACCATCGCCAACGCCGGGCACCCGCCGCCCGTCCTGCTTCACCTGGGTGGCCGCGCCGAGGTGCTGCGGGTGCCGCCCGGTGCCCCGATCGGCGTCGGCGGGGTCGACTTCGAGGCGGTCGAGCTGGACGCGCCCTCGGGCGCCACGCTGCTGCTGTACACCGACGGTCTGGTGGAGTCCCGGCTGCGGGACGTCTGGACCGGGATCGAACAGCTGCGCGAACGGCTCGCCGCCACCGCCCGGCTCACCGGACCGGACCATTCGCCGCCGCTGGAGGCGCTCTGCGACGACGTGCTCGACATGCTCGGCCCCGGCGACCGGGACGACGACATCGCGCTGCTCGCCGCCCGCTTCGACGGGATCGCGCCGAGCGATGTCGCGTACTGGTTCCTGGAACCGGAGGACTCCGCCCCCGGACGGGCCCGCCGGCTGGCCCGCAGGGCGCTCGGCCGGTGGGGGCTCGACGAACTCTCGGACTCGGTGGAGCTGCTGGTCAGCGAGGTGGTCACCAATGCGGTGCGGTACGCGGAGCGGCCGGTCACGCTGCGGCTGCTGCGGACCGACATCCTGCGCTGCGAGGTCGGTGACGACGCCCCGCAGCTCCCCCGGCAGCGCCGGGCACGCGACATGGACGAGGGCGGCCGTGGGCTGTTCCTGGTGAACCGGCTGGCCAGGCGGTGGGGGGCGACCCGGCTGTCGACCGGCAAGGTCGTCTGGTTCGAGATGCCGACCCGCAGCCAGTAGGAGGAGACACCACCTCGCCACATTTGGACAAATAGGGACGATCGCCACATGTTGCCATCCTCCCGTCGTCGGAGTTGACTTCAGTCGTGACCGGGCGCCGCCTGGACGATTTGACCGACACCCCGCACCGACGGGAGGACGCTCGTGTCCGAGAAGACCAAGAACACTCCCTACACCACGAACAACGCCGGGAACCCGGTGGAGAGCGACGAACATTCGCTCACCGTCGGATCCGACGGGCCGATCCTGCTCCAGGACCACTACCTGATCGAGAAGATGGCCCAGTTCAACCGTGAACGGGTCCCCGAGCGGGTGGTCCACGCCAAGGGCTCCGGGGCCTACGGCACCTTCGTCGTGACCAACGACGTCAGCCAGTTCACCAAGGCGGACCTCTTCCAACCGGGCAAGCAGACCGCCATGCTCGCCCGATTCTCCACGGTCGCCGGCGAACAGGGCTCCCCGGACACCTGGCGCGACCCCCGCGGTTTCGCGCTGAAGTTCTACACGGAACACGGCAACTACGACATGGTCGGCAACAACACGCCGATCTTCTTCGTACGGGACCCGATGAAGTTCCAGGACTTCATCCGCTCGCAGAAGCGCCGCCCGGAGAGCGGGATCCGCGACCACGACATGCAGTGGGACTTCTGGACCCTCTCCCCCGAGTCCGCGCACATGGTGACGTGGCTGATGGGCGACCGGGGCATCCCGAAGACCTACCGCAACATGAACGGATACAGCTCGCACGCCTACATGTGGGTGAACGCGGGTGGCGAGCGGTTCTGGATCAAGTACCACTTCAAGACCGACCAGGGCATCGACTTCTACACCCAGGCCGATGCCGACGAGATCGCGGGTATCGACGGCGATGTCCACCGCCGCGACCTGTTCGAGTCGATCAAGCGCGGCGATCACCCGAGCTGGACGCTGTACGTCCAGGTGATGCCGTTCGACGACGCACCGGACTACCGGTTCAACCCGTTCGACCTGACCAAGGTGTGGCCGCACGGCGACTACCCGCTGATCGAGGTCGGCCGGATGACGCTGAACGAGAACCCCGAGGACTTCTTCGTCCACATCGAGCAGGCGTCCTTCGAGCCGTCGAACCTGGTGCCCGGCATCGGTCCGTCGCCCGACAAGATGCTGCTCGGCCGGCTCTTCTCGTACCCCGACACCCACCGGTACCGGATCGGCCCGAACTACGCGCAGCTGCCGCCGAACCGGCCGCGCTTCGGTCGGAACTCGTACGCGAAGGACGGCCCCATGCGGTACGAGCCGACGCGCACGGGAGCGGTCTACGCACCGAACTCGTACGGCGGACCGGCCGCGGACACCGAGCGCTACGGCGACCCGGCGGGCTGGGCCACGGCGGGCGAGATGGTCCACGAGGCGTACAAGCTGCACAGGGAGGACGACGACTGGGGCCAGGCGGGCACCATGGTCCGCAAGGTGCTCGACGACGCGGCGCGCGAGCGGCTCGTGTCGAACATTTCCGGCCATCTCCTGGACGGTGTGAGCCGCCCGGTCCTGGAACGGGCGCTGCAGTACTGGCGCAACGTGGACAAGGATCTCGGCGACCGGATCGCCAAGGAGGTCAACGGCGGCTGACCGCGCACGCCGGACACACGGCGAAGGGTGCCACGGAACGTATCCGTGGCACCCTTCGCCATATCAGCCGGGTGAGCTGTGCGTGAGCCGCGTCAGCCCTGCACGCGGCTGTTCTGCCTGCCGTCCGCCGGTTTCAGCGGGACTTCGGCACTGTCCGTCGGATCCGGGACGGTCGGCGGGCCGCTCGACGTGCCGCCCGAGGGCGTCGGGTCGGACGGCGCCGACGGGGGCGGACTGTCCGTCGGCGGCTCGGAGGACGGTGCCTCGCTGGACGGCTGGTCCGACGGGCTGGCCGATTCCGACGGCTGTCCGCTCGGGCTCGGCGAGGTCGAGGACGGCGGCGGCGTCACGGCCGCCCCCATGTCCGTGTCCAGGTCGAAGGCGCTTCGCCCGCCCATCACCTGGAACGTGTAGTCCGCCCAGATCTCGGCCGGGAAGCCACCGCCGTTGACGCGACCGCCGCCCGCGGTGCCCTTCAGGGTGACCTGCGAACCCTTCTGGACCTGCTTGCCGTCGGCCCCCTTCTGGGACTCTGCGGCCTCACCGAAGAGACCGACCGAGGTGACGAGCTTCGGGGTGTAGCCGGTGAACCAGGCCGACTTGTTGTTGTCCGAGGTACCCGTCTTGCCGGCCACCTGCTGGCCGCCGCGGCCCGGGGCCTCGCGCACCGAGACCCGGGCCGTGCCGTCGTCGACCACGCCGGTCAGCACCGAGGTCACCGAGTCCGCGGCCTGGCGGCTGATCACCTGCTCGCCGATCGGGTCGGGCAGCGCGATCGGGGCGCCGCCCTGCCGGGAGGCGGACTTCACGATCGACGGGGTGACCTTCTTGCCGTGGTTGTCGAGCGTCGCGTAGATCCCGGCCATCTCCATGGGGCTCGCGCCCATCGAGCCGAGGGTCTGCGCGGGCACGACCGGCAGGCCCTCGACGTCCATGCCGAGCTTGCCCGCGGTCTCCATCACCTTGTCCATGTGGACGTCCACGCCCATCTGTGCGAAGACGGAGTTGATGGACTTGTTCATCGCCGTCTGGACGGTGACCTGGCCATAGTTCGCGTTGTCCTCGTTGGGCGGCGCGAAGGCGATGTCACTGCCCTCGACCGGACGCCGGCTGTTGCCGTCGTACCGGGTGTTGGCGGTGATCGGCTGCCCGTCCTGCGTCTGGGCCTCCTGGTCGAGCGCCGCGGCGAGGATGATCGGCTTGAAGGTGGAGGCGGGCTGGTAGTCGCGCCGGGTGGCGTTCGACGTCCAGTGCTCGGTCAGCCCGGTGCCGCCGTACAGGGCGACGACCGCCCCGGTCTTCGGATTCACCGAGACCGCGCCGGCCTGCACGTCCTTGTCGACGCTGCGGCCCTTCGTGTCGAGCTTGCTGGTCAGCCTGGCCTTGACCGACTGCTCCAGCTGCTGCTGCTTCTTCTTGTCGATGGTGACCGTGATGGTCCAGCCGCCCGCGTCGAACTGCTCGTCGCTGAGGTGCTCCTGCTTCTGCACCACGGCGCGCGCCGCGTTGACGATGTAGCCCTTCTGGCCGGTGAGACCGTCCGCGGGCTTGGGGTCCTGCGGCACCGGGAACTGCAGCCCCTGGCGCTTGCCGGCGTCCAGCCAGTGCTCGCCGACCATGTTGTTCAGTACGTAGTTCCAACGCTCCTTGACCAACCGCTTGCCCGTGGGCGAGGCGACGGCCCAGTCGTACTGGCTCGGTGCCTGGAGCAGCGCCGCGAGGTAGGCGCCCTCGGCGACGTCCAGGTCCCGGGCGTCCTTGCCGTAGTACGCCTGCGCGGCGGCCTGGATGCCGTAGGCGCCGCGGCCGTAGTAGCTGGTGTTGATGTACCCGGCGAGGATGTCGTTCTTGCTCTTCTTCTGGTCGACCTTGAGGGAGATCACCAGCTCCTTGAGCTTGCGGGTGACCGTCTGGTCCTGGTCCAGGTAGTAGTTCTTGACGTACTGCTGGGTGATGGTCGAGCCACCCTGCTTGCCCTTGCCGGAGATCGTGTTGATCAGACCGCGCGCGGTGCCCTTGAAGTCGACGCCCTTGTCCGTGTAGAAGGACTTGTTCTCGGCGGCGACGAAGGTCCGCTGCACGTCCTTGGGGACCTCGGACAGGCCCACTATCTCCCGGTTGACCTTGCCGGTGCGGGCCAGGACGGTGCCGTCGGGGTACTTGTAGACGTTGCTCTGGAGCTTGGCCTGGGCGTTGCCCTCGGGTACGTCCACGATCATGTAGAGCACGAAGAACGCGCCCATGCCGAGCAGGCAGAACCCGAAGAACGTGCCCAGCAGTTTCTTCCACGTGAAGAGTCTGCGTATGCCGCCGCTCTTCGTAGCCCGTCGCGCACCGCGCTGTTGGGCTCGTCGCGCATCCGCTCGACCCATCGCTGTGTTGCTCCCTGTTTCTCTGCTCGCCCGGATCCCCCTCGGCCCAGCCAGCTAACACTGTCGGCAGGGACAAAAGGCAAGAGATCCGGTCCTTTGTGGACGTGACAATCAGCACCCGTTCCTTAGGGAACCGACGAACGAGAGGTGCACAAGGTTGCGAGAACAGCTAATCTGATATCAGATTGCTAGTACTCTTCCAGCAGGCAAACAGGGGGATTCCATGACCGACCACCCCAGTTCGCACAGCGACCAGCTCCCCGAGATGCCGGAACCCCGGGTCCGGGAGACCACGGCCCACTCCATTCCCGGTGGGCTCGGCCTCCTCCTGACCGTCCTCGGCGTCTTCCTCGGCGTCGGGCTGGCGATCCTCGGCGGCGTCCTGGGCGCGAACGGGCACAACGGGGTGGGCATCCCGATCTTCATCCTCGGCCTGCTGCTCGTCATCGCCTCGTTCTTCTGCATGAGCGGCGTCAAGATGGTCGCGCCCGGCGAGGCCCGCGTCATCCAGCTCTTCGGCCGGTACGTCGGTACGATCCGCGCCGACGGACTGCGCTGGATCAACCCGCTCACCAGCAGCCGCAAGATCTCCACCCGGGTCCGCAACCACGAGACCGCGGTCCTGAAGGTCAACGACGCGTACGGCAACCCGATCGAGCTCGCCGCGATCGTCGTCTGGAAGGTCGAGGACACGGCTCAGGCGCTCTTCGAGGTCGACGACTTCCTGGAGTTCGTCGCCACGCAGACGGAGGCGGCGGTCCGGCACATCGCGATCGAGTACCCGTACGACGCCCACGACGAAGGCGGCCTGTCACTGCGCGGCAACGCGGAGGAGATCACCGAGAAGCTGGCCGTCGAACTCACGGCCCGGGTGCAGGCCGCCGGCGTACGGATCATCGAGTCCCGCTTCAGCCACCTCGCGTACGCCCCCGAGATCGCCTCCGCCATGCTTCAGCGACAGCAGGCAGGGGCCGTCGTCGCGGCCCGTCAGCAGATCGTCGAGGGCGCGGTCGGCATGGTCGAGATGGCGCTCACCCGGATCGCCGAGCAGGACATCGTGGAGCTGGACTCCGAACGCAAGGCGGCGATGGTCAGCAATCTGATGGTCGTGCTGTGCGGAGACCGGGCGGCGCAGCCGGTACTCAATACGGGCACCCTGTACCAGTGACAGGAGACAGGCCACCCGCCCGCAAGCAGGTACTGCTGCGGCTGGATCCGGCGGTGCATGACGCGGTGGCGCGGTGGGCGTCGGACGAGTTGCGCAGCGCGAATGCGCAGATCGAGTTCCTGCTGCGCAGGGCGCTGGCGGAGGCGGGCCGGCTGCCGCGCGCCGCCGGCCCCCTGCCGCGCCGCGGCCGCCCTCCACGATCACCGGCCCCCGACGGGGACGAGTAGCCCTCGACCGCCGGCGGGCCCGCATGCCCCCTCGGCGCGGGAAGGGCTTGCCCTTCCCCCGCCGGAGAACTTGCCCCCGATCGCCGGAGGGGCCGGGACACCCAGCCGGGGTCGGCCCGAAGCCAGGTATACACACCAGGTATACACGCCGTGTACAGTGCTGGACATGTCTATCGGCCACACCCTGCTGGGACTCCTGGAGTCCGGCCCCCGCCACGGCTACGACCTCAAGCGCACGTTCGACGAGAAGTTCGGCCATGACCGCCCCTTGCACTACGGCCAGGTCTACTCGACCATGTCCCGGCTCCTCAAGAACGGCCTCGTCGAGGTCGACGGCATCGAGAGCGGCGGCGGCCCCGAGCGCAAGCGGTACGCCATCACCGAGGCCGGGATCACCGATGTCTCGGCCTGGCTCGCCCAGCCCGAGAAGCCGGAGCCGTATCTCCAGTCGACGCTCTACACCAAGGTCGTCCTGGCCCTGCTCACCGGCCGCAGCGCCGCCGATCTGCTGGACGCCCAGCGCTCCGAGCACCTGCGCCTGATGCGTATCCTCACCGACCGCAAGCGCAAGGGCGACCTGGCCGACCAGCTGATCTGCGACCATGCGCTGTTCCACCTCGAGGCCGACCTCCGCTGGCTGGAACTGACCACCGCGCGACTCGGCCAGCTCGCGAAGGTGGTGAACCCGTGACCCCCGCCGGTTCCCTGCTGACCGCCCACGACCTGCACAAGTCGTACGGTTCGACGTCGGCGCTCGACGGCGCCTCGTTCTCCATCCACCCCGGCGAGGTCGTCGCCGTGATGGGTCCGTCCGGCTCCGGCAAGTCGACCCTGCTGCACTGCCTCGCCGGGATCGTCACCCCCGACCGCGGCACGATCACCTACGCGGGCCGCGAGCTCTCCACGATGTCCGACGCCGAACGCAGCGCCCTGCGCCGCACCGAGTTCGGCTTCGTCTTCCAGTTCGGCCAGCTCGTCCCGGAGCTGACCTGTGTGGAGAACGTCGCCCTGCCGCTCCGGCTCAGCGGAGCCCGGCGCAAGGACGCCGAACGCACCGCCCTGACATGGATGGAGCGACTGGAGGTCGACGATCTCGGCGCCAAGCGCCCGGCCGAGGTCTCGGGCGGCCAGGGTCAGCGCGTGGCCGTGGCCCGAGCCCTCGCCTCCTCCCCCAAGGTGATCTTCGCGGACGAGCCGACCGGTGCCCTGGACTCCCTCAACGGCGAGCGGGTCATGGAGCTGCTCACCGATGCCGCCCGGTCCGCCAACGTCGCCGTGGTCCTGGTGACGCACGAGGCCCGCGTCGCCGCGTACTCCGACCGTGACGTCACGGTGCGCGACGGCCGGGCCCTCGATCTGGAGCACGCGGTATGACCCTGCTCGACCGCACGACGGACCCGGTCACCGAGCGGCCCCGGCCCACCGAGCCCTCCCGTTTCACCGCACTTCTGCGCGATCTCGGTCTCGGCATACGGTTCGCCTGCTCAGGGGGGCGCGAGGGCTGGACCCGCACCCTGCTCACCGCCGTCGGCGTGGGTCTCGGTGTGGCGCTGCTGCTGGCCGCCGCCTCCGTACCGCATCTGATCGACCACCGATCCGCGCGTGAGCAGGCCCGCACCGAGGCCGCGGGCCCGTCCCGATCCGCCGTCCCGAAGTCGGACACCACGGTCCTTCGGATCGACGCGGAGACCGAGTACCGCGGCCGCACCGTCACGGGCTTCCTGATGCGTCCGGACGGTACGCACCCGGTCACCCCGCCCGGAGTGACACGCTTCCCGGGTCCGGACGAGATGGTCGTCTCACCTGCCCTGAAGGATCTCCTCGGTTCCTCGGACGGCGGTCTGCTCAAGGAGCGGCTGCCGTACAGGATCATCGGCACAATCACCGACACCGGCCTGATCGCCCCCGGCGAACTGCATTTCTACGCGGGCAGCGACACGCTGACCCCCGCCCGTGGCGGTCACCGGCTGGCCGGCTACGGCGACCCCGGCCCGGCACGGCCCCTGACCCCCGTTCTCATCGTCCTGATCATCATGATCTGCGTCGTGCTGCTGGTCCCGGTCGCGATCTTCATCGCGACGGCCGTCCGCTTCGGCGGCGACCGCCGCGACCGCCGGCTCGCCGCACTGCGCCTGGTGGGTGCGGGCATCCGGACGACCCGCCGGATCGCAGCCGGCGAAGCGTTCTTCGGTTCGGTACTCGGCCTCCTCGCCGGCCTGGCGTTGTTTCTGGTGGGGCGTGAGTTCGTCGGCAGCATCGAGGTGTGGGACGTCAGCGCGTTCCCGTCCGACCTGGTGCCCGAGCCCTGGCTGGCCGCGCTGATCGCCGTGGCGGTTCCGGTGTCGGCTGTGATCGTCACCCTGACCGCCCTGCGTTCCGTGGTGATCGAGCCGCTCGGCGTCGTACGCAACAGCCGCAGCCGCAGGCGCCGGCTCTGGTGGCGGCTGCTGGTGCCGGTCGCGGGACTGGTGGTGCTCGGGGTCACCGGCAAGGTCTCCCCGGGCGCCCCCGTCGATCCGTATCCGATCGCGGGCGGTGCCGTGCTGGTCCTGGTGGGGCTCGCACTGCTGCTGCCGTGGCTGGTCGAGGCATGCGTGAAGCGGCTGCGCGGCGGACCGGTCCCCTGGCAGCTCGCCACGCGCCGACTGCAGTTGAACAGCGGGGCGGCGGCCCGCGCGGTCAGCGGCATCACGGTCGCGGTGGCGGGCGCGGTGGCTCTGCAGATGCTGTTCGCCGCGGTGGGCGACGAGTTCAACCGGTTGACGGGTCAGGACCCGGCGCGAGCCCAGTTCTTCACGATCTCCGAGAACGTGAGCGGCGACGCCGCCACCCGGACCATCAAGGAGTTCCGGGCCACCAAGGGCGTGGAGGCGGTCATCGGCACGGTCGAGGTGTACGTGACCAAGCCGGGCACGTACACCGACGACGAGATCCAGCCCACCGCCTTGCTGACCATCGGCGACTGCGCGACTCTGCGCGAGCTCGCCCGGATCGGCTCCTGCGAGGAGGGCGACGCGTTCGTCGTCCACCCGCGGAACGACAAGAAGATGAGCGACTGGGTGGACAAGGCCGCCCGCAAGGGCAAGGAGGTGGAGATCGGCTCGGGCTCGGCCCAGCAGAACGGCAAGGGGGCGAAGCGCTGGACGCTGCCCGCCGACGCCCTGACGGTGGTCGACCGCCGCGACCCGATGGGCGAGGACCACTGGGGCATCATGGCGACCGTGGGTGCGATCGACCCGACCAAGCTGCCGGGCGCGACGACCAGGGCGCAGATCCGGGTCGACGAGGGCGTCGAGGACGTCGCCGAGTACGTACGGAACACGGCGGCCCGGCTCGATCCCGGCATGCGGGTGGTCACCCTGCGGTCGGTCGCGCGCGACCGGCAGTACGCCAGCGTGCAGCAGGGACTTCAGGTCGGCGCGACCGCGACCCTGCTGCTGATCGCCGCGTCGATGCTGGTCTCCCAGCTGGAGCAGTTGCGGGAGCGGGGGCGCCTGCTGTCGGTCCTCGTCGCCTTCGGCACCCGGCGGACCACCCTCGGCTGGTCGGTGCTGTGGCAGACCGCCGTACCGGTGGTCGTCGGTCTGGTGGTGGCGGTCGCGGGCGGGCTCGGGCTCGGCGCGGTGATGATCCGGATGATCGCCAAGAAGGTCACCGACTGGTGGCTGTTCCTGCCGATGATCGGCGCGGGTGCGGGGCTGATCCTGCTGGTCACTCTGGTCTCGCTGCCCGCCCTGTGGCGCCTGATGCGGCCGGACGGTCTCCGTACCGAGTGAGGGGGGGCGGGGCGCGGTTCCTCCGGGAGGACGGACCACGCCCCGCGATCCAGTGCCGGTCACGGCACTGGGGCGTGTGTCGGAAGTCCCGCCTGCCCCGCGACGCCCGGCACGCACGCTCGCTGCGTTGTCGGGCCCGCCCTGCGGGCGGACGGCGGGACTTCCGACACACGCCCTAGGTGTCCGTGGCCACCCGTACGGGCAACACCCGCATCGCCTCGCGCAACGCGGCGGCGAACTCCTCGAACTCGCCCTGCCGGGCCGCCCCTGTCCGCATCCCCAGCGCCACCCGCCGCGAAGGAGCGGGGTCCGCGAAGTACCCCGTGGTCAGTGCGTCGTTGCGGGCGGTCTCGACGGTCACGGCGGTGCGCGGCAGCAGTGTCACCCCGAGTCCGCCCGCGACCAGCTGCACCAGCGTGGAGAGCCCGGCCGCGGTGGTGGTGACCGGCGCCCCCTCCGTACGGCCCGCCTCCCGGCAGATGTCGAGGGCCTGATCGCGCAGGCAGTGCCCTTCGTCGAGCAGCAGCAACGGCAGTTCGCGCAGCGCCTCGCGCGGGATGTCGGCGCGCCCGCCCAGCCAGTGGCTGCGCTCCATGACCAGCACGAAGTCCTCGTCGAAGAGCGGGAGTTCGGTCACCTGTGGTACCCCGAGCGGTACGGCGAGCAGCAGCAGGTCCAGCCGTCCGGCGGCCAGCCCCTCCAGCAGCGACGAGGTCTGCTCCTCGTGCACCTGGAGGTCGAGCTCCGGGTAGCGGTCGTGGACCAGCCGCAGCACGGCCGGCAGGAGGTACGGGGCGACGGTCGGGATCACACCGAGTCTGAGCACTCCGGTGAACGGCGCCCGGACCGCCTCGGCCTCCTCCATCAGCTCGCCCACGGCCTCCAGCACCACCCGGGCCCGCACCGCGAGCCGCTCCCCGGCGGGCGAGAGCAGCACCTTGCGCGTCGTACGCTCGATGAGCTGGACACCGAGTGCCTCCTCCAGTGCGGACACGGCTCCGGAGAGCGCGGGCTGACTCATCCCGATCGCTGCCGCCGCGTCCCTGAAGTGCAGATGTTCGGCCACGGCCGTGAAGGCGCGCAGCTGCGACAGGCTGGGCTGTTTGGGGCGATTACCCTGCTTACTCTGCACCACTGATAGGCACCTCCGATCATCACGACCAAGTGTAGCTATTTCCGCGATCAATGCACTCTGTGCCATGGTGGACACCGTCCAACCCTCAGGAAGTCCCGCAAAAGGGAATTCCTACGCTGCAAGGAGAGCGCGTGCTCACTGTCGGTGACAAGTTCCCCGAGTTCGACCTGACTGCTTGTGTTTCGCTGGAGAGCGGCAAGGAGTTCGAGCAGATCAACCACAAGACCTACGAGGGTCAGTGGAAGATCGTCTTCGCGTGGCCGAAGGACTTCACCTTCGTGTGCCCCACCGAGATCGCCGCCTTCGGCAAGCTGAACGACGAGTTCGCCGACCGTGACGCCCAGATCCTCGGCTTCTCCGGTGACTCCGAGTTCGTGCACCACGCCTGGCGCAAGGACCACCCGGACCTGACCGACCTGCCTTTCCCGATGATGGCCGACTCGAAGCACGAGCTCATGCGTGACCTCGGCATCGAGGGCGAGGACGGCTTCGCGCAGCGCGCCGTCTTCATCGTCGACCAGAACAACGAGATCCAGTTCACGATGGTGACCGCCGGTTCCGTGGGCCGTAACCCCAAGGAGGTCCTCCGGGTCCTCGACGCCCTGCAGACCGACGAGCTGTGCCCCTGCAACTGGACCAAGGGCGAGAACACCCTGGACCCGGTCGCGCTCCTCTCGGGCGAGTGAGCTGACACCGACATGGCACTCGACGAACTGAAGGCCGCTGTTCCGGACTTCGCCAAGGACCTGAAGCTGAACCTCGGTTCGGTCATCGGGAACAGCGAGCTCCCGCAGCAGCAGCTGTGGGGCACCGTCCTCGCCTGCGCGATCGCCTCGCGCTCGCCGAAGGTGCTGCGCGAGCTGGAGCCGGAGGCCAAGGCCAACCTCTCCGCCGAGGCGTACACCGCGGCGAAGTCGGCGGCCGCCATCATGGCGATGAACAACGTCTTCTACCGGACCCGGCACCTGCTGTCGGACCCCGAGTACGGGACGCTCCGTGCGGGTCTGCGGATGAACGTCATCGGCAAGCCGGGCGTGGAGAAGGTCGACTTCGAACTGTGGTCGCTCGCCGTCTCCGCGATCAACGGCTGCGGCCAGTGCCTGGACTCCCACGAGCAGGTGCTGCGCAAGGCCGGCGTGGACCGTGAGACCATTCAGGAAGCCGTCAAGATCGCCTCGGTGATCCAGGCGGTCGGCGTCACCCTCGAAGCCGAGGCCGTGCTCGCCGAGCAGTAACAGCAGGACCCCTGATACGAGAAGGGCCCCGAGGACGACCGACCGTCCTCGGGGCCCTTCTTTCTGCCCTACTCCGTCTCCGGCTGCGCCACTCCCCCATAGGCGTCGCCGTCGCGGTGTTCCTCGGGTGGCGGCGCCGGCGCCCGGGTCGGCGCGACGCCGACCGTCGTGGCGCCGCGCGGCTGCGGTGCGTGCCGCAGCGCCTCCTCCTGCCCGTACTTCCGCAGATAGCCGACCACCGTGTTGGTGACGGCGACCAGCGGCACGGCGACGACCGCACCGCTGATGCCCGCGACCATGCCGCCCGCTGCGACCGAGAGGACGACGGCGAGCGGGTGGACGCGTACCGCACGGCCGAGGATGAACGGCTGCAGCACGTGGCCCTCGATCTGCTGCACGGCCAGCACCACGAGCAGCACCATCAGCGCGGTGAACACGCCTTCGGTGACCAGCGCGACGACCACCGCGAGCGCTCCGGAGATCACGGCGCCGACGAGCGGGATGAAGGCGAAGAGAAAGATGAAGACAGCGAGCGGCACCGCCATCGGCACATCGAGGAACCAGATGCCGAGCCCGATGAAGATCGCGTCGATCAGGGCGACCAGCACCGTGCCCCGCACATAGGCGGTCAACGTCCGCCAGGCACGTGGCCCGGCGCCCGCGACACCCGGCCGCGCCTGCGCGGGCACCAGCTTCAGCACCCAGCGCCAGATGCGCTTCCCGTCGTACAGCAGGAAGAGCGTCGAGAACATCGCCAGCAGTATCCCGGTGAGGACCTCCACCATCACGGTGACGCCCTGGAGTCCGGCGGAAGTTATCTCCTCGGTGTTGGTGCCGATGGTGTCGCTGAGATTCTTCGCGACATCGTTGATCTGCTGCTCGGTGACGTGGAAGGGGCTGTCGAGCAGCCAGCGCTTCAGCTCGTCGATACCGTCCCGCACCTTGTCGGAGAGGGTGTCGAGGTTGTCCATGACCTGCCAGACCACGAACCAGCCGACCAGGCCCATGATGATGAAGCCCAGTATCGCGGTGACGGCGGTGGCGAGACCCCGCGGAAGTCCGTACCTCCGCAGCCGGGCGACGGTCGGCTGCAGCATCGCGGTGACGAGCAGCGCGGCGGCGAACGCCAGCACCACCAGCTGTACGGCGCTGATGACCTTCATCAGCACCCAGAGCGTGCCCGCGAGGACGAGCAGCCGCCAGCCGGCCTCGGCCGCGACGCGCATCCCCCAGGGGATCGCCGCGACCGGATCGGGGCGGGCGGCGACTGCGGGTGCGTAGGCGGGCGGCGCCGGGACCCGGCCGGGGTCGGTGGACCGGTCTTCGGCGGTGGACACCGCGGCGACGAACGCGACCGGGACCACGGCCTGCGCGTCCCTGTCCCCCTCGATGTCCTCCTCGGCCTCCGCTGCGGCGCGACGTTCCTCCAGGCGGTCGCCCAGCTCGGTCAGTTCGGCGCCCAGCCGCCCGAGCCACCCTGGCAGTTTCGACATAAGTGTTCCTCTACCCCCGAGTTCTCTCCCCACCACTCCCCCCGGAGTCGTCCGGACGACGGTACACGCGCGAAGCCCCCCACCGTAGGACGGTGAGGGGCTTCGCAAGGTTGAGACCGGAACCTCGGAAGGTTCTAGTACCAGTTGTTCGCCTGCCAGAAGGACCAGGCGCCGCACGGGGAGCCGTAACGGCTGTCCATGTAGTTGAGGCCCCACTTGATCTGGGTGGCGGGGTTGGTCTGCCAGTCGGCACCGGCGGACGCCATCTTGGAACCGGGGAGCGCCTGGACGAGCCCGTACGCACCGGAGGACGCGTTGGTCGCCCGGTAGTTCCAGCTCGACTCGTGGTTCACGATGTTGCTGAAGCACTGGTACTGGTCGCCGGGGATCATCTGGCGAGCCATCGCCTGGACTTCGGCCACGGTGTACGAGCTCTGCGTGGCGAAGGCGGAGGCGGAACGCACCGCGGACCGGCTGGCGCGCTCGGCCTCTTCCTTGGCCTTGCGCTCCTTCTCCAGCTTGGCCTCGGCCGCCTGCTTCTTCGACTCGGCGTCCTTGGCGGCCTGGATGCGGGCCGATTCTTCCGCGGACTTCTTCGCTGCCGCGTCGGCTGCGGACGCCTGGGCGTCCGCCTGCTGCGTCAGCGAGGCGGTCTGCACCTGGGCCTGCTGGCCCGCAGGGATGTCGGCGAGAAGCGTCGTGTCGGCTGCGGTCGCCTCGAAGTTGTTGTCGTCGGCAGCAGGAGTGCTACCCGATGCAACGCCTACGACGGCGCCGACGGTGGTGACCGCAGTGGCAGATGCCACGGCGAACCCCCGGACCGAGATCCGGCTCACACGGTGTCCTTCCAGCATCGCCCGCTTAGGTGACCTCGCGGACGCAATCGTGCCCCTGGCACTGGCCTCCCTACTGCTTGGGTCACGGGAGGCACGGGCCCGGTGGGCAACTCCTCTGGAGGAGCGCCGCGTGGTACTCGCGGGCGGCATACGGACGGCAATTGTTGAGTTGTCTGATGCGTGGCACCTCTGGAGGTGCGGGTGTGCCGTATGCGGGGCCTGACGGAAGCAAGACTCTGCCGGAACGGCCCACCGCGAAGCAATTCTCCGTTGCGTGTGAAAGCTCACACCCCGTTTGGTCCACGGGTTTTACGGAAAAGGTGCCGCAACACGATGCCGCCCGGCTAAGATCTTCGGCTCGCCGGGCGGCATCAATAGTCGTATCCCGTATCAGATCTGGCCTTCCTCCAGCATTTCGGTCACCAGTGCGGCGATCTGCGAGCGCTCGGAACGGGTGAGCGTGACGTGCGCGAAGAGCGGATGACCCTTCAGCTTCTCGACCACGGCCACGACTCCGTCGTACCGGCCGACCCGAAGGTTGTCCCGTTGCGCCACGTCATGCGTGAGCACGACCCGGGAATTCGCCCCAATTCGTGACAAGACGGTCAGCAGGACGTTCCGTTCGAGCGACTGCGCCTCGTCGACGATCACGAACGCGTCGTGGAGCGAGCGGCCCCGGATGTGGGTGAGCGGCAGAACCTCCAGCATCCCGCGCCCCAGCACCTCCTCGATCACCTCGCGCCCGGCGACCGCCGAGAGCGTGTCGAAGACGGCCTGCGCCCACGGGCTCATCTTCTCGGCCTCGGTGCCGGGGAGATAACCGAGCTCCTGGCCGCCGACCGCGTACAGCGGCCGGAAGACCATCACTTTCTGGTGCTGCCGCCGCTCCAGGACGGCCTCCAGACCGGCGCAGAGCGCCAGCGCCGACTTGCCTGTGCCGGCCCGGCCGCCCAGCGACACGATCCCGACCTCCTGGTCGAGCAGCAGATCGAGAGCGATGCGCTGCTCGGCGCTGCGGCCGTGGATCCCGAAGGCCTCCCGGTCACCGCGGACGAGGCGCACATTGCCCTCGGCGGTGATCCGGCCGAGCGCCTTGCCGCGCTCGGACTGCAGGACCAGTCCGGTGTGCACGGGCAGGTCGGCGGCCTCGGGGACGTAGAGCGTCTCCTCTCCGAAGAGCAGATCCACCTGTTCGGCGGAGAGGGGCAGTTCCGACATGCCCGTCCAGCCGGAGTCGGTGATGGCGAGTTCGGCGCGGTACTCCTCCGCGAGGAGGCCGACCGAGGATGCCTTGATGCGTAGCGGCAGATCCTTGGAGACGACCGTGACGTCGTACCCCTCGGCCTGGAGATTGCGCGCGACCGCGAGAATCCGTGAGTCGTTGTCCCCCAACCGGTAGCCGGCGGGCAGTACGCCGGGGTCGGAATGGTTGAGTTCGACGCGCAGCGTCCCGCCGAGATCCCCGAGCGGAATCGGGGCATCCAGCCGGCCGTACCGGACCCGGAAGTCGTCCAGCAGACGCAGGGCCTGCCGGGCGAAGTAGCCGAGCTCCGGATGGTGCCGTTTGGCCTCCAGTTCCGTGACCACGACGATCGGGAGCACGACTTCGTGCTCGTCGAACCGGGCCATGGCGTTCGGATCGGCCAGCAGGACGCTGGTGTCGAGAACATAGGTGCGCCTGTCGGGCATGCGGCGCTTTGTGCTGGTCACCACGGAAGGACGTACCCCCTCGGACGAGGTTGGGGTGCGACGGCGTCGCGGAGCATCCCAAAGGGAGAGGACGGACCGGGCTGTGACCCTCTTGCGCGGGCCGAGCGTCGGCCCTCCGCGTCAGCCGCACAGTATGTACGGTCCTTCGTGTGCAAAGGGCCTCCCGGGCGAGCGGACTCCATGCCGCTCACTTGGACACGACGTCCGCCTGGTTTTTGACCGGACGTCGACCTGACAGGGGTATTCCCTCGAACACGCGAAGCCATGCCGCCCGGGGCGGGCGGGCTGAGCTGGGAGTGTGCCCCCCGGGCACGTGGATATCTGCTGCGCCGGCCTCCGGCGCAGCCGTGGGCGGCCGTGGTGCCCCTGGGCCGCACGGGCCCGGGGCCTCGGGCCCGATGCTCGCGTCCTCGATCGCCGGACGGATGCTTTCGGGCCCACCCCGGAACACGGGTCCGGACCCGCATTCTTGAGCCGTTCGGGCGACCAACTCCGGCCCGTCCGGCGTTCGAGGGCCGGGGCCGACGAGGCCCCCGGCCCGGTTCGTGGAGGAGACGGGCGGCGTCAGCCGCCGAAGCGGCGGCCTCGGGCGGCGTAGTCGCGCAGCGCCCGAAGGAAGTCGACCTTGCGGAACGCCGGCCAGAAGACTTCGCAGAAGTAGTACTCGGAGTGCGCGCTCTGCCAGAGCATGAAGCCGGACAGCCGCTGTTCACCGCTCGTGCGGATCACCAGGTCCGGATCCGGCTGCCCCCGCGTGTACAGGTGCTCCGAGATCAGGTCGGTGGAGACGATCTCCGCCAGGTCCTCGAAGGACGTTCCCTTGGACGAGTGGTCGAGCAGCAGCGACCGGACCGCGTCCGCGATCTCCTGCCGCCCGCCGTAGCCGACGGCGACATTGACCAGTATTCCGTCGACCCCGACCGTGGCCTGTTCGGCCTCCTTGAGAACGGTCTGCGTGTGCGCGGGCAGCAGGTCGAGGGTGCCGACGTGGTGGACGCGCCAGCGCCCGTCCGCCGCCAGGTCGCGCACCGTGTTCTCGATGATGCCGAGGAGCGGCGTCAGCTCGGACTCGGGCCGGTCGAAGTTGTCCGTGGACAACAGCCACAGGGTGACGACCTCGACATCGGTCTCACTGCACCAGCCGAGAAGCTCCTGGATCTTGTCCGCACCCGCCTGGTGCCCCTGCGCGGCCGTGCCGCCGGACGCCTTCGCCCAGCGCCGGTTGCCGTCGAGGATGACACCGATGTGCTTGGGCACCTGGGCGTGGTCGAGGCGGGCCTCCACCCGGCGCGCGTAGAGCCCGTACACCAGGTCGCGCAAGTTCACTGAGTTCACCTCTCGGTTCTGTGCGGGCCCTCCCGCCCCATTTCCCGGGGTCCGGGGTCGACCCCGTGGGGATCGTCGCATTGGTCCGCAGAGTCCGTTGCTCCGCCGTGCCGTGGCAGTCCCCCAAGCCGCCACATTACTGCGCAGGCACCGCACCGGCCCAACCCGGCCTGTCACAAGTCCGTGATAAGGAGAGAAACGTGACTGAATCTTCTCTCTCCTACCGGGCCGCCGGTTCGCGCTACGACTCCATGGAGTACCGCCGCACCGGCCGCAGCGGCCTCAAGCTCCCCGCCGTCTCGCTCGGCCTCTGGCACAACTTCGGCGACGACCGCTCCCTGGACTCCCAGCGGGCGATTCTGCGCCGCGCCTTCGACCTCGGCGTGACCCACTTCGACCTGGCCAACAACTACGGGCCGCCGCCCGGCTCGGCCGAGCTCAACTTCGGGAAGATCTTCCATCAGGACTTTGCCCCGTACCGGGACGAACTGATTATTTCTACCAAGGCCGGGTACGAGATGCACCCCGGCCCGTACGGCGAGTGGGGCTCCCGGAAGTATCTGCTGTCGTCGCTCGACGCCTCGCTGAAGCGGATGCAGCTCGACTACGTCGACATCTTCTACTCGCACCGCTTCGACCCGGACACTCCGCTCGAGGAGACCATGGGTGCGCTGGCCTCCGCCGTGCAGCAGGGGAAGGCGCTGTACGTGGGCGTCTCCTCGTACAACTCGGAGCAGACCGCCGAGGCGGCCTCGCTGCTCAAGGAGATGGGCGTGCCTGCCCTGATCCACCAGCCGTCCTACTCGATGATCAACCGCTGGACCGAGGACGACGGGCTGCTCGACACCCTGGAGGAGGCCGGCATGGGCTGCATCTCCTTCGTGCCGCTGGCCCAGGGACTGCTCACGAACAAATACCTGAAGGGCATCCCGGAGGGGTCGCGCGCGACCCAGGGCAAGTCCCTCGACCCGGATCTGCTCTCGGACGAGGTGATCCGCCGGCTGAACGGGCTGAACGACATCGCGCAGCGGCGCGGGCAGTCACTCGCCCAACTGGCGCTCAACTGGGTGCTGCGGGACAGCCGGATGACGTCGGCCCTGATCGGCGCTTCGAGCGTGAAGCAGCTGGAGGAGAACGTCGCGGCGCTCGCCGGACCGGCACTGTCGGCCGAGGAGCTGAAGGAGATCGACACCTTCGCCGTGGACACCGCGGGCACCAACATCTGGGCCGGACGGGGCTGAGCTCCTCTTAGCCGGACGGGTACAAAAAACGGGCCGGTCCGTGGGGGGGATACGGACCGGCCCGAGGGGGGGTTTCCACCATAACCCTTCGTAAGTGATGCCGCGTGCCACGCCACCCGACAATTACTCTCCGAGTTCGGTGGACTCCGGTCCGAGTACGGCACCCGGGGGCGGAAGGGGCGGATGAGGCGGGTGCGCTGCCGGAGGCGTCGGCTTGACGCCGGGCACTCCCCGCCGGATGTCAGTGACCGCCTTCCGGCTTCACGCAGCCGGTGCCCTCGATGTATCGGCCGTGCGCCTCGGCCGTGACCTGGCCGCGGCTCGCGCCGTCCGTCGCGCCGTACACCACGCCTTCGAGGCAGATCGGGCCGTTGTCGATCAGGTACCTGTGATCGTGGCCCCAGGAGCTGGTCGTGATGGCCCTGGAAACGTAGCCCAATTCGGTGAGGATCTCGCGGACACCCGAGTCGGTGGTGTGCGGGTCCTGGGCCGCCGGGGTCAACGCCTCCTTGATCCGCGCGGCCCGTGCATCGCCCTCGGCCCGTTCGGCCGGGGACAGTTCGCGCGCCTGTTGGAAGGCGTGGTTCTCCTTGTAGTGCGGCGCGCCGTCCACGGTGCCGGGTTCCTGGTACGGACTCGCGCCGACGGGCGGGGAGCCGGACGCCGTGACAGGCGCGGAGGCGCTCGTGGCAGCCGGGCTCGTGGGCGCGGTCGCCGTCGTGGCGGAGACAGAGGCAGCGGCGGGGGCCGCGGCGGTCGGTCCGGCGCTCGGGGTTTGCCCCTTCCCGCAGCCCGCCAGTGCCGGAGCCAGGAACAGCACCGTCGCGCCGATCAGGACCGCAGCTGTACGTCTCGCGAAGACCATGGGCCGAGTATGGGACAGACTCTGACCTGATGGGCCGCTAGATTCCGAATCATGACGACCCGAGCAGCAACCGTGACCTGGACCAGGGCGAACGCACGCCGGATCGAGCGCCAGGGACTCTCCGCCCCTCTGCCCTCCTCCCCCGCCGACGCCGTGGCGGCGATGCTCGCCGCACACGCGCAGGTGCGGTCAGCCTCCGAGCTGTCCGTCGGGCTGCGGCTGACGGGCGGGACGCGTGCCGACGTACGCACCGCGCTGTGGACCGACCGCACCCTGATCAGGACGTACGGTCCGCGCGGCACCGTGCATCTGCTGCCGGCGGCCGAACTGCCGATGTGGACCGGCGCGTTGTCCGCCGTTCCCACCGGGGCCGGTCCGTCCCCGGAGGACGTCCGGATGAGTCCGGGGCAGACCGAGGAGGTCCTGGCGGCGATCGGCGATGCGCTGACGGACGCCGAGCTGACCATCGACGAGCTGTCCGACGCGGTGGTCGCCCGCACGGGTCCGTGGGCCGGGGAGCGGGTGATGCCCGCGTTCCAGGAACTGTGGCCGCGCTGGCGGCAGGTGATGCATCTGGCGGGCCACCGCGGTGTGCTGTGCTTCGCCCCGGACCGGGGCCGCAAGGTCACGTTCACCAACCCGGGCGTCACTGCACTCGACGGTCCGGCGGCGCTCGCCGGACTTGTGCGGCGCTATCTGCACGCGTACGGCCCTGCCACGCCCGCACACTTCGCCAATTGGCTCGCGGCGCCGAAAAGTTGGGCGGTGTCGGTCTTCGCAGAGCTGGCCGGGGACGGGGCGATCGAAGAGGTGGCGTACGAGAGCGGCGGTACGGCGTGGCTGGTGGCGGGCGACACCGGATTCCCCGCCGGACCGGCGCGCGGGGTGCGGCTGCTCCCCTATTTCGACGCGTTCGCCATCGCGTCCCGGCCGCGCGAGCGGCTCTTCTCCGGCGCGGCGTACGAGCGCGCGCTGGCACGCGGCCAGGCGGGGAACTTCCCCGTGCTGCTGATCGACGGAACGGTCGCCGGGGTCTGGCACCAGCGCCGCTCGGGCCGCCGGATCGCGGTGACCGTGGAGCCGCTGTCCCCGCTCACCGCCGTGCAGCTGCGGGAGTTGGAGGAGCAGGTGGAGCGGGTGGGGGCGGTACTGGAGGGGACGGCGGAGCTGACAGTGGGGAAGGTGACGGTGGGGCCGCACGCGTAGGGTCGTCCGTCTGGAATCCGCACGAGCGGCCCCACTCGCTACGTGACGGCTTCCGCGCCGCGGTGCCCCCGGGTGAAGCGGATCACCACCATGTCGCCGCCGATGACGACGAACCACGTCGGTGGAGAGGGTGGTCCCGTCGGGTACGGCGGCCCGCTCGTCCGAAGTGAGCTGCGGTACGAGCCGGTTGGATGCGGCGACCGTTGCGCCCTCGGGGATCTCGGCGAAGAGAGCGCGAACGGTGCTGATCGCCTACCGCGGCTTGCGGGCCTCGATCAGGAAGCGGGTGGTGTGCGCGACGAACGGCCCCTCGGTCTCGATGAGGTGGTGCAGGGCGGCCAGCTGCGGCCGGTACTGCTCGACCGTGAAGCCGGGCACCATCCAGATCACCTTCCGCAGGAAGTAGACGACGGCGCCGATGTCGAAGAACTCGGTACGCAGCGTCTCCAGCCGCAGATCGACGACCTCCAGCCCGGCCGCCTCGGCCTCGGCGCCGGCTTGTTGCGGATCGCGGGCGCCGCGCACCTCGGGCGGCTGCGGGCCGAGGAAGTACTCGACGAGTTCGAAGACGCTCGCCGGACCGACCTGCTGCGAGAAGTACGTGCCACCGGGTCGCAGGACGCGCGCGATCTCCGTCCACCAGGTGGTCACCGGGTGACGGCTGGTCACCAGGTCGAAGGCCGCGTCCCCGAAAGGCAGCGGCGGCTCGTCCGCATCGGCGACCACGACGACGCCGAGCGGGTGCAGCCGGGCGGTGGCGCGGGCGATGTTCGGCGGCCAGGACTCGGTGGCGACGGTGAGCGGAGGAAGCTTCGGTGCGGAGGCGAGGACCTCGCCGCCGCCGGTCTGGATGTCGAGGGCGGCGTGGGCCCGGCCCAGCCGCTCCCCCATGGCGCGCACGTATCCCCAGGAGGGGCGTTGTTCGGTGGCCCGGCCGTCGAGCCAGGAGAAGTCCCAGCCGTCGACGGAGACGGCATCGGCCTCGGCCACGAGCGCGTCGAAGCGTGCGCGTTCCTCTTCGGGTGTTCCAGGCATACGGGGATGGTGTCACCGGTGCGCCCGCGGACGCGACCGAATTCCGGGTGCCCCGCGCCCGGCGTTCCGTGAGCGGTACGACAGGTCAGGCGGCCAGACCGCCCAGCACCAGCCCGAGCAGGGCGCCCCCGATCATGAACGGCCCGAACGGGATGCCCGTCTTGCGCCCGGCCCGTCGCAGGATCATCAGCCCGAACCCGTACACCGAGCCGAACACGAACCCCGCGAAGCCCCCCGCGCAGACGATCGCCCACCCGTACCAGCCGAGGGCCACGCCCAGCGACAGGGCGAGCTTGACGTCGCCGAAGCCCATCCCGTTCGGGTTGATCAGGAAGAGCAGGAGGTAGAAGCCGCCGAGCGCGAGGCCGCCGAGCAGTGCCGAGGTCCACGATCCGGCATGTTCCGGAAGCAGCGCCGCACCGCCCAGGAGCAGGGCGGCCGCGCCGGCGAGCGGCAGCGTCAGCTGGTCGGGCAGCCGGTGGACGCGGCGGTCGATGGTGGCGAGAAGCACGGCGACAGGGGCGAGCAGCAGCCAGACGACGAGCTCGGGGCGGAGCCCGGTGGCCGCGGCCAGGACGGTGCAGCCGAGGGCGGTCACGACGGGGGCGAGGAGGGACGGGGCGTAACGCTCAGCCGTTCTCCCGGCTTCATCACTGCCTGCATCCGACGCGGAGGCGGCAACCGCCGCCGCCCGCGGAGCCGTCCGTACCCCGGTACACGCGGCGCACCGGGGAGAACCGAGCCAACCGCGGGCCACCCCGCTGAAGGGGTGGCCGGCGGGGCAGCTGTCCCGCCATGCGTCGTCCGGTTCGACCGAGAACCGGTAGGCGGCGCGAGGGACCAGCAGTCCGGCCGCGGCGCCCCAGAGCGCGGCGACCCCCAGCAACATGGCGAACACGGAACCGACCCTAGGCCGGTGGACGCGCACGGGTCATGGGTCCAGGGGCCCACTGCGTACGGTTCCGGGCCCAGCGAAGGTCACCGGGCGCTACGGTCGTGGCCATGGGTCAATGGCGCAATGGAAACGGGACGTTGACGGTCACGGACCGGGAGGGCGGACCGGAGCAGGAGGTGCCGCTACGGATCGCCGCCTCGTACGGGGCGCGGTCCAAGGGGCTGCTCGGGCAGGACGGGATCGACGGGGCATTGATGATCACCCCGTGCGGGAGTGTGCATACGTTCCGGATGCGGTTTGCGATCGATGTGGCGTACCTGGACCGGAAGTTCAACGTTGTGGCGGTCCATACGATGAAGCCGGGGCGGCTCGGCATGGTGCGGCTGCGGTCGCGGCACGTGATCGAGTCGGAGGCCGGGACGATGGAGAAGTGGGGACTGCGGCCCGGGGCCCGGGTGCGGGTCGTCCAGACCTCCTGACGCGGGGACTCGGGTCAGGAGGGCCGGAGAGATCTGTCTCGCCGCCCGCCGGGCACGGTCCGGGCGGTCGCGGCGGGCGATGGCGTACGGCTCAGGAGGCCGGGCGGCGTGTACCCAGGCCGCGGCCGACGAGCGGGGTCACCGTGCGGATCAGTTTCAGCTGGGTGGAGCGCAGGACCTTCACCGTGATGTCGTCGGACCAGCCGGTGGTCGTGGACCATTCGTATCCCGAGCCGACCATCTCGCTGGCGAACGCCAGCTCCGTCGCGAGCAGGGCCCGCGCCCAGTCCATCGGTTCCAGGGGCTCCTTGGCCGCAAGTGCGTCACGGATCCGGGCGCCTCGCCGGTTCAGGTCGTCCGCGTCGTCGAAGCCCATGGCCACGGCGAACTCCTCCGTGCACCGTGCCGGGCCGCTCCACTCGATCAGGCCCTGTTGCAGGAGCCGGGACTCCTCATCGGTCAGCGTCAGCTGTTCCGCCGTCTGCACGCCAGTCGTCACTCTTCCACCCTTCCGGGAGCCCGCCCGGCTCCGCAGTCGTGGTGCGTACGTGGGTGCCGGCGGAACGTTCAGAACCTCAGGGATGCGACGCTAACGACCCATCGGCCGGGCCGTCTTGGGTCCCAGGGCTCATGCAGGGGCCCAGCCCGGGCCGTTGCGGAAGCGGCAGGACGGTCCTTTTGCAGGTCCCGTGGCCGTCGGCCGGCCGACGGTCGCTCCCGGTCCACCGGGGTGCGCGGGGTGTCGGCCGGACCGGGACGGCACTCCTCACCGTCCCGGTCCACCGGAATCGATTGCCGGATCCGCAGCCACGTCACAGCTCGCCGAATTCACCGCCACCGCCCTGCACTTGGGCCCGATTTTGGGGCCAAGGGCCCAGGTCACGCGGCCAGTTCGCCCGTACGCTCACGCCACACCCGAGGTTCGGTCAGCGGGGCAGGTGCAGGGCGAATGAGCGTCGGAGAGGGAGAGCCGTGAGCAGTGGCGGGGGCTGGGGACACGGAAGCGCAGGCCGCATACCGCCGGGGCAGGGACCCGGCCGGCCGGGCGGCGGTGGCGGCCCCGGCTGGAACGGCGGAGCCGGGGGCAGCGGCGGTGCCTTCTTTCCGCTGACGCGCAGTTGGGCCGTCGGCGCCCTCGTCTACATCATCGCCGGGTTCCTGGTGAGCCGCGGGGTGGTGGAGACCCTCGCCACCGGTGAACGGCTCGAAGAGTTCACCTGGCGGCTGGGCCTGCTGCATGTGCCCAGCGTCATCACCTCTCTGCTCACCGTCCTGGCCGCCGCCCGCGTCCTGCCCGAGGAGCAGCGGGAGTCCCGCCCGGTGTATCTGGCCGCCGCCCTGGGTGTGCCGGTCGCCGGACTCGCCTACGGCCTCATCGTCTCGTGGCATCTCGTCGGCATCGAGGGCGTGTTGATGCCGTTCGTGGTGCTGGTCACCGGCTCGGCCGCCGGGCTGGCCGTCGACCGGCTGCTGGAGGAGGACGAAGCCGCGGAGTCCGTCACGCCGAACTCGTACTCATGGCGGGACAGCGGTGCCACCGCCATGGAGTACCTCGGGGTGATCGTCCTCGTCGTCACGATGATCGGCGCGATGGCGATGGCCGGTGTCGGCGGTCAGATCGGCGAGCGGATCCGGTGTGCGATCAGTTCGCTCGGTGGCGGCGGTGGCGGGTGCACCACCGGTGGCAACAACCCGGTCGCGAAGCCGAAGACGGATGCCGACTACGAGCCCAAGCTCTGCCAGATCTCCAGCGTCTCCGACACAGTCGGTGACAAGGTCAAGATCGGCTGGTTCGAGTGGGGCAACGAGTACGGCTTCCAGCAGAAGGTCAGCCAGGCCAACACGGATGTGAACGAGGACGGCAAGGTCGACGAGAACGACAAGCTGGTCTACATGACGTTCACGGATGCCGCGTCCGTGGGCGCCACCGCCAGCACCCCCGGCTTCAAGCTCGGCAAGCTGGGCAAGGCTGATGTCGACGTCGGCGGCGGCGTCAAGATCACCAACGGTGACACCTGGGTCTTCAAGAGCGAGGAGGACGCCAAGAAGATGCGGGACGACATCGAGGAAATGAAGATGTGGGAGACCTCCACGAAGTACAGCGGCGCCTACGGCGGCGGTTGGTACTCAGGGATGAAGTGGGCGGACAAGAAGGAGGACGTCGAGAAGCAGATCGGCAACAAGAAGATCTCCTACTCGACGATCGGCCTCAATGTGTACGCGGACGGCGGTCTCAACATCAGCGCGGCCGACGAGTCCAAGCTCGGCGCGAAGCTCGGCGGCAAGGCCAAGTTCTCCCCGGACGTGACCATCTCGAAGGACGACGTCAACGGCAACGAGTCGTACACGTACACCGCCAAGCTCGAACTGGAGGGCAAGGTCAGCGGTTCGGCCGGCCCGCTCACCGGTACGGCCGGCGCGAAGGACACCCGTACCGGGGCCATCACCGTCACCCGTGACCAGAAGACCGGCAAGATCGTCCGTATCGACATGACGAAGACGGTCGAGACGGGCTCCACGTCCGACAAGGGCGAGGCCAAGGGCGACAACGGCAAGAAGGACGGTGACAAGCGCGGCGGCAAGGCCGGCGCCACCGACTCGTCCGGCGACACGGGGATCGAGGTCCAGACGAACTCGATCGTCTTCGGCAAGGACACCGACAAGGCGACCGAGGACAAGCGGGCCATCGCCGAGCAGTGGCTGGACGGCAGCGGCAACAACACCGCCCCGTTCGAGTACATGTTCGGTGACAAGTCCCTGCAGCAGAAGCCCGACGGAACCGACCCGTTCGACCAGATGATGTTCCAGGACGGCCTGTCGAGCACGATGCAGTACCACGGCGAGACGGACGCCCAGGAGTTCGGCTTCGAGGTCTCGCTCGGCATGAGCCTCGGATTCTCCCTCTCGGACGAGCACAAGAAGGAGACACTGACGGACGCGCAGTTCCTCGGAGCTCCGCAGGGCGACAAGCGCACGTTCCTCCCGTACAGCTACTGCGCGAAGTGAGCCCCGTACGCAGCACCCCGCACAATGAAAGGCGATGACGGCAGTGAGGAAGTCCCGGACGTCCGGCGCGGTTGTTGCCGCCGCCCTCGGTCTCACCCTGCTCACCGGCTGCGGCTCCTCGGACGCCGCCGCCGTCCCGGACGGCTGGGGCACGCTCGACACCAGGAGCGTGTCCGTGGGCTACCCCGAGGACAAGGGCTACAAGGAGCAGTCCGCCGCCGACCGCAACAAGAACAATGCGGCCGTCGCGCTCAAGAAGGAGGGCGGGCTGCGTACCGGCATGGTCTCGGTCCAGCTCGACTTCGCGACCGGCATCGACGACGCGAGCGAGGCCGCCTCGGCGGCGGGCGCGGGCATCGGCCTCGGTGCCACCCGCAAGGGCACCACCGACGTGCGGCTCGCGGGCGAGGAGAGCGCCCGTGAGGCGCGTCGGATCGACTACGAGTTCACCTCGTCCGGCAAGGAGCAGACCCCGGCGAGCGGCACCCGGATGACGGGGGTCGTGGTGGCGGGGGTCGATTCGAAGGACGTACCGTTCGCCATCCGGATCAATGCGGTGAAGGGCTCGCTGAGCGCCAAGGATCTCGACGCGTTCGTGGGCTCGATCACCGTGAAGTAGCGGGTGGAGGACTGGCGTTCATGGATGTACTGCCCGGCGGGACCGCCACTTTCCTGCTGCTGTTCGGCCTGTTCCTCGGCGCGTTCGCCGTACGGTCGGCGCTGCGGCTGAGCCGCGTGCTGAGCCTCGTACGGCACGGGGAGCGGGCCGAGGGGCGGTGTGCGGAGCGCCGGGTCGTGGACCGGGGGGCGGACCGGGAGCGGAGCTATGCGACGGAGTACGTGTTCGCGTTCCGCACACTCGACGGCCGCGAGGTCGAGTTCGTCGACCATGCGCCGGGCCCCTTCGGCTTCGAGGTCGGGGCGCCGGTCCGGGTCTCGTACGATCCGGCGGACCCGGAGAAGCGCGCCACCGTCGCCGGACCCCGGGCCTGGGGTCCGGTAGTGATGCCGGCGGTGTTCGCGGTGGTCCTGGGCCTGTTCGCGGCGGGGCTGCTGGTCGGGTTCGCGGCGATGCGGGGCTGGCTCTGACAGCCGCCGTCCGGGCGGGCCGTCCGGGCTCACGTGGATGAGCCTGTTCCCCGGTTACTCCTCGTCGTCCTCGTCGAAGTCGCCCAGCACGTCGGAGAGGTGTTGCTCGACGGGGTTGCCCAGCTCGTCCTCGGTGCAGAACAGTCCGTGCACGGCGCCCATCGGATAGACGGCCTCCTCCATGTCCTCGCCCGGCATCGCCACGCAGGGGTCGTCGACGACCCCCGAAGGATCCGCCTCCCCGAACAGGGAGGGCAGTTCGGCGCCCTTCACGGCGAACGGCTCGAACTTCCACACCGCCCCCCGCGTGCGGCAGACCACTTCCCCGATGTACCAGCAGGCCCCTTGAAGGAATGCGTCGCGGCGCGCTCCGAGAGTCTCCGCGGCGCTGTCGTACCGGCTGCGGATGAGGGCCTCCAGCCCGTCCAGGGACCGGGGGGAGAAGTCCCATGTCCCGGGGACGCCGGTGGCCGCGGCCCAGTCCTCGAAGCTCCGGGCGCGTTCGGCCAGCCACGCCGGAAGGTCGGGGTGGGTCTGCGGGTCGATGCCGTGGTCCGTGCGGTCAGCCATGCCGCCCACTGTAGACATGCTTCCGGACCGTACGGGCGAACTGTCCGCCGTATCGCGCCAGTTGACACGCCGCGCCTCAACAACCCGTTGTATCGGCCGACGCATGAGGCTCTAGGGTGTGGGGCTGGACGGTGGCAAGCACGGGGGCCCGCACCGTCCAACTCCGTGTCCCATGAGCCCCCCACAGGGACAGACACTTGAGTACCTCCATACGATCACGCATACGATTCCGGCTGGCCGCCTGCTTCGCCACCGCTGCCGCAGCCGGACTCGTCGTCACCGGCCTGCCCGCCTTCCAGGGCACCGCCGACGCCGCACCGGGCAAGATCCGCTGCGATGAGAAGTTCCTCGGCCGCAAATACAACATGGACGAGGCCCGCGGCATCCAGGGCAAGAACACCCCCTACAGCCAGAACCCCGAAGACACCTGGGGCGACTACTTCTTCGACAACCCCTCCCATGCCTTCGACGGGATGCCCACGCCGAACCAGGCGAAGCTGGACGCCGCCGGCAAGACCGAGGACGACGTCCAGAAGTGGAAGAAGAAGTACGGCCGGACCGGTGACCCGCAGTACCGGGCGCTGGAGATCTACGCCCGCTACAACAAGCAGCTCGTCGGCGACGGCCCTCGGAAGATGACGGACTTCCGCCTCTGGCTCGATCAGAGGGTCATCGGCAACGAGGCCAACCAGCGCAAGGGCGACGGCTTCGAATCCCGCATCGTCAAGCAGTTCAAGCTCGTCGGACCGGACTGGATCTGCCAGAAGGAAGTGCCGGTCTTCGACAAGAACGGCAAGGCGGTCATCAACCCCAAGACCGGCGAGCAGGCGGTCCGCAAGTACGACGCCTACAACGCCAGGACCAAAGAGTTCGTCGAGTTCAAGTCCAACGGCAAGCACATCGCCGAACAGCTCCGCTGGGACAAGCACATCCTGCGCAACAAGGAGTACACCGACCACAAGCTCCGCCTGATCACCGGCGACGAGACCACGGGCAACACCAAGCGCCAGTACGCGACCCTGAACCGGCAGCTCCAGAGCGAACGCGGCACGAGCCTGCCCCAGGCCACCATCCGCGAGCAGCGCGCCAACGGCCACGCCCGCTGGACACCGAACAGGTACACCCGCTACGACAAGGTCTTCAACCCCGATCCGCGCCGCGTCGGCTCCTACGGCCCGCTGCACGACGACGTGTGGCGCTCGGCGAAGACCCCTGAGCAGGCACGCAAGCTCCAGCACCAGTACAACCAGGTCAACACCCGTGGCGGCTTCGGGCGGCCCGGAGGCATCGACTTCTCCACCCTGGAGCTTCAGTACGTCGGCAACCCGACCAAGGGCAAGGGTCTCGACTACTCCTTCAAGGCCGACATGGTCGAGGACGAGGACACGAACCCCGGCTGGGGCGGTGAGCAGCGCCTTCAGCTCTCCTCCGATGCGATGTTCGCCTGGCTGGCGCTGACCCCGGACAAGTTCTGGGTCAACCTCAACCCGGACCAGCCCGACAAGATCATGGACAAGACGTTCGGGAAGACCGACGCCGGACGTGTTCTGCTTCAGGCCGACCTGGAGATGAAGCACGACTACGCGCGTGACATGGACCCCCGCAGCGGCGTCGGCAAGCAGTACTGGGATGCCATGACGGCCGCGAACATCCCCTGCGGGCACCAGATCCGGCTGTGGATCGTCCCCAGGACCGCCAAGGTCCGCGCCGACGACAACGGGCTGTACATCCTGGATGCGCCGCTGAAGGTCAACGCCGAGCCGCAGAAGGTCGACTTCCCCAGCCCCAACGGCAAGTGCGACCTGACCGAGGCCCAGATCAACACCTCACAGCGCCTGGTCGAGCAGTACGTCATCCCCGACGTCGAGGAGAAGGTCAACAGCGGGAGCGCGTACGCCGACCTGCGCCGCGTCTACAACGCCCGCGTCGCGGCCGAGTACATCCGCACCCAGGACAAGGACCACGTCACCGACTTCCGGCCTCTCATCAACAGCAACAACGTGGCTCGGTGGCCACTGCGGGGCAAGGCCGGGACCTGGACCCCGAAGCAGACGTGGGACGAGTACATGAAGTCCTACACGCAGGGCGACTACAGCTACCCCTGCCAGGTCGACGGCCAGAACAAGACCTGCATCATGGGCGGCGTCGACTTCTCCAAGGCCCCGAAGCGCAACATCTCCAAGACGGAGTTCGCCGTCCAGCACCCCAGGACGGACACCACCACCAAGACGTCCAGGACCACCACGGTCACCTACCGCAACAGCAACACCGTCATGTTCGGCGGCTCCAGCTCCGGCCAGGTCTACAACGGCGGCGGGAACGAAACCCCGGGCCCGAAGCCGACCGGCACGGCCGAGCCCACCGGCAAGCCGACCCACCAGCCCACCACCCCGGCACCGGACCCGTCCGACAGCCGCACTCCCGCACCCACGGGCTCCCCGAAGGACCCGGACGGCAACCTCGCCCACACCGGCTCCGACACCCCCGTCGGTCTGATCGCCTCCGTCGCCGCGGCACTCGCCGTCGGCGGAGCGGGTCTGACCTGGTGGATGCGCCGCCGTAAGGCCGCCGCGAGCTAGGGTTTTTCGACGCTCACAGCGAAGGCCCCGCCCCCTCCATCCAGGAAGGGGTGGGGCCTTCCTCCTGACCGGCCCGGCAGTGCTGTGACGGCTGTCCGTTCAGGGGTGGTGGCCGGCAGTCCTGCGGCAGGACGTGCCGAGCACTACTGGAACGTGGCCCGGTCGAACGGGACCGTCAGCGGCTCCAGCGCTCCGGCCGCCAGCAGCTGCCTGTTCACCTCGGTGATCGTGTCGATTCCGGGCAGCTCCGTGCCACCGCGCGTGAGATCGACGACCAGGCCGCCGTCTGCCGTACGGGTGTAGGTCCCCGGCAGCCCCTCCGGTACGCGGTCCGCCCGGCCCGGCGACAGATACACCGACCGGCCGGCGCGCGGGGCGCCGGCCCGGAGCCCGAACTCCGTCTTCACCGCGCGGAACTCCTCCCTGCTGTACGCCTCGCCCCAGTCCGGGCCCCAGCAGGAGACGAGCGCCTCCAGAACGGCCGTGGAGCGGCGCACCAGTTCCGGCGCGTCGTCCGCGGCCGAGACGAGCCCCACCACGCACGAGTCGGGCGCCCGGTTCGCCGATCCTCCCGCGGTGACGGAGACGGTCACCTTCACCGTGTCCGGCTGTCCCGACCACACGGACGAGGTGTAGCCGATGTACGGGGCGTCCGAGTCCGGGTTGGTGAGCAGGAGGTACTCCGTCAGGGCGGGCACACCGAGCTCCACCGCCGGCGCGGTCGGGTCGCCCTCCGCCTCCGCCGGCCGCCAGGTCCCGCAGGCATCGGCATCGATGTCTCCGAGGGCACGGAGCAGGTGCCCCCAGCGCTCGGCGATTTCCTGCGGGTCCTCCTTCCGGACACCCCACAGCCCGTGGACCGTGACATTCAGCAACGGGGTCTCCTCTCACGCTGCCCGGTCAGGGCTTCACCGGGGTGTGCACCACAGTAATGTCGAGGCCCCTGTCGTCGAACATCTCCTGCGTGGCCCTGGCCACGTCCGGGTCCGACATGTGCCAGACCACGGGCTTTCCGCGCGCGGCGTCGAGCTGACGTGTCGCCTGCTGCACCCAGCGGTTGGTCGCCAGACTGGTGAGCTGGCCCGTCGCCTCGTCGTAGAACCGGGTTCCGCGGTAGCCCCACTTCGTCTCGATGTACGTCTGGTTCGCGGAGTCCCAGCCGTCGAACTCGACGGGCTTGCCGTCCATCTTGTCGAGCGGGACCTCGTACTCCTTGCCACGCTTCACGCCGGAGACCTGCTCCTGGTAGCGGGCGCCCATCTCCTGCGGGTACGCGTACGTGTCGGCGCTCTTCGACTTCCACTTGCCGTCGCCGAGGTCCTTGGTGCCCGCCCGCGGGTTCTTGAGCTGGTCGTACCAGGACGGCTTCTCCATCTTCGCGAGCCGCTTCCGCTCGGCCTCGCGCTTGGCGGCCTTGGCCGCCTTGTCGGCGTCGTCCGCGTCCTTCTTCGCCTGCTTGGCCGCCTCGACCTCTTCCGGTGAGGCCTCGCAGCCCTCGGCACGGAAGCCGGTGGGGAAGGTGGCGTATCCGGCGTAGGCGGTCCGTGTCACGCCGGATGTCGTCGTACGTGTCGTCGTGGCTGTCGTGCCCGCCGTCGTGCGTACGGAAGCCGTGGTGACCGTGGTGACACCCGGCCGGATTCCCGTACGGCCGAGGGGGCCCGCGCCGATCGGGCAGCCCTTGCTCTCGACCTTCTTCTCCAGGTCGTCGGCGTGCTGACGCGCCTCCTTCGCCGCCTTCTCCGCGCCGCCCACATCGCCGGCCTTGGCGAGCTTCTTGGCCTTGGAGGCGGCCTCCGAGACCTTCTGGGCCAGCTCACCGACCTTGCCGAGCTTCCCGAGCTTGCCCAGCTTTCCGACCTTGCCGATCAGCTTGGCTTCGCCGTAGCCGGGGATGAAGAGCGAGCCGATGTTCCAGAGACCGGTGCCGATCGCCTGGCCCTCGTTGCCGTTCTTCCACATGTCACGGACTTCGTCGCCGATGAACATGTCGTCGAGGACCTTCAGGCCCGTGCCGCCGGACGCCTTGGTCCAGTCCCAGACGGCGCCTAGGTAGTCACCCTTGGACCACTTGTCGCCCGCGCCCTTGGAGTCCTCGACCCACTTGTCGCCGAGGCTCTTGCCGTAGTCCATCAGGCCGTTCCACGCCTTGATGGGGTGAATGATCGTGTCGAAGGTGCCGGTGATATCGCCCCACAGGCCGTCGCCAACCAGGCCCTTGAAGAAGCCGCCGGTCTGGTGGGCGGCGCACGAGAAGAACGCTCCGACACCGGAGGTGCAGCTCTCGTCGTCCTTCTTGTCCTGGGTGCCGTCGTAGTCGCCGTAGTCGGCTTCCGGACCCTCGGTGGGGTCCATGTCGTCGCCGCCCTCGTCGACGTCGCCGTCCTGGGTGGTGGTGTCGGTGCCGCCCGAGCCGGTGGTCCCGCCGTTCCCGCCGGTGCTGTCGGATCCGCCCGAGGCGCCGGAGCCCTCGGTGGAGCCGCCCGCGCCGTCGGTTCCGCCCGACGCGTCGGAGCCTCCCGAGTCCGAGCCGCCGGAGTCCGAGCCCCCGGACCCGGCCGATCCCCCGGAGTCCGTGCCCCCGCCCGCGACCGCGCCGCCCGAGTCCGTGCCCCCGCCGGATGCCGTGCCCCCGCCGTCCGTCCCGCCCCCGGCCTCCACGTCGCCGCCGCCCGGCGCCGGGCACGCGCTGCCGGTCAGCTGGCAGATCGCGCTCCGGATCTCCCCGGTCAGCTGGGCGCCGATCCCCGTCGCCACGAGGCCGCCGATGAGGGCCACGACCACCAGGACCATGCCCAGGTACTCCATGGCGGTCTGGCCGCCGTCCCGGCGCCACTTGATCATCCGCGCGATGCTGAACGGCCGGTGCGGCTGCCGCTGCTCCAGGGGGAGTTCGAACCAGTCGCGGGAGGACGGACGGAACAGCAGTACAACGATCACGACCGGCATCACCAGCTGCGTCGCCCCGCGCCCGCCGCCCGCGCCCAGCGTCGCCAGCGCACCGAGGGTGAGCCAGACGTGGACGGCGAGGAGCCCGCGCCAGATCCAGATGCCGCCGGTACGCAGGTACAGCGAGAGGACGAAGGCGGAGACGCTCGGCAGTGCCGCGTACAGCAGCAGTCCGATCAGCTTTCCGTCGACCTCGTTGATCGACGACGCCACCGTGAGCACACCGATGCCGCCCAGGACCGCGAAGACGAACAGCGTCCGGACGAGAATCAGCACCGCCTGCAGCGGGCGCGGCAGCGACTGCCTGCCGGAACGGGTCAGGGAGACGCCGCCGCCGCCCGGAACTGCTATTCCGCCTGTGCCAGACACGACGAGTCCCCCAACTGGTCGGCAGGTGACCAGACTTGGGCCACTTCATTTATCCGACCACATCGCCCCGTCCAGGGCATGGGCCCCAGGGCCCAAACCCGGCCCCGAGCTCCCGACCTACCTGCTGGGCACTTCGCTCCCGAACAGCATCCACGGCGACTGTTCGAAGGACGTCGCACCGGACAGCTGCGGCTGCATGTCCGCGACCTCATGCCGCACGGCGAGTGTGTCGGGCCAACTGTCGAAGCACGTCGTACCGTTGACGATGACCGCCCGCCAGTCGGTCGCCGCCGACGCACCATCCCGATCGACCACGAAGCCGATGCAGAGCAGGGAAGCTCTGCCGATCGCCTCCCTGATCGCGCGTACGGCCAGTTCCCGCTCGTCCCGGGACAGCCGGCACAGCCCGAATTCGAGGGAGACGATGCCGTCCCGGGTGCGGCGGATGCGCACATGGATCTCCGCGCCGCGCTTCACCCAGAGCAGGAACCCGATCTCGTCGAGCCGTTGCAGGCTCGCCAGGAGCACGAGCTGCTCCCTGGTCACCCACGACTGGGTCATCGCCGGCTCGGGTCCCGGGGTGATGAGAGTGATGCGTCGGGTGGTGGGGTGGGTGATCCGCAGTCCGGCCGCATCGAGATCGCCGAGCAGCGACTCGGCATCGGGGCGGTTCCAGCCAAGGTGGTACGAGTAGAAGAATCCGTCACTCATCGACGCTTCACCTCATCGGTGTGGGGGCACCTCGCCAGTACGAATGGAGCGTGAAGTTCTCCGTGCGCGCGGGCATGCCGGACTGCCGCTTCGGGGCGGCGTCGTCACATGCCTCACGGTTGGTCGTGCACGAGCGTAATGAGCGCACCGGAGCAGGGCTTGGGCCCACGGACCCAAGTCGCCCCCCGGACGGAAAGCTGAGGTCCCGGGCGGACGACGGCGTTCCGGTCGGCAGGCCGGTGGTTCTCGCCAATGTGCCGACACCCGGAACACCACCTCGACCGGTACCTGACCGGCGGGCGACATCACCGGGCAGCAGGGCTACGACCACCGCACCCATGGGGCGCTGACCAGCTCGGCGAGCCGGCGGACGGGAAGCTCAAGGGCTGGGGCGCACCGCGCCATCGCCGACCTGCCGTCGCGGCCGGCAACCTTGCCCGGCCGCGCATCTGCCGGCCTCGTACCTCAGGACGCCTCACGCGACAACGCCGACGTAGCCGCCATCACCCGAATCGCAGGCAACCCGGAAGACATGGAGGTTCTGGACGCCTACTGCGCCACCGGCTGCCTACGCCGAGCCGCCGACCTTCTCCACCTGCATCAAGGCGGCGTCGCCGGCCGACTCGAACCGATCGCAATGACCCTGGGCATCGAACTGACCGAGCCCACCGCGCTGTTGGGGGCCAGGCTCGCCCTCACCGCGTGGCGGCCGCTCGACGACTGAGGCAGATGAGTCCGGGCTCTGGCTCCACGTGTGTCCGGAAATCACTCTACTCAGCAGAACTTACCTTCTCTTTACTGTTGTGCACACGTCACCCGGGACTTACCCGAACGACGCCTATGAACCCCTGTAACCCAAACCCCCCACGTGGTCTGAGACATCCCTAGTTTGCCTCGGCAAGGAGGACATGTCCCATGCGACGTACACGACGAAGAACCCTACGAGCGGGACTGGTGGCATTCCTGGCCATGTTGGCCCTGCTCGTCGGTGGCCTACCGGCCACGGCGAAGCCCGCCGACACGGCGCCCGCCGCACCCGAAGCCAAGCCGGCCGCGAAGGCGCAGGTACGCGACGCGGTCCAACACGACCTCTCTCCGAAGCTTCGTGACATCTCCGCGAAGCCTGGTGCCACCAAGCGCAGCAGCGGCAAGCCCTCCGTGCAGCCGGCCCATTCGCTGGAGCGCGCCGCCGTCAACCCGTCCGCGAAGGAGGGAAGCAGCCAGGTCCAGCGTGGCTTCACCTCCAGCCAGGTACCCGAGTTCAAGGCCAACTTCGAGGGCGTCGGCAACGTCGACGGGGTGCTTCCGCCGGACACCAACGGCGATGTCGGCCCCAACCACTACGTCCAGATGGTCAACCTCCACTACGCCGTGTTCGACAAGAGCGGCAACAAGTTGCTCGGGCCGCTGCCGGGCAATGCGGTCTTCGCCGGCTTCGGCGGACCGTGCGAGACCAGGAACGACGGCGACCCGGTGGTCCTCTACGACGAGACCGCCGATCGTTGGATGATCACCCAGTTCGCCCTGCCGGGCGGATCCGCCGGCAACCACCAGTGCATGGCGATCTCGCAGACCTCGGACCCGACCGGGGCCTTCTACCGGTACGACTTCCTCTACCACCAGACCCGGATGAACGACTACCCGAAGTACGGGATCTGGCCGGACGCCTACTACATGACCACCAACGAGTTCGCGCCGTCCTTCGTCGGCGCCGGAGCGGTGGCCTTCGAGCGGGAGAAGATGCTCGCCGGCGAGCCGGCCCGGATGGTGTACTTCCACCTCGGTCCGGACTTCGGCGGCCTGCTGCCCGCCGACGCAGAGGGGCAGGCGCCGCCGGCCGGGGCACCCAACCCGTTCTCCATGTTCGACGACGACGCGTGGGGCACCTCGCCCACCGACCGGCTGCTGATGTGGGACTTCCACGTCGACTGGACCAACCCGGCGAACTCCACCTTCGGCAACAACCTGGCGCCGAACCGGTCCCTGGAGACCGCACCGTTCGACTCGAACATGTGCAACGGTGCCCGGTCCTGCATCCCGCAGCAGGGCACCTCGGCGCGACTGGACGCGATCGCCGACCGGTTGATGTACCGGGCGGCCTACCGCAACTTCGGCGACCACGCCTCCATGGTGCTCAACCACACCGTGGATGTCGGCGGCGACCACGCCGGCGTACGGTGGTACGAACTGCGCAGCAACGCGCCCACCGATTGGGCTATCCATCAGCAGGGCACCTATGCGCCGGACGGTGAGAGCCGGTGGATGGCCAGCGCGGCCATGGACGTCACCGGCAACATGGCCATCGGCTACACGTCATCGGGCAGCACGTCCTTCCCGTCGATCCGGATGGCCGGGCGACTCTCCGGTGACCCGCTGGGCGAACTGGGGCAGAGCGAGCGGACCCTGATCGCCGGGACCGGCGCACAGACCCACTCGGCGGCCCGCTGGGGCGACTACAGCTCGATGTCGGTGGACCCGACGGACGGCTGTACGTTCTGGTTCACCTCCGAGTACCTGTCCCAGACCAGCTCCGCCAACTGGCAGACCCGTATCGGTGCGATGAAGTTCCCCAACTGCGTGAACGGCCCGCGCGGTGAGGTGAACGGCAAGGTCACCCAGTCCGGTGGCGGAGCGATCGCCGGTGCGACGGTACGCGTCGGCGGTAGCGGCACCGTCACCAACGACCAGGGCGAGTACAAGCTGACCCTGCCGGCCGGTCAGCACGAGGTGACCGCTTCGGCATTCGGCTACGCGTCGAAGTCCGAGACGGTGACCGTGCCCGACAGTGGCACGGTGACGGCGAACTTCGCGCTCGACCCGGTTCCGCTGCGCAAGGTCAGCGGCGTGGTGAAGGACAACTCCGGGCATGGCTGGCCGCTCTACGCGCGCATCGACGTGGCCGGCAAGCCAGGCGGCCCGGTCTTCACCGACCCGGCGACCGGCGCGTACAGCGTCGATCTGCCGCAGGGGGCCGAGTACGGCCTGACGGTCAAGGCGGTGTACCCGTCTTACCAGCAAGGCACGGCACAGGTCACCGTCAGTGAGAGCGACCTGGTGCGGAACTTCGACCTGGCGGTCGAGACCTCCTGCACCGCCACCGGGTACAAGATCGGTTACGGCGAACCGGTCGTCACCGAGCAGTTCGAGTCCGGGGACACGCCGGCCGGCTGGAGCGTGGTGAACACCACCCCCAACGGCGGCTGGAACTTCGCCGATCCGAGGAACCGGGGCAACCTCACCGGTGGCAGCGGCAAGTACGCCATCGCCGACAGCGACAACGCCGGTTCCGGCAAGCCGATGGACACCGCGCTGATCACCCCGGCGATGGACCTGTCCGGCGTACCGACACCGGTGCTGCGGTTCAACAGCGACTACCGGGCGCTCGGCGGGTTCGCCGACGTCGACGTGAGCGTTGACGACGGCACGACCTGGAAGAACGTGTCGCGCTGGACCAGCACCAGCCGGCGTGGTCCGGTGCTGGAGGAGATCCCGGTGCCACAGGCGGCCGGGAAGTCCGACGTGCGGATCCGGTTCCACTACCAGGCCACCTTCGCATGGTGGTGGGAGCTGGACAACATGTCGATCGTCAACCGGACCTGCGACCCGATCCCGGGTGGTCTGGTGGTCGGCCGGGTGCTGGACGGCAACACCGGCGCCGGGCTCAACGATGCGACAGTGATCAGTGAGGACAAGCCGGCGGAGAAGGCGGTGACCGGACCGACTCCGGACGACGCCAAACTCGGCGACGGCTTCTACTGGATGTTCTCGACCCTGACCGGAAAGCACCCGTTCACCGGGGCGAAGAACCAGTACAAATCGGTTACATCCACGGTGGATGTGGCGGCCGACACGGCCACGCGGGAGGACTTCACGCTCAAGGCGGGTCGGCTGACCGTCACCCCGCCATCGGTGGAGAGCAGCCTGACGCTGGGCCAGACCAAGACGGCGACGACAACAATCCGCAACGACGGCACCGCACCGGCCACGTTCGAGCTGTCCGAGCGGGCCGGCAACTTCGACAAGCTCGGTACGCGTGGCGCGCGCCTGCAGAACCTCCGGGTCAAGGGGGGCGGCGTATCGCCCGCCTGGCGGGGCGACAGCAAGCCCGGCGACGTCCTGGAGCCGACCCCGTACGCGCCGCCGTGGATCAACACGGCCAACTACCCGATCAAGGTCATGGACAACGCCGTGGCCGCCCACGACGGAAAGGTGTATTCGGTCGGCGGAACCGACGGCGCCGCCAACCTCGCCAACGGCTATGTGTACGACCCGGCGGCGAACACCTGGACGAAGATCGCCGACATGCCGGCGGCCCTGGAGAAGCCGGCAGCGACGTTCGTCGACGGCAAGCTCTACGTCTTCGGTGGCTGGAACACGGCGGGCAACACGTCGGCAAAGGTCTATGCCTACGACCCCGGTACCAACGCGTGGGAGACCCGGGCCAGCACCAACCCGGCCCCGCGTGCCGCGCCCGGCATCGGGGTGATCGACGGCCAGATCTATCTGGTCGGCGGCTGCGTGGACGGAAACTGCAGCAAGTCCAATGTGACCGTCCGGTACAACCCGGGGGCCGACACGTTCACCACGGTCGCCGCGTACCCGGTCGCGGTGGCGTGGCAGGGCTGCGGCGGGATCGACGGCACGCTCTACTGCGCCGGCGGCAACGGGCCGACGACGCTGAAGAGCACGTACGCCTACAACCCGGGCGCGAACACCTGGACCCAGATGGCCGACCTGCCGGTCGACTTCTGGGGGGTGTCCGCGGACACCGCGAACGGCCTGCTGCTGGTCTCCACCGGTGTCATCAACAACTCCACCACGGTCACCAACCAGGGCTGGGCGTACGACCCGGCGGCCAACTCCTGGTCGGCGCTGCCCAACGCCAACTTCGCCCGCTACCGGGCGGGTGCGGCGTGCGGCTTCGTCAAGGTCGGTGGCTCGACCGGCGGCTTCACCCCGACGCCTGACAGCGAACTGCTGCCCGGTTTCGACCAGTGCGCCACTGTCACCGACGTACCTTGGCTGTCCGCGTCCCCGACCTCGGCGACGCTGGAGCCCGGGCAGAGCATCACGGTGAACGTGAAGCTTGAGGCCTCCACGGCGGCGGGCGTGCAGCAGCCCGGCAAGTACACCGCCCAGCTCGGTATCAAGTCGGACACCCCGCCCGTGGCACCGATCGACGTGACGATGACCGTGCAGCCGCCCAAGGACTGGGGCAAGGCGACGGGCGTCATCACCGGCGTCGACTGCCGTGACAACAGCACCGCGCTGCGCGGGGCGACCGTCCAGATCAACGGCAAGAAGGGCTGGACCCACACCCTGAAGACCGATGCGGATGGCCGGTACTCCATCTGGGCTCCGAGGGACAACCCGGTCGAGATCATCGCGGCTCAGGACGGCTGGAAGCCGCAGTCCCGGCTGGTGAACCTCAAGGCGGCCGAGGCGGTGACCACGGACTTCGCCCTCCGCCCCACCACTTGCTGAGAGGAGTCTGATCCACGGGCCCGCGCCGTTCACCGGCGCGGGCCCTTCCCGTCTCCATCGAAAGCGGCCGCACGACGCCGAATCGCCCCTGCTACGCGACGTCGACACCAGCTCGGTCACACGCCGGCCGCCCGGTCGGTATTCCCCTCGGATTCGCACCGGTAATCACCACACCCCCATCAATACAGTGCGCTTATTCGGCATTACCGTGAGCGAATAGGGCGCCCTTTATATGACGCAGACCACGTGACCCGCGCCACTCTTATGACGATTTGAGGCATTTGCCGTGTGGGGTGGGCCACGTGACGGCCGTCACTCCGTAGCCGGATAGTAGACCCACGGGGACCCTGCCCGCAGCCTCGACGGCACTTCTCCCGGTCATTTCCGGCACCCAGTACGAATCCTTTTAGTAAAAGGGGGGCATTGACCCGGGATTTCCCCTCGATTAACAATTCTTGGCATCACCCCCCGACGGAAGAGGAATTACCGAATGCAGTTCACCGCGATGTCCACGAAGTTCGCCCGCATGACCAAGACCAAGAAGCTCTCGATGGGCATGCTCGCCGCCGGCGCCGCAGTCGTGGCCGGCACCGTCGCAGGCGCCCCGGCCGCCTCGGCCGCCACCCCCACCCAGTCCGGCGGCGGCAACGTCGACACCTGGATCAACGAGTCGCTCAAGGTCATGCGCGCGAAGGGCATCCCGGGAACCTACGACGGCATCAAGCGCAACCTGATGCGCGAGTCCTCCGGCAACCCCAACGCCATCAACAACTGGGACTCCAACGCCACCAAGGGCATCCCGTCCAAGGGCCTGCTCCAGGTCATCGACCCCACGTTCAACACGTACCACGTCAACGGCACCTCCAAGAACATCTACGACCCGGTCGCCAACATCACCGCCGCAGCCAACTACGCCGCCCACCGCTACGGCTCGATCGACAACGTCAACTCGGCCTACTGACCATCGGCCCACTGACACGACGTGCCGACCGCACAGCCGAACCCGGTCAGGACCTGCCCGGGCCCGGCCATACGAACCCGCCCCAGCCTGCCGAGTCGGACCTGGAACCGGTGATCCCGTGGCCGGCCGCGTAACGGGGCTCTACTGACCGATCGTGGCGAGCCTGGGAACGATGCGCGCGACGACCTGCTCGGCGAAGCTGACCGGGTGCCGGTCCGGCAGCACCTGGACCGCGCTGATGCCGAGCTCCGCGTACGCCTCGACGTCGGCGAGAAACGCATCGGTCTCGTCCAGGACCGGCCTGCTGAACATCAGGGTCTTCTCGATGGCGTCGTAGTCACGCCCCACCGCCGCACAGTGCTCCCGCAGGACGTCGAGCTTGTGGGCCACCTCGTCGACGTCGGTGGCGAACAGGTTGCACGCGTCCCCGTACCGGGCGACCAGCCGCAGCGTCTTCTTCTCGCCCCCGCCGCCGATCATGATCGGCGGCCGCTCCCCGATCGGCTCCGGCACGCAGAGTGTCTCGGCCAGCTTGTAGTGCCGCCCCTCGTACGGGCCGTCCTCCTCGCTCCACATCTGCAGGCAGATCTGGAGCGTCTCCTCCAGCCGCTCGAACCGCTCAGCCACCGGGACGACCGGCACCCCGAGCCCGCGCTGCTCCCGCTCGTACCAGGAGGCGCCGAGCCCGAGCACCGCCCGGCCGCCGGACAGCACATCGAGACTGGTGACGATCTTCGCGAGCAGGCCCGGGTAGCGGTACATCACGCCCGTGACCATCAGCCCGAGCGTCATCCGTTGGGTCAGCGCGGCCACGTACCCGAGGGTCGTGTATCCCTCCAGCATCGGCTCGTCGGCCGCGCTCTGCGGGGTCTCCATCTGGAAGTAGTGGTCCATCACCGTGAACGACGCGACTCCGCCCTGGTCGGCGATCCGCGCCGACTCGGCGAGCGTGGGTGCAATGAGCGCAGGGTCGGCCGGCTGCGAGTAGTTCCAGTAGTGCAGACCGAGCTTCACGTCCACTCCTCCACGCCGGACACCTTCGGCAACCCTGTGCAGTCCTCGTCATGTTAGGCGCATCCGGCCGTAACAGGCATGGCCTGTACGGCCGGACGGGTGCCGAGGCCAAGGTGATCGCCGACGACGGCCTTGCCGAACCGGGTGCGGCTCCATGGCGGCACGAGCGACTCCCGCGGCCTGCGGACCTCGGGGGCTCGACCCTCACCCGTTCGGGGCCGCCGACGGTGCGAATGGATCCCTCCGTATGCGTGCCCCTCGGGGTTGCACAGGCTGGAAGGTGCTGCAGCCGGTGATCCACGATGAGGGACGATGATCGTATCGGTGGTGTCGATGCCGGAAGGGGTCGTTGCCCGTACACACGTGTCGGAGGCACGTGAGCGTCTCGCGGCATCCCGTTTTCTGCTCGTGGACATCGAGCTGCCCGAGGAGACATCGCCCGACGAGGAGCCGGTCGCCCATCAGCTCGGTCTGGAGGCCGAGGACTTGACGTGGCTCGGCAAAGAAGGCGAATCCGTGCGGGCCGAGTTCCTCGGAGACAGCGCCGCATTCGTCGTGCCCCTCGTCGAAGAAGGCCAGGTCGCTCATGTCCATGTCTTCGTGACCGAGCGGTACCTGGTCACAGTGCACCGAGGACCGATCGGAGCAATCAAGACCTTTGTCGCCCGGTTGCCGCGCGAGAGGCCCGCCGACACTGTGGCCACGCTGTTCCTGTTGCTGCAAGAGGCCCTGGAGACCTATCGCCGGTCCGCTGTGCAGGCTCTGCTGGAGGTGGAGGACCTCGAGGACGACATGTTCCAGCAACGCCGTCCTCAGCAGGTCTACCGTCTGGCACGACTGCGACGGCGCGCGGCCCTCCTGCACCACTCGCTCCTGCCGTACCTGGAGGCGACGGACGAGACCTTGACCCGAAGGATGATGAGCGGCAGTTTCCCCGAGTCGCGGGAGAGGCTCGCTCGCTCGTACCAACGCGCCGCCAAGTCGGTGCTCACGGACATCGCGTCTCTCCAGGATGCCTCCCGGCGAGCCTTCGTCAGCTACTCCTCCCTCGTGTCCGGCGAGCAGAACGGCGTGATCAACCGGCTGGCCATCGTGTCGACGATCTTCCTCCCGCTGACGTTCCTCACCGGATTCTTCGGCATGAACTTCACCTACATGACCGACGAACTGGAAAGCCGGGCTGTTTTCTGGCTGCTCGCTGTGGGGGTGCAAGTGATCGTCCTGCTCATCGCCCTCTACGTGCTGCACCGCACCCGCCTCTGGCGGAAGCTGCATGACGACAATGGTTCCGATGACCGATGACGCGGCGCACCCGCGTCGGCACCGGACGACAGTTCAAGAACTCCAGCCGGGAGAGAAGATCCGTCCGGCGCGACCGGCTCTTCGAAGTCCGCTTCCGGCCGGCCGACGCCGCGTAGGAGGCCACGGGCTTCCCGTCCGTGGTCCCTGCGGTGCTCGTTCTCCCGCCCCTCGCACCTGGTCAGCGCGGCAGCGCCACCCAGGACTTGGTACCCGCGTGCGGCGGCATCGCGTCGCAGACGTCCCATTCCCCGCCCCAGTCATCCACCACCGCAGCCAGCAGCCACAGCGCCTGCCGACGCCGTGCCTCGCAGAGCGTGACGGCATCCGGATCGCAGTGGCGCGGGTGCTGGTCCCAGACGACGATCCGGAGCGCGTTGTCGCGGTGCCGCGCGGAGACGTACAGCGCCTGGCCCGGGGTCATGGTGGAGGTGACGCCGACCAGTTCGCTCACCACGAGCGCGGCCGGCCAGATATAGGGGGCGAGCGCGTACGCGTGCAGCGAGGCCGTGATCGCGTCGCGTCCGATCGCCGCGCTCCGCGGATCACCGGGAAGAGTGAGACTGAGCGCGAGCCCACGCTCGGAGCGGCGCCTCGGGTACGCGGTCGGGCTCGGGTCGGGTGCGGGCTCCTCGGTGGCTACCGGGCAGAGCGCGGCGCGCGGAGATTGCGGCATGACTGACTCCCCTTGTACGGGTGGCGAGTTGGCGGTCTCTCTATCGCGTCGATGCGCACAGGTGGCTCGTGCGCTGCGGAATGAGCGGTGGCTTGTCTCCCTGGCGCGGGCCGCCCCTCCCTGGGCAGGAGATTGCGGGCAGGACCGCGCGACGCACTTCCGACTCATCGCAACGTGAGCAGTGCGTTACTCAATGTAGCGCCTGAAGGGCAAAATAACCCTGCTCGCATGGAAACTGGACCCTTTCGTGGCCGGGTCGCACGCACAGGCGGCAGACTGCCGGTGACCGCATGCGGAAAGGAACGGCATGGCAGCAAGGACGTCGCCTACCGAACGCCAGAAGCGGCTTGGGGCCGAACTGCGGAGAATGCGCACGTCGGCCGACGTATCGGCCGAGTTCGCGGCCGGTCTGCTCGGTGTGGACCGCGGAAAGATCTCGAACATCGAGTCCGGAGCACGCCCCATCAGCCCGGACCGCCTGCGTACGTTGGCCTGCAATTGCGCCTGCACGGACGACAAGTACGTCGACGCGCTCGTCGAAATGTCTCAGCCGCGAAGCCGCGGATGGTGGGAGAGATACCGGGGATCGCTACCTCAAGGGCTTCTTGATATCGCAGAATTGGAGGCGCACGCTCTCCGCATGCGGGCTGCGTACTCCATGCACATCCCGGGCCTGCTCCAGACCTCCGACCACGCCCTGGCCGTGTTCCGCGTGGTGATCCCTCAGCTGCCGGAACGCGAGATCGCACTGCGTCTGGCCCATCGCGTGGAGCGCCAGGAGGTCCTGGACGGCGACCCTCCACCGCCGTACACCGGCATCGTTCATGAGGCCGCGCTCCGCATGCAGTTCGGCGGCCGAGGGGTGGCCCGCGCCCAGCTCCAGCATCTGCTGAAGAAGTCCGAACAGCCGAACGTGACGCTGCTGGTCATCCCGTTCGAGGCAGGCGCGTTCCCCGGAGCGGGTCAGACGGTCCTGTACGCGGAGGGACCGGTATCCCAGCTCGACACCGTGCAGATCGACAACTCACACGGGCCCGTCTTCGTCCACTCGGAAGCGCAGTTGGCCAAGTACCGGGCCCACCTGGACTGGATGGAGGGAATCGCGCTGCCGCCGAGCGAGTCGCGGGACTTCATCCACAACATCGCACGCCAACTCTGAAGGGATCACGGATGCCGGACGTCAACTGGGAAGACGCGTTCTGCGGCGAGGGGAACTCCTGCTACCGGCTCGGAACCGATGAGCAGGGCAACAGCTACATCACCATCGCGGGTGCGGAGGAGCACTTCCTCACCGACAGCCGCGAAGCACTCCAGCAGATGATCCGCGACATCAAGGCCGGCGCCGCCGACCACCTGCTGTAACAGCACGGGGCCCGGTACCGCGAGGTAGTCGCGGTACCGGGCCCCGTGCGTACGCGGCTGGGTCAGGAAGCGCTACCGCGCGGGAAGGACACCTCCACGCGCCGGTTCTTCTTCCGGCCCTCTTCCGTGCTGTTGTCGGCGATCGGGTACTGCTCGCCGTAACCGCGGATCTCGAAGGTGATCGACGATCCGAGCGAGTCGACCAGCACTCCGTGCACCGCGTCGGCACGCTGCTTGGACAGCACGTCGCCGTGTGCGGAGGACCCGAGATTGTCGGTGAAGCCGAAGACGCGCACCTTGGTGGCGTTCTGCTTCTTGATCTCGGCTGCGACGGCTGCGATGCGGGACTTGGCTGCGGCGCTCAGCTTCGCGCTGTCCTTGCCGAAGAGGACTTCCGCCTGGAGCGCGAACTTGATGCTGGCGTTGCTGTCCTCGCGGCGCTCCTCGCCGCCCTGGTCCTCGACGACCTGGATGATGTCGAGGACCTTCGCCGGGGCGAGTGTGGCCCCCTCGGCCATCTTGAGGTCGGGGTCGTTGCTGTCCACCTTGACGGGTGGCACCGACGACGCCTCGGTGCCGGGCGGCACGCTGGGACCGTCGTCTGCGACAGCCTGCGAGGCCCCCAGGACGGTGACGCTTGCCATCAGCAACGTGGCTGCGATGACGTGCCCCGCGAGGCGCGGTGGCCTGCGACGTGTACCTCCGTGGTTCATGTCGACCCTCACTCGGAGATCTTCAGTGAGGTGGTGGCGAAGGTCGGGAGCATGAAGTCGACCTCGGTCGTGCTGCTGGGCGGCGCGGGGAACTGCATGAAAACGGAGGTTGACTTACGCGGCTGAAGCGGCAGGATGCCTGTCGTGCACAGGCATCGGTTATCGGTGTCCCGAAGAACGTAGTAGCGCTTCTTCCCGACCTTGTCGATCAGTGCAGCACCAGCGACCGAGTTGGGGTTCTGCGGAGCAACTCCTGCCTCCGTACCAGCCCAGCCCGAGGTGGGCTGGTTCCTATCACTCTCATTCTTGATCTCGCCTTGCACTGTGATAAATCCACCCGAGTCGCGCTTCACCTGATTGATGACGAGCGTGACTCCGTCCTGCCCCCTGGCCTCGGCGAGCTTCACATTCGGGTCCACGTTGTCTCCCGCGGCGGTGTCCTCCTGCTTCGCCCCCTTGTCCCCTTCGGAGGACTTGGAAGGCGAGGAGGACGACTCAGAACCCGTGTCCTTCGTCTTTCCACCGCCGTCGTCAGCACCGCACCCGGTGACGGCCAGGGCCAATGCCGCTGTCAGTGAGACAGCTGCCACAACCCTTCGGGACTTGGTGGTGCGCCGAATGCTCATGGGTTCTGATTCCTTTAGTCGTCGTTCGCTGTCAGTCGTCGATCAGGTGCACGTCGTAGAGAATCTTGCTCACCTGGGACCAGGGCGGTGGGCTGCCAGGCGCGATTTCGACGACCCCGCCGCCACCGCACTTGAAGATGTACAAGTCCTGGACTCCGTCATCATTGAAGTCCAATGCCTTCCAAGAGCAGCGGAACTCGATCTCGGCAGTCGCCTTGGCCGTCGCGACCTTCTTCTTCGAGCCGGGAAGCACAGACGAGTCCACCGCCTTGAGTCCCTGGACCTCGACCTTGATGCGGTCTCGGTAGCCACCAGGAATCGGCCAGCAGCGCTTGAGATCCGCCTCGTTGGCTGCGGCATAGCCCTGAGCGGCAGTGCACCCGCCAACGGGGTGCGCGCGGAGGTACAGGTCCAGCGTGTTCCCTGGAAGCGACGCGAGGAACGGCGCCTCGAACTCCTCACGAGCCTGCTGGGCGGCGGCGAGTGCGGCGGCGTCCGCCGCACCCTGGGCCCCATTGCGCAAGGCTGCAGCCTTGCCGACAGCGAAGAACGCCAACGCGAGAAAGAGCAGGCCCGCCACCATCACTACATAAATGGGGAAGGCCTGCCCTGAATCGCGGCGTTGACGACCAATCATCAGCCCGCGGTGATGGAGTTCACCAGGCCGGAGATCCGGCTCGAGATCGCACCACCGATACCCGTAGCCACGATCGCACCGATGATCGCCACGACCACCAGGATGATGCCCAGGTACTCGAAGGCCGTCTGGCCGCGGTCCTTGGCCTCGTAACGCTTCTGGATCTTGCTGACGGCGGTGTTGGCCCAGCCGTTGACGCGGACGGCGGTCTTCAGGGTGATGTTCGACATGGTGTTCCCCTCCGGGTTCGGCCGACCGACAGCCGGCCGACTCGCACGTTTCTCTGGGGCCACCCGCGGTACCGGCTTCCTCCTGGCCGGTCCCGCTGGCGACATGAGAAACATACGGCGGCACACCCTGCCCACCAGAGGGTCCCAGGGCCCATTCCCGGGCCCAAAAAGGGAGTTGGGTCCCGAGGCCCGCACTGCTGTCCGGTGTCCTGCCCTTCACCTCAGCCACGGCCACCAGTCCCCCGCGCGCCGGGCCCACCCGTCGGGGCCGTGCCGAGCCAGCGGGCGATCGCCTCGCTGCGGCTGCCGCTGTGGAGCTTGGTGAAGATGCGGTTGATGTGGTTCTTGACCGTCTTCTCGCTGATGAAGCAGGTGGCGGCGATCTGCTGATTGCTCATGCCGGACGCGATCAGCTCCATGACCTCCACCTCCCGCGAACTCAGCCCGTACTGCTCCCTGTTGGGTGCCGCTCCCGGCGTCCCTCTCAGTGAAGACTGTGCCACAATCGGTTGCAGATGCGAAAGACCCTGAGCGGTTCGGGCCGGTTGCGGCGCAGGTGGGACCATTTCGGGCCCCGAACCATGTGCATGCGCACCGTCCTGCTGCGCCACGCCCGCCGGGGGTCCGTCGTATCCGGGCCTCGGGTAGGGGACGCCCGTGGTCAGCGCCGTCCCCAGCCCCTCCGGAAGGGGTTGCCCCTGTGGTGCCGTCCCCTGTCGCATATGGGCCAGGAGCGCGTTCGCCGCGGTCGCGGTGAAGTGGGCGCGGCCGCTCTTGGTGTCCCGGACCGCCTGCACCAGTTGGTCCGCCGTGAACTCGCCGTGCACCAGATAGCCACCGGCGCCCAGCCGCAGCGCCTCGTGGACGATCTCGCTCTCGCGGCTGTAGGTCAGCATCATGACGGGGGCGACCCGCACGAGGTGCGGCAGCGCGGAGATGCCGTCGACGCCCGGCATGCGGACGTCGAGCAGGACGACGTCCGGGCGGTGCTGCACGGCCATGTCGTAGGCCTGACGGCCGTCCACGGCCTCCGCCACGACTTCGATGTCCTCACGGCCGGAGAGCAGCACGCCCAGGCCGGCCCGGACCACGGGGTTGTCGTCGGCGACGACGACCCGCAGGGGGCTGGGGAGAGCCAGGGGCGGGGCCGCGGGGAAGGGAGGTGTGACCTCGGATGCCGCGGGCTGCTGGGGGACGGGGAAACCGGAGGAGCTGAGCTCCGAGGTGAGCGGGGTGATGTGCGAGGACGTGTGCTGGGAGGTGTGGTTCTGTGCCGCCCAGTTCTGGCCCGACGCGCGGGAGACATCGTCCGGCATTCTGCGACCTCCTCTCAGGATCTATGGGGGGTGAGGGTGGGGTGGAGCGAGTCAGTTCACTTGCTGTGTTTCCGGACCGGCGGCGAGAGCGGCCACCGGGAGTTCCAGGCGTACTTCGGTGCCCTTGGCCGCCTTGCCCTTGCCGATGCGGATGCGGGCGCCGATGGACGCGGCGCGTTCGACCATGCCGACGAGACCGAAGTGACCGGCGCGCCTGAGGTCGTCGAGCGTCGTGCCCGGGGGCAGGCCGCGTCCGTCGTCGTACACGCTGACGCGCAGGACATCGCCCTTCACGCCTGCGAGCACGACGAGATAGGTGGGGTGGGCATGGCGATGGGCGTTCTCCATCGCTTCGGAGGCGACCGTGAGCAGCTGGCGGGCGACCACCTGCGGCACGGCCGGGACCGGGGCCTCGTTGAGCATCCGGAAGGTGGCCGTGAGTCCGTGGCGGCGGGTGAAGTCGTCCGCGCGGGCGCGGAGCTCGCTGACCACGTCCACTCCCCCGTCGAGTCCGGACTCGCGGCGCAGGTCGGAGAGTAGTTCCCGCGATTCCGCCGCCGCCCGGCGGGCGGAGCGTGCGACCAGTTCTGCCTGGTGCTTGACGGTGAGCGGATCCATCCGGTCGGAGGAGCTGGCCAGACCGTCGGCGGCCAGCGCCAGACCGTGCAGGGTCTTGGCCACCGAGTCGTGCATCTCCCGGGCGAGCCTGGTGCGCTCGCCCTCCACTGCCTCGTTCACCGCGAGCCGTGCCCGGGTCTCGGTGAGCGCCTGGCTGGCCGTGCCGAAGCGGAGGAGCAGATTGCGCAGGGTGACCCCGACGGCGCCCGCGATGATGCAGAAGCCGGGGAGGAGGAGTGCCGTCGCGTCGGCGGAATCCAGCTTCGGGTCGGTGGCGTACACGCCGAAGACGATCACCGTCTGGAGCGCCGCGAAAACCGCCGCGCCCCGCCAGCCATAGACGAGTCCGGCCAGCAGCGGGGTGCAGACGGTGACATACGCGAGGGTGGACTCGGGTGTGGCGGTGACCAGCAGCAGGGCACCGAACAGCGCGTCTATGCCGAGCAGCCAGGGGTGGCGGAGCAGGACGGGGCCGAAGCGCTCCCAGTCCCGGAACAGGACGTACGAGCCCATGAAGGTGGCGAGGATCGCCGAGCCGATCAGCCAGGTGGCCGGTCCCGGCTCCGTGTGCGCGATCGCGAACGGCGTGGCCATGCCGATCATGGCGAGCCGGAACCCGAAGACCTGCCGGCACATCGCCTGGAGCGCGTTCAGCTGGATCGCGAACGCCGGGCGCGGGCCGGGGTCGGCAATCGCCTGGCGTACGTCCGACGTCAGTCCCGTCTGCGCGCTGCCGAGTGGGAACGACATGTGCCTGTCACCTCCTCCGTGGGTCGTGGTCATCGGCTCCGCCGTCCATGTCATCCGCCCGTGAGGAAGCTGAAGTCGACGTTGGCTCCGTAGACGAAACCGACCGTCAGCAGCACGAGCGTCCCGGGGAGCAGGAACGTGGTGACCGCGAAGGTCGCCTTGGGTACGGCCCTGGCCGCCTTCCTGCGGGCGTTCTGGGCGTCCGTACGTCGCATGTCGTTGGCGATCTGGATCAGCGTCTCGACGATCGGCGCACCGAGCTCCTCACCCTGCTGGAGCGTGGTCACGAACATCGCGACCTGTTCCGAGTCGTTGCGCTTGCGCAGCTGCTCGAACGCCTCGCGGCGGCTCACACCCATGTCCATCTGGCGCAGGGTGATGCGGAGTTCGTCGGCCCAGGGACCCTCGTACTTCTCTGCGACACGGCCGAGCGCCTGGCGGAAGCCGAGGCCCGCGGAAACGACGACGGCGAGGACGTCGAGGAAGTCGGGGAGCGTCCGGTCGATGTGGTCCCTGCGGACGCGGACCGCCGCCAGGATGCCGACCTCGGACCAGAACAGGCCGAAGGCGATCAGCACAAGGGCGAGGAAGAGCTGGCCGCGCATCAGCATCGTGAGCGCACCGAACGCGCCGAGGGCGCCGTAGACGAAGCGGCGGGCGGCGTAGCGGTCGATGGTCAGACCGCCCGGATTGCCCGCCATGTCGATCTGGCGGCGCTTCTTGTTGACCGCCTTGGGGCCCATCATCCGCAGCACCATGGGGGCCCAGCGCATGCCCATCCGGTCGATGCCGGAACCCACCGCGGTGGTGCGGGTGGCGCCTACCTCCAGGGCAATCGCGAGGTCACCGGGCAGTTTGGCGTCGGCCCGGTACATACGGATACCGGCAATGGCTCCGAACACTGCGAGCCCTACGATGCCTGCGAGGAGCAGGTCCATGTTCCCCCCGCCCATCAGACGTCGATCCGGGACAGGCGGCGGATCACGATGAATCCGATCGCGTACAGGGCGATGGAGATGACCACGGCGACCTGGCCTATGAAGGCTCCGGTCATGCGGTCGAGCGCACCGGGCATCACCGCATTCATCAGGAGCATGGCGCCGAGTCCGAAGACGGGGACGGCGTAGGCGGTGACAGTGACCTGGGAGAGCTGGGTCTTGACCTCGCGCCGGGTCTCCTTGCGCTCCTCCAGCGTCTCGGTGAGGTTGCGCAGGGAGCTGACGACCGTACCGCCGGCCCGGTTGGACAGCACAAGGGTCGTCACGAGGACGACGAGCTCGCGCGACGGCAGCCGGTCGGTCAGTTCGCTCAGCGCATCGTCGAGGGATTCACCGACGGCGAGGCGGCGGGCGACCCGGGCCAGTTCCTCGCCCGCCGGGTCCTCCATCTCATCCGCCGCCATGCTGATGGACGTGCGGAGCGCGAGCCCTGCCTGGGTGGCGTTGGCGAGGATGCGGGCGAGTTCGGGGAGCTGGTTGATGAAGCGTTCGGTGCGCTTGGTCCGCTGCCAGTTCAGGAAGGCGTTGGTGCCCCAGAGGCCGACGAGCGCCGCGACCGGACCGAAGAAGCTGGCGAGGATCGACGAGGCGATCATCCACAGTGCGGCCATCGCGGCGAGCGCGTAGACGAAGAATTCGCCCGGCGTGATCTCGAGTCCGGTGGCCGCCAGTTTCAGTTCGAGCTTGCGGCCCAGTCCGGTCTTGCGCAGCCTGCGGTCGACGCCCCGGAAGCGACGGTGGCGCCCTGCCTCGGGGATCTGGCCGGTGTGCGACAGCCGGTCGACCAGCGCTTCCTGGTCGGCCTTCCCGCCGGAGTAGGCGTGCAGGCCCATGACGCCCGTCACGCCGCAGAGCAGCGTGACGCCGATCGTGAGAAGAGGAAGATTTGTCATGGCACAGGTACCTAGTTGGCCTCTCGGGTGGCGAGCTGTTCGGCGGACGCGGCGACTCCGAAGGCCTGCGGGATGGGCTGGCTGGCCATGTAGAGACGGTCGGCGATCTTGCGTGGGATCGGGAGGTACTGGAACTCGCCGTAGATCCGCCCGTCGGCGGCCATCGGCTGTGCGTTGAACCGGGCGACGGTCACGATGCGGTAGGGGTCGCGGCCGTGCGAGTCGAGGACGGCGATCTCGGTGACCTTGCGGGAGCCGTCGGCGTGCCGGGTGAGCTGGACGATGACATCGACGGCGCTGTTGATCTGGTCGTGCAGGGCCTCGAACGGGATCTTGATCTCGGACATCGACGCCAGGGTCTGCAGACGCATGAGCGCGTCCTCGGCGTTGTTGGCGTGGACGGTGGCGAGTGAGCCGTCGTGACCGGTCGACATCGCCTGGAGCATGTCGAGCGATTCGCCGCCACGGACCTCACCGACGACGATCCGGTCGGGGCGCATACGCAGGGAGTTGCGGACCAGGTCACGGATGGTGATCTGGCCCTTCCCCTCGACGTTCGCCGGGCGGGACTCCAGTCGGATCACATGGCTCTGCTGGAGCTGGAGCTCGGCGGAGTCCTCGATGGTGACGATTCGCTCCCTGTCCGGGATGAGCCCGGAGAGAGCGTTGAGCAGCGTCGTCTTTCCCGTGCCGGTGGCCCCGGAGACGATGACGTTGAGCTTGGCCTGGACGAGCCCGGAGAGCAGGATCAGCATCTGCTCGTCGAGCGAGCCGATGTTGATCATCTCCTGGAGCGTGAAGGCCCGCGGGAAGCGTCGGATGGTGAGCGTCGCGCCGGACAGCGAGAGCGGCGGAATGATCACATTGACACGCTCGCCGCTGGGCAGGCGGGCGTCGACCATCGGATTCGACTCGTCCACCCGGCGGTTGACGGTCGACACGATGCGCTCGATGGTCTGCATCAACTGCTCGTGCGAACCGAAGCGCATCGGGAGCTGCTCCACCTTGCCGCTGCGCTCGACGAAGATCTGGTCCGGTCCGTTCACCATGATTTCGGTGATGGACGCGTCCTCGAGGAGCGGTTCCAGGATGCCGAGGCCGAGAGCCTCGTCGACGACCCGGCGGATCAGTTGCGTGCGTTCGACGGTCGAGAGGACCGGTCCCTCACGGCTGATGATGTGGCTGAGGACGCGCTCCAGCCGAGCCCGCCGGTCGGCCGCGGCGAGCGAGGACATCTCCGCCAGGTCGATCTCTTCGAGCAGCTTGGCGCGGTAGGTGGCGACCATGTGGCCGTCCTCCCTCGCCCCGCTGTGCTTCTCGGGGGCGGTGACGCGTGCCCGCAGACTCATGTCCGTAACTCCTCGTTCTGGCTTACCGGTGGGGCCTCAGCCGTACGTGCGGCGCGCTGTGGGGTCAGGTGCGGGGCATCGTGGAGCTCCGTTCGGCCCAGCCCCAGATGTCGACGCCGGGAATGATGCGCGGCACCTTGACGCGGACGGTGCAGGTGACCTTGTCGAAGGAGGCCTTCGGCCTGAAGCGGGCCCTGTTCGCGGTCCAGTCGCTCATCGCGTCCCTGCCCGCCCCTTCGCAGTCGGACCCGCTGGCGGACATGCTGGACAGGCGGGCTCCCGCACGGGCGCCGGTGCCCGCCTGGTTGGCGGCGTACGCGGCCAGACCCGTCTGGATCGCGAGGAGGCCGACCAGGAGCAGCAGCGGGATGAAGCCCATGTATTCGATGGCGACCTGGCCCCGGTCGCGGCGGCGGGCGGTGCGTGCGGGTGTGTGCGTGCGTGTGTTCATCGCTCAGCCCTCCAGCGGTGCGGCGGCGTTGCCGGTGACGTGGAAGGGCCAGTTCAGGACGCCTGGCACCAGGACCGGCACCTTGAGCTTGACCTCGGCCTTGTACATGTCGGACGAGGAGCGGCACGTCGTCCTGGACTTCTCCCGCCATGCCTTCGGAAGGTGCTCGGTGGCGACCTGCCTGCATGCCTGTGCGCGCAGACCGCCGGAGATGGCGCCCTTGTGGGCGGCCTCGTCCGCCGAGTTCCCCGCCAGGGAGAACGTGTAGCCGATCAGCGCGCACTGCCACAGCGCGATCATCAGCAGGATGATCAGCGGTGTGACGCCCAGGAACTCGATGGCGGTCTGACCGCGGTCACGGTCCCGCCCCGTCACGCGGCAGCCGTCGTGCTCACGGTCGGCTGTGCGGTAACGCCGTCCCCGTATTCCCTGTGTTTCCCGTATCTCCGGGCCGTTCATCTCGGTGGTCGCCATGGCTCAACGTGCCTCCTCGGTCGTCGCACGGCCCCCGGTGTCGCCGTCGCGCCGTCTGCGCGGGCGTCCGATCGAGCCTCGGTCGTTCTTGAACTTGCCGCGCTTGTCCGCGTTTTCGGGGACCTTCACGATCCCCAGTTCTCCGGCCAGGCCCCACAGCGCCTGCTTCACCGTGCTCTTGGCATCGAGTTCATGCATCCGCCCCGCGTCGACGGCGCCCTGGAGCTCCTTGAAGTTCGCGGGGACGGCCGTGCTCGCCATCCGGGTCCCGGTGATCTTCTCGATCAGCGGGGGCTGGATCTCGGTGTTGCGGATGAACCGGTTGACGAGGGTCAGCGTCTCCTCCGCCTTGCGGATCTGCAGCCGGTCCCACATCCGTACGGTGCGCTTCGCGCCGCGCACCGCGATCACGTCCGGAGTGGTGACCAGCAGCGCCATGTCCGCCATTTCGATGGCCGCCGCGTTCGCACCCTGGAGCTGGCTGCCGCAGTCGATGACCACGACCTCGTACCGCGACCGCAGGGCGCTGACGATCTGGCGGGCCGACCGGTCGCTGACCTCCTCCCCGCGTTCGCCCTCGCCGGGCGCCAGCAGCAGGGCGAGGCCGGAGCTGTGGCTGAACACGGCGTCGGACAGGACGCGGGGCGAGATGTCGGTGATCGCCGCCAGGTCGACGATGGAGCGCCGGAACTGCACATCGAGGTACGAGGCGATGTCACCGGCCTGGAGGTCCATGTCGACGAGAGCGACCGTACGGCCCGACGCCTGGGAGGCCAGGGCGAGCTGGACCGCTGTGACGGTGGCGCCCACCCCGCCCTTGGCGCCGCTGACCGTGACGACCGTGCCGCCGGGGCCGGTGAAGACATCGCCTCCGGTGCCCAGGTGGCGACGTACTCCGACCGACCACTGGGCGGCGGACTGGACCCGGTTGACCAGCTCCTCGTAACTCAGCGGGAGGGTGACCAGGCCGCGGGCGCCGGACTCCATTGCCGCGGCGAACAGGCCGGGGCTGGCGTCGGCGGTGATCAGCACGACCCCGATGGCGGGGAAGCGCAGCGAGACCTCCCGGATCAGTTCCAGAGCCGGCACCGGGCCGATCCGCTCATGGACCAGCACGACCTCGGGCAGTTCGTCGAGCGACTCGCCCGCGAGCCGGGCGAGGGTGTCGATCAGCTGCGTCGAGTCGCCGACGGGAGCCCCTGGCTCGGCGTCGGGGAGCTGGCTGAGCAGGGTGGTGACGGATCTGGCCGCGTCGGGGTCGCCGACCGCCGGGAGGATCCTCGTGGTCATTCGATCCTCACTTGTCCTTGTCGAGCGTGTAGGTGCGGTCGCCCGGGCGGATGGTGCTGTCGCTGCCGGAGGCGAGGAGCGCAAGGCGTACGTGCTCCGCGAAGGACTCGGCGTAGGCGACGCGCTGGGTGTCGAGCGTGTTGAGCGCGAAGGTGATCGGGACGGCCTCGGTGCCCATGTTCGACTTGGCGTCCCGGCCCGGCTCCAGGGCGGTCAGCTTGCCGACGTCCAGGACCTTGGCGTTGGAGACGATGACCTTCGACTGGGACGGCGCGCCGTCCTGCTCCCCGGCGAAGGTGGCATAGATGTTGACCGTCGCACCGGCGGTGATCTTGCCCGCGACACCGGTCGCGGCGTCGATCATGATGGCGATCTCCTGCTCACCGGGCTGCAGTTCGGGGCGCTTCTGCATCATGTCCGACTGGAGCAGCGAGCCCTTGCGCAGCTGGGTGACGGCGATCTTGCCGTTGACCTCGGAGAGGTCGGTCACGGCGTTGGTCGAGAGCCAGCGCTTCGGCATCGTGATCTTTTTGAACTGTCCGGTGGACAGCGCCGTATAGGGGGCGACGTCGGCCTTCAACTGGTAGGCGGAGACCTCTGGTCCGACCTTCGAGTTGACGTCGCTGATCACCGAGAGCACCCCGGCGAAGGCGCCGAAGGCGCACAGGACCGACAGGAGCAGGAGTATCACGCCGCGGCGCTGGCGGGAGTTCATGGGCCGGACAACCTCGTTCGTATGGATGCGTGGGGCAGCTGACAGAAGGATGTGCGGTGACTCGGTTTATGTCTGAATCTGCGTCTGTATCTGCGCGTAGACCTGTCTATGGGCCTTGTGCGCAGCTTGACGGGAATTGCGGATGACAGGGAGCGGGGCTCAGGAGCGGTGGTCGAGGAGCGGGGCTCAGGAGCGGCGGTCGAGGAGCGGTGGTCGGGGAGCTATGCGCAGGAGCAGTGGGTCGGGGAGCGGGAAGCATTTATATGCGACTGTGGAGGAATCCGGGGGCGCTAGGAGCCCGGTGGTGCAGGTGCCCCCTGGCTGAGGACACCGTTGGAAGGCATTCGGTTCTCGGGAGCGTGAAGCGGTGACGTACAGAATCCGCAACGGTCCCCGATGAGCTCCATTCCGCACCAGTGGCAGATCTCCCGCCTTACGGAGGCGACGAGTTGGTACAGCACGGAGATGTCCGGAAGATAAGCCGCAAATTCCACCAGCTTTCCGGTCCCCCACCAGCCGGGGGAATCGGAAGGCAGGGCGGTCTCATGAATGGCCTGGACCTTCCATGCAGGGGCCAAGGTCTGTTGCACCCACTCGGACTGCGACTGCCCCTTGGCGACCAGCAGATCCGTCGCGAATTCGGGGCCGTCCAGAGGTTTGACGGTCGGACCGACCTTGATGAGCTGCGGGTTCGGGCCCGCAAGCACGGCGAACTGGGACCCCGGGACCCAGGACTTGGCGTGCGTCTTCAGGCTGACCGGAACCCGGTCCAGCTTGGTGACGGAGTTCAGCAGGGCGCCGGCGTGGATGTAGTGGGGCAGCAGCCGAGCGGCGGATGCCACCACCCCCGGGCTGAAGTCACAGATCGACAACTGACGCAGCTGACGCACCAGTACGGCGATGCCCAACGGCGGCAGATCCACCTTGAGCAGGGCGATCCGGTCACTCTCCAGGACCGATCTGACGGAGTGCATCCTGCGCTCATGGGCGATCGGCAGGTTGGCCGAGTAGATGGCGACGACATACCCGTGCTGCTCCAGCAGCACATGCATGTCGCCGATCGCCTGGTCCATGGTCTGGTCTTCCGGAGCCCGGAGTAGAGCGGCTGTCGGTGTCTGCTGGTCGGTCGGCGGCAGCACGAGATCAGCACTGGTCACTGTTATTGCGGTCGGCACGCTGGTTCCCCGTTCGGCTCCGGCCGTTGCCGTCACGACAACGGCCGCAATCGCTCCTGCTCCGTGCTTCTGCGTCAGCACTTTATCCACGTCTTACCAGCCAGAGAACACTTTTCGGAGGCCAGTACGACAAGGTGCGCGCGGTGCGGGGGCGACCCGCCCGCAACGCACCGGTGCGAAATCGGACCAAACCGAGACTCGTTAACTTCCGTACCACTGCGGAGGGTTACTTGAATCGGTTCCGATTCCCGATGTTCAGAATTCGTATCCGCACGTCAGAATGGATCTCCGCCGATCGACGGCAGGCTCCGAGTCGGGGCTCGGTCACTGTCCGACGATCTCCGCCCGCCCACCCGCGAGAGCGCTCGAACCGCGCGCGAAAAGATCACCGGAAAGCGTCAACGGAGGCCGCCTCCGGACGACTTCGACCGACGCCGGTACGGACCACTGAACCTCGCGATTGCGTCGCGCCCACCACAGCCGCGAAGCCCGTCACTCACAGCCGTTGCCGTCAGAGGTCTTGACAACTCGATTGGTCTGGACCAGCTTATCGCCCAGCGGTGGTCACCTTTCCTCGTCCCACCTCCGCGACACCCCTGTGTCCCACCCCCGACACTCGCCGGCACCCCCAGGCACCACTCCAGGCACCCCCAGCAATCCCCCCTGGCATCCCCCACTCCCCCACGGAGGCAGCAAGTGGAACGTTCACCCGGCACCCGGCACGGAAGAGGTCACACCCGCCCGCTCCTCGGCGCGGGCATGGCCGTTGTCGCCGCCGGCGCGCTGACCGTCGCCGGCCTCGTCGGCACCGCCCAGGCCGCCGACGTCAACGTCGCCAAGAACGCGGGCTTCGAGTCCGGACTCGCCAACTGGACCTGTTCGGGCGGCAGCGGCACCACCGTCTCCTCCCCCGTGCACGGCGGCGCCGCGGCCCTGAAGGCGACCCCGGCCGGCCAGGACAACGCCCGGTGCACACAGACCGTGGCCGTGAAACCGAACTCCACGTACGCGCTCAGCGGCTGGGTGCAGGGCGGATACGCGTACATCGGCGTGACCGGAACCGGAACGACCGACGTGTCGACCTGGTCCCCCGACTCCAGCAGCTGGACCAAGCTCTCCACCAGCTTCACGACCGGCCCGAGCACCACCTCGGTGACCGTGTACCTCCACGGCTGGTACGGGCAGGCCGCCTACCTCGCCGACGACATCTCCGTCACCGGCCCCGACGGCGGCGGCGGCACCGACCCCGCGCCGACGATCCCGGCCGCTCCCGCCGGTCTCACCGTCGGCACGACCACGTCCTCCTCCATCGCCCTGTCCTGGAACGCGGTGTCCGGCGCGACGGGCTACTCGGTCTACAAGGACGGTACGAAGGTCACCACGTCCACCGGGACATCGGCGACGGTCACGGGGCTGGCCGCCGACACGGCGTACCAGTTCGCGGTGACCGCCACCAACGCGGCCGGTGAGTCCGTCAAGTCCTCGACGGTCAGCGGACGCACGGCCACCTCCGGCGGCGGCAACCCCGGCACCTCGGTCCCCAAGCACGCGGTGACCGGCTACTGGCAGAACTTCAACAACGGCGCGACCGTGCAGAAGCTCAGCGACGTGCCCGCCAACTACGACATCATCGCGGTCTCCTTCGCCGACGCCACGACCACACCGGGCGCCGTCACCTTCAACCTGGACACGGCAGGCCTGAACGGCTACACCGTCGACCAGTTCAAGGCCGACATCAAGGCCAAGCAGGCGGCCGGAAAGAACGTCATCATCTCGGTCGGCGGCGAGAAGGGATCCGTCTCCGTCAACAGCGACGCGTCCGCCACCAATTTCGCCAACTCCGTCTACGCGCTGATCCAGGAGTACGGCTTCAACGGCGTCGACATCGACCTGGAGAACGGCCTCAACTCCACCTACATGACGAAGGCGCTGCGCTCGCTCTCGCAGAAGGCCGGATCCGGTCTCGTCATCACGATGGCCCCGCAGACCATCGACATGCAGTCGGCCTCGGGCGAGTACTTCAAGACGGCACTCGGCGTCAAGGACATCCTGACCGTCGTCAACATGCAGTACTACAACAGCGGTTCGATGCTCGGCTGCGACGGCAAGGTCTACTCGCAGGGCTCGGTCGACTTCCTCACCGCACTCGCGTGCATCCAGCTGGAGGGTGGCCTCGACCCGTCGCAGGTCGGCCTCGGCGTCCCCGCCTCCACGAGCGGCGCGGGCAGCGGCTATGTCTCCCCGTCCATCGTGAACGCGGCCCTGGACTGCCTCGCCTCGGGCACCAACTGCGGCACCTTCAAGCCCGCGAAGACCTACCCCGGTATCCGCGGAGCCATGACCTGGTCCACCAACTGGGACGCCAAGTCGGGCAACGCCTGGTCGAACGCGGTGGCCCCGCACGTCCACGGCCTGCCGTAACCCGTCACCCCGGTGTTCCCCTGCACCAGCCCTTGACCAGCAGCGCCGCCGCTCCCCCGGTGGCGCTGCTGCATGGTCGACGGCGGAAGCCGGACGGTGGCGCAGGGGCGACGCCGCCCGACGCGCCGCACGGAGAAGCGCGGGATGCCCGGTCCGGCATCCCGCGCCCCTGCGCCACCGGCGTCAGATCACCAGGCTCAGCAGCGCCGCCACCACGAACCCCGCCACCGAGAGGACCGTCTCCAGGACCGTCCAGGACTTCAGGGTGTCGCGCTCGGTGATGCCGAAGTACTTCGACACCATCCAGAAACCGCCGTCGTTGACGTGCGAGGCGAAGATCGAACCCGCCGAGATCGCCATGATGATCAGTGCCAGATGCGGCTGGGACATGTTCTGGCCCTCGACCAGCGGCACGACGATGCCCGCGGTCGTGACGATCGCGACCGTCGCCGAACCCTGGGCGACCCGCAGCACGACGGAGATCAGCCAGGCCAGCAGGATGACCGGGAGGCCGACGTCGTTGAACGTGTCGGCAAGGGCGTCCGCGATGCCGCTGCCCTTCAGAACGGCTCCGAAGATCCCGCCCGCACCGACGACCAGCAGGATGTTGCCGACCGGCTTCAGCGACGAGGTGGACACCGCTTCGAGGGACTTGCGGGACCAGCCGCGCCGGATGCCCAGCAGGTAGTACGCGAGGACCAGCGCGATCGTCAGGGCGACGAACGGGTTGCCGAAGAACTCGATGATCGAGCGGACGGTGGACGGGTCCAGGGCGATCGAGGAGAACGTCGCGGCGAGGATCAGCACCAGCGGGGTGCAGATGATCGTGAGTACGGTGGAGAGCGCGACCGGCTCCTCGCGCGGGGAGACACCGGCAGCCCGCTGCTCGGCGACCACCGCCGCCTTCGACTCCTCCGCCGCCTCGACCATGTCCTGCGGGACCGCGACGAAGATCCGCCGGCCGATCCAGGCGGCGTAGGCCCAAGCGGCGAGGACGGACGGGACGCCGACGACGGCACCCATCAGGATGACCCAGCCCAGCGAGACGTGGAACAGGCCGGCGGCGGCCACCGGGCCCGGGTGCGGCGGCAGGAACGCGTGCGTCATCGACAGTCCCGCCAGCAGCGGCATCGCATACAGCAGGATCGATTTTCCGGACCGCTTGGCAGCCGCGTACACGATCGGCGCGAGGACGAAGATGCCGACGTCGAAGAAGACCGGGATACCGAAGATGAGGCCGGTCAGGCCCATGGCGAGCGGGGCGCGCTTCTCGCCGAAGAGATTCAGCAGGCGGGCGCTCAACACCTCTGCTCCGCCGGAGACTTCGAGGATCGCGCCCAGCATCGTGCCGAGCCCGATGATGATCGCGACATGGCCGAGGATGCCGCCCATGCCGGACTCGATGACGGACACGGCAGCGGACTTCTGCACCGTACCGAAGAGCTCGGTGACGGAGAGGCCGGCGCCCAGGCCGACGGCTATGGAGACGGCGAGCAGCGCGACGAACGGCTGCAGCCTGACCTTGATGATCAGAAAGAGGAGGAGGGCGATTCCGAGGGCGGCGACGGTCAGCAGACCGGCGGTGCCGTCGATCAGGAGGAGGAGTCCACCGGTGTGGGGTGGCGTCTCGACCGGCTGTGGGGTGGCGGCGAGCAGCATGGGGCAACTCCGTTGCGAACGGGCTTTTCGAGCAGGGCGGGGCGCGGCACGGCGCCCCCGCGGTGCGGGGCGCCGTGCCGTACGGCGTGGTGGTGCGGTGGGGCAAGCGGATCAGCCGGGGATCGCTCAGCTCAGGACGGCGAGCGCGTCGATCTCGATCAGCAGGCCCTTGGGGAGGCCGACGTACACCGTCGTACGGGCGGCAGGGGCCTCCTTGAGGTTCTGCTCGCCGAAGTAGGCGTTGTAGATCTCGTTCATCTCCGCGAAGTGGTCCACGTCCGTGAGATAGACGCGCATCATCATCACGTCGTCCCAGCTCGCGCCGCCCTCCTCCAGGATCGCCTTGACGTTGGCGAACGTCTGGAGGGTCTGCTCGCGCAGCGTCGGGCCGGCCGGGGTGGGGGCCTGACCCTCGACGGCGGGCAGGAAGCCGACCTGGCCGGCGACCTGGAGGATGTTCCCCTTCTTCACGCCGTGCGAGAACTTGGCGGGCGGCGTGGTGTGGGTGCTGGGGGTGAGGGCGGTCTTCTCGGTCATCGCGGTTCAGGCTTTCTTGGGTTGGGTGTGCCGGAGTACTCCCGGCTGATGGTGTCGGCGGTGCGGCGCACCAGCGGGAGCAGGGTGAGGAGTTCCTCGGCCGTGACCACCACATTGGGTGCGGAGACCGACATGGCGGCGACGACACGGCCGTCCGCGCCGCGGATCGGGGCCCCGATGCAGTTGATGGACTCCTCGTGGCCGCCGAGGTCGGTGGCCCAGCCCTGTTCGCGGACGACGGCGAGTTCCTTGAGGAAGGCACCGGCGTTCGGGACCGAACGGGACGTGTACATGGGGTAGTCGAGCTTCTCGGCGATCGCCCGCCGTTCGGACTCGGACAGATCCGCGAGCAGCAGCTTGGCGACGGCGGCGACGGTGATCGCGACGGGCTTGCCGATCCGCGAGTACATCCGGACCGGGTAGCGGCTCTCGACCTTGTCGATGTAGAGGACTTCCTCCTCCTCGTACACCGCGAGATGGACGGTGTGCCCGCACTGCGCGTTGAGCTCGACGAGGTGGGGGTGGGCGATCTCGCGTACGTCGAGGTTCTCGACGGCCTCCTGCGCGAGGGCGAAGAGGCGGGCTCCGAGGCGGTAGCGCTGGTCCTGCTGACGGTAGACGAAACCGTGTTCGTGCAGCGTACGGAGCAGGCGGAGCGCGGTGGACTTGTGGACGCCCAGGCGGTCGGCGACCTGGCCGAGGTCGGCGGGACCCTCGGCGAGGAGCGGAAGGATGCTCAGTGCGCGGTCGACGGTCTGGCTCATGTCGGGTGGACCTCCTGCGGGGCCGGGCTCCGGTCGATGCCGGCGCGGTCGGCTGCCGTCCAGCCGGGACCGAGACGAAGTCTCCCCCAGGCGGCGTCGTCGAGAGCGACGAGTTCGTCGGCGTGGGCACGGGCCGGCGGGTCGGTGAGGTCGCCGGGGACGGTGAGGACCGCGGCGGCCATGAGGTGGCCGTGGCGGACACGGTCGCGGACGGAGAGCTCGCGCAGGGTGGCGGAGAGGAAACCGGCGGCGAAGGCGTCGCCCGCGCCGACGGCGGCGACGACGTCCACGCGGAGCGCGGGGACACTCGTGACGGTGTCGGAGGTCGCAGGCGCAGACCCCGGGGCGCCGGTCCTGGGTTCGGGGCGGCGCGCGGAGAAGACCGTCGCCCCCTCCGACCCCTGCTTGACCACGAGCACCGCCGGCTCCGGCAGCGCCTCACGGATGGCGTCGGCGCCCCGCAGCCCCCAGGCCTCCTCCGCCTCGTCCTCACCGACGAAGACGAGATCGGCGCGGCGCGCGAGGTCGAGCAGCACGCCCGGTCCCTCGTCGCCGGCGCGCCACAGGTGCGGGCGGTGGTTCACGTCGAAGGAGATCAACGGGCGGTCGGGGCGGGGCCCGGTGAGGGAGCGGAGCAGGGACAGGCAGTCCGCGGAGAGGGCCGCCGTGATACCGGTCAGGTGCAGGATGCGCGCGTCGAGCAGGTCCTCGTACGGAACGTTCTCCGGGGACATCGCGGAGGCCGCCGACCCTGCCCGGTAGTACGCGACCTCATGGGTACCCGTCGCCCGGTCCGCCGCCGTACGGAAGTAGATGCCGGTGGGGCGGCCGGGGTCGCGCCGGACTGCCGACGTGTCGACCCCGTAGGCCGCGATCGCGTCGACGAGGTGGTCGCCGAACCCGTCCGCACCGACCCGGCCGACCCACTTCGCGCGGTGTCCCGCCGCCGCGAGAGCGCAGGCGACGTTGGACTCGGCGCCTCCGATCGCACGGCCGAAGGACGGGACGTCGGCGAGGCGGCCGGGCTGTGAGGGCAGGAACGTCACCATGGATTCACCGAGGCAGACGACATCGGCGGTGGCGGCTGCACGTCCCACGGCTACGGGTCCGGACACTCTGGGCTCCTCGCTGGTCAGTGCTCCGCACCGGCTCTCACCATTGACCCGGCGTCGGCTCGGATGTTAGACAGCGTCAAGCGATATGCGCAATGGGTGTTGCACATGGTGCAACGAACAGATTTCGAGGAGGGTCCATGGCCGCCGCCGACGAGGACGTCGCGACAGCTCCCCACACGCTTGGCGAACTCGCCGCCGAGCGCGTCGACCACCGCTTCAAGGCGCTCCCGCCCGACGCCGACGGACTCACGGTCGCCGCCCTCGCGGCCGAGCGCCGCAACCTCTTCACCGGCGGCTTCACGACGCCCGTCCTCGCCCTTTCCGCCGAGTCCGTCGCGCACAACCTGGCGCTGCTGGAGACGTACGCCGAACGTCACGGGCTCGCGTTCGCGCCGCACGGCAAGACGTCCATGGCGCCGCAGCTCTTCGCCCGGCAGCTGGAGCACGGCGCGTGGGGCATCACCGCCGCAGTTCCGCACCAGGTCCGGGTGTACCGCGCGTACGGGATCGAACGGATCTTCCTCGCCAACGAGCTCGTCGACGCGGTCGCACTGCGCTGGCTCGCCGGCGAGCTGGACTCCGACCCCGACTTCCACTTCATCTGTTACGTCGACTCGGTGCGCGGCGTCGAGCTGATGGACGAAGCGCTGCGCGCCGCGGGTGCGGTACGTCCGGTGGACGTGGTCGTGGAACTCGGCGCCGGTGAGGGGGCCCGCACGGGTGCCCGTACCGAGGCCGACTGCGCGGCGGTCGCCGACGCGGTGGCCGCGGCGGGGACGCTGCGTCTGGTCGGGGTCGCCGGTTACGAGGGCGAGGTGCCGGACGCGTCCGCGGAGCGGGTACGGGACTGGCTGCACCGGCTCGTCCGGGTGGCCGCCGACTTCGACAAGGCGGACCGGTTCGCCGCACTGGCCGGCGACGACCGGATCGTGATCAGCGCGGGTGGCAGCGCCTGGTTCGACGCGGTCGCGGACGTCTTCGCGGAGATCCCGGACCTCACGCGCCCGGTCTGCAAGCTGCTGCGCTCGGGGGCGTACGTCTCGCACGACGACGGGCACTATCGGCACCTCACCCCGTTCAATCGGGTCCCGGAGGAAGGCGCCCTGCAGCCCGCGTTCCGCCTCTGGGCGCAGGTCGTCTCGCGGCCGTCCGACGAGCAGGCGTTCGTGAACGCGGGGAAGCGGGACGCGGCATACGACCTCGATCTTCCGCAGGCACAGGTCGTGCGGTCCGGGCGGGACGGTTCGGTGCGGGCTGCCACCGGCATCACCGTCACCGGACTGTCCGACCAGCACGGGTGGTTGCGCACCGAGGCCGGGGCGGAGCTGGAGGTCGGGGACTGGGTCGGCATGGGGCTGTCGCACCCGTGCACGTCGTTCGACAAGTGGCAGTTGATTCCGCTCGTCGAGGCGGACGGCACGGTCACGGACTACATCCGCACCTTCTTCTGATCCCTGCGGGCGTCGTCCTCCATCGCCGGACGTCGCGGGGAGGGGAAAGAACACCGGCACTGAAAGGCCTGCACACCATGGATCTCGTCATCCGCGACGCCACCGTCATCGACGGCACCGGCACCCCCTCCTACCGCGCCGACATAGGCATCACCGGCGGCCGGATCGCCGAGATCCGCAAGAAGGGCGAGGGGCGCGGCCCCCGCCCCACCGCCCGCCGCACCCTCGACGCCGACGGCCTCGCCCTCTCCCCCGGCTTCGTCGACATGCACGCCCACAGCGACCTCGCGCTTCTCCGCGATCCGGATCACAGCGCGAAGGCCGCCCAGGGCGTCACCCTCGAAGTGCTCGGCCAGGACGGACTGTCGTACGCCCCGGTCGACACCCGCACCCTCGCCGAGGTGCGCAAGGCGATCACCGGCTGGAACGGCGACGGCGGTGACATCGACTTCGACTGGCGCACGGTCGGCGAGTACCTGGACCGTCTCGACCGCAACTTCGGCGGCGAGGGCATCGCGGTCAACGCCGCGTACCTCATCCCGCAGGGCACCGTTCGGATGTACGCCGTCGGCTGGGACGACCGCCCCGCCACCGACGCCGAGCTGGCCCGGATGAAGGAGCTCGTCGCGCAGGGGATGGCGGACGGCGCGGTCGGCATGTCGTCCGGGCTGACGTACACCCCCGGCATGTATGCCGACGACGCCGAACTCACCGAGCTGTGCCGGGTGGTGGCCCGGTACGACGGCTACTACTGCCCCCACCACCGCTCGTACGGCGCGGGCGCGCTCGGTGCGTACGAGGAGATGGTCCAGCTCACCCGTAACGCCGGCTGCGCCCTCCATCTCGCGCACGCCACCATGAACTTCGGCGTGAACAAGGGCAAGGCGCCGGACCTGCTGGCCCTCCTCGACGACGCTCTCGCCGCGGGCGCGGACATCTCCCTCGACACGTACCCGTACACCCCCGGCTGCACCACGCTCGTGGCCATGCTGCCCAGTTGGGCGAGCGAGGGGGGTCCGGAGGCCGTCCTGGCACGGCTCGCGGACGACGCGACGGCGGAAACCGTCCGCCACCACCTGGAGGTCCTCGGCTCGGACGGCTGCCACGGCGTGCCGATCGAGTGGGACACCATCGAGATCTCCGGCGTGAGCGTGCCCGCGCTCGCCGACCATGTCGGCCGTACGGTGGCCGAGTCCGCGCGGCTGCGGGGCGAGGCCCCCTGGGTGACCGCCCGGCGGCTGCTCCTCGACGACCGGCTCGGTTCGACGATCCTGCAGCATGTCGGCCACGAGGAGAACGTCCGGCAGATCATGCGTCACCGCGTCCACACCGGCGGCAGCGACGGCATCCTCCAGGGCGACAAGCCGCACCCGCGCGCGTACGGCACGTTCCCTCACTATCTCGGCCGGTACGTACGGGAGTTGGGCATCCTTTCGCTGGAGGAGTGCGTCGCCCATCTCACCTCCCGCCCGGCGGCCCGGCTGCGGCTGCCCGACCGGGGCCACGTCCGCGAGGGCTACCGCGCCGACCTGGTCCTCTTCGATCCGGCGACGGTGGCGGCGGGCTCGACCTTCGAGACGCCTCGCACCCTGCCGGTGGGCATCCCGCACGTCCTGATCGACGGGCGCTTCGTCATCGAGGACGGCAGGCGGACCTCGGTGCTGGCGGGACGGGCGGTCCGGTCGTCCCGGTCGGTACGCGGCTCACGGTGAACCCTCCTCCGCCCGCTCCTTCGCCCAGGCCAGATCCTCCTCGGTCGGGGCGTCGTCCTGGGTCAGCCTGCGCCGCCAGTAACCACTGAACTCCACCGCCGACCTGGGCATCCCGCGCTCCTCGACCAGGTGGCGGCGCAGCGTCCGTACGGTCCCCGACTCCCCCGCGAGCCATGCGGCCCCCGCCCTCGCCTCGCCCGGCAGCTCCGCCGCGCGGACCACGTCCGTCAGTTCCTCCCCCGCGTGCACCCAGCGCACGGTCACCTCGGCGGCGGAGGAGAGCCGCTGCTCCTCCCCCGCGTCGACGACCGCCACGTACGCCACCGCGCGCATCCCGGCCGGCAGTGCTTCGAGCAGCGTGCCGATCGCGGGGAGCGCTGTCGCGTCCCCGGCCAGCAGCAGCCAGTCGGAGGCGGGCAGCGGCCGGGCGTACGCCGAGGACGGGCCGACCATGCCGAGTACGTCCCCGGGCCGCGCGGTCCGCCCCCAGCGGGTGGCCGGTCCGGTGTCGCCGTGGAGCACGAAGTCGACGGTCATCTCGTTGCGCTCACGGTCGTACGCCCGGACGGTGAAGCTCCGCATCCACGGCCGGTCGGCCTCCGGGATCGCGAGGTACGCCTCGTACCACCGCATCCCGTACGTGTCGTCGGCGTCCTGTTCCGGCAGCACGGGCGCGCCCTTCCCCTTCGGGAAGCAGAGCTTCATCTGCTGGTCCGGCCTGTCCTCGATCAGGTCGGCCAGCGCATCTCCGGTAAAGGTGACGCGCGCCGTCCGCGGCGTGATCCGCTCCACGCCCACAACCTGGACGTACGACACCGGAAGCGACTGACTCATCGGAGCGGACACCTTCTTTCTCCCTGATACCTTATGCCGTAAAGAATCGCCTGGGCGAAGTTACTTTATGGCGTAAGGAGTCGCAAGTGGTGGTCTATGCGGGACAGGGCGACGCCCGCCGTTCGATCGCCCTGCTGTGGCGCACGGAGAGCGCTCCGGCACCGGGTGGAAAAGGGCCGGGAAAAACGGGATCGGCCCGGTCGGGGCCCAAGCCCGGACTGACCGTGGACGCGATCGTGAGCGCCGCCGTCGCCGTCGCCGACGAGGACGGCATGACTGCGCTCTCGATGCGCGCGGTGGGCGAGCGGCTGGGCCGGACGGCCATGGCCCTCTACACGTACGTCCCCGGCAGGAGCGAGCTCCTGGACCTGATGTACGACGCGGTGCATGCCGAACTCCCGTCCGACTACCCGGACACGGAGAACTGGCGCGCTTCCCTCACGCGCTGGGCGGAGGACACCCTCGCCTTCCACCTCCGCCACCCGTGGGTGCTCCAGGTCTCCCAGGCCCGGCCTGTGCTGGGCCCGCACGAGTACACCGCTCTCAACACCCTCGTACGCCTCCTGTACGGGACCGGGCTCGACGCGCATCTCCTGCGACGGCTGATCGGCACGCTGTTCCACTTCGTCCGCGGCTCGGCGCAGACGGTCGCCGAGTCCCGGCAGGCCGCGGCGGTGACCGGCCAGTCCGACGAGGAGTGGTGGTTCGCCCGCTCGGCGCTGCTCGGCGAGGTGGCCCCGGACTTCGCGGACCGCTTCCCGGACGTCGGCCGCCTGGAGAGCGAGAGCGCACCCGAGCCGCCACCGGCCGACGACACGGTGCCCTACCTGGAGCGTCAGGCGCGCGAGACGTTCACCACCGGGCTCGGCGTGCTGCTGGACGGGATCGAGGCGGCGGTGCGACGCACCGGCGCGCCGTGAGACCTGTGGGGTCTCACGGCGCGCGGGGACGGGTGCGCCACGGCCGAGCGGTCGAGCGGCCCGGCTACCAGCGGTACCAGCGGCTCCGGCCCGCACCGCTCCCGGGCCGGACGATGAACCCGAGCAGCCACACGGCCAGCACAATGATGGCGACCCACCACAACACCTTCAGCGCGAATCCGGCACCGAAAAGAAGCAGGGCGAGCAGGAGAACGAGAAGAAGGGGAACCATGGGATATCAACCTCCAGCCCGTCGAGTGCCCCGCATTTCGTCGCCCACACACGTGGGTGCCGTGCGGGCGGGCCCGCCGCGCCTTTCTGGCCCCGTTATTCCCGCTTCCCGCCCCGGGGCAACCGGGTGACATGAAGACTTCCGCAATTCTGCGCCGGGGCCGGGGAAAAGCGGGCCCGGGCGCACCGTGACCCGGTGCAGAGGTCAGGGCGTCAGCCGGCCGGCTGGCGTTCCAGGGTGTCGGTGGCCGATCCGGTGCGCTGCATGCGGTGCCAGCGCAGCGGGGATCCCAGGAGTGCAGTCACCACCGACTGGACAACGACCAGGTACATCAGCTGGCGGTAGACGAAGATCTGGAGCGGGAGCGTCCAGAGCGGTTCGAACTTCTCGCGGTCCAGGCGAAGGGCATACACCGCGCTGAAGACCTGAATCGCCGTGAAGCCGAGCCACACCACCAGCGCCTGCCCCGCGCCCTGGAAGAGAAGCCCGTACAGAGCGAAGACGTCCACCAGGGGGGCGAGCAGCGGGAGCACGGTCTGGAAGACCAGCAGGTATATCAGTCCGCGCCGGCCGAGCTTGCCCGACTGTCCGCGTTCGAAGACGGCCCTGCGGTGCTTCCAGATGGCCTGGAGCGTGCCGTAGCACCAGCGGTAGCGCTGCTTCCACAGCTGCTTGACGGTGGCGGGCGCCTCGGTCCAGGCGATGGCCTTCTCCTCGTACACGACGCGCCAGCCGTCGCGGCAGAGCGCCATGGTGAGGTCGGTGTCCTCGGCGAGGGTGTCCTCGCTGACCCCGCCGACGCCGACGAGTGCGTCGCGGCGGAACGCGCCGATGGCACCCGGCACGGTCGGCATGCACTCCATGATGTCGAACATCCGGCGGTCGAGATTGAAGCCGATGACGTATTCGAGGTGCTGCCAGCGACCCAGCACGCCCTGCCGGTTACCGACTTTGGTGTTGCCGCTGACCGCGCCCACCCGGGGGTCGGCGAGCGGCTGGATGAGATGCTGCACGGCATCCGGCTCGAAGACGGTGTCGCCGTCGATCATGACGACGATGTCGAAGTGGGCCCAGGCGAGACCGGTGTTGAGGGCTGCCGCCTTGCCGCTGTTGGGCTGACGGACCACCATCACCCGCTTGTCCTCGACCTGCATCGCTTCGGCGATCTCGAAGGTCCGGTCGCTGGAGCCGTCGTCGACCACGATGACCTGGATGTACTCATGGGTGGAGGCGAGGAGCGAGCGGATGGTCGCCTCGATGCCCGCCTCCTCGTTGTAGGCGGGGACGATCACGGAGACCGGATCGGTGAGCGGGGGGTGGCGCGGGGCGCCACGTCTGCGGGACCGCTTGACGCGGACGCGCTTCACGTGGATGCGGGCGACGGTGAAGAGCATCACCAGACGCAGCACAGTGATCACACCGGCGATCGCGAGCAGCCAGGTCATGGCGTCGGCGAAGCCGCGCGCGGCCTGCTGGGCGCCGACCACGGCGGCGCCCCGCCAGCGGGCGGGCGCGGAGACCTCGTAGGTGGCGCCGGCCATGCCGATGCCGTGGCCCACGCTGGTGAACGTCAGGTCGTGGGCGCCGCCGGCCGTCAGGAGCTGCTCGGTCTCGCTGACCGCGGCGGGCGAGCCGACGAACTGCCGTACCGCGCCGCGCTGCGATGACCGGTTCGGGCCGTCGGCGGCCACCACGACGTAGCCGTCGATGAGTGCCCGGCGCGCGGCCTCCCACTGGGAGCCGCAGAGGGTGCCGGTGGTGGTGGTGTGCGGGAGGCGCAGCAGATGGGTACCGATGCCGGCCGCACCGGCCAGGGTGTTCTGGGAGAGCGACAGCTCAAGGTTGGTGCGGGGCTTGGAGAGTCCGGCGAGATTGGCGTCGGTGTAGGTGTGCGAGCCGATCTCGTGGCCCTCGCGCTTGATCCGGCGGACGAGATCCGGGTGCGCGGCGGCCTGCGTACCGGTGAGGAAGAAAGTGGCCTTGGCGTCGTGGCTCTTCAGCAGGTCGAGCAGGCGTGGGGTCCAGGCGGGGTCGGGTCCGCCGTCGTAGGTGAGGGCGACGGTGTCACCGGGCATCTCGGTGGTTTCGACACCGCCGGTCTTGGGGCTCTGGCGGATGACGGGACCACCGCTGAAGCTCACCGTGGGTTCGGTGGCGCAGGTGGTGGTGGAGGGTGTGGCCGTCGGGGCTATCTCGTGGCGTCCGTACCCGCTGAAGATCAGCGCGGTGGCGGCGACGGCCAGGGTCAGGCTGAGCAGGAACCAGTGGGCTCGAGGGTCGCGGCTCAAGGCGTGCCGGGTCACTTGGGTCCTTTGGTCGAGCCGGGTGCGGCGGTGCTGCGACTGGAGCCGTTGCCGTTGCCGTTGCCCCGGGAGGCGGACGGGGCCGTCGTCGCGGGGGCGGGGGCGGCCGATGTCGCGGGGGCGGAGGTGGCCGACTGCGCGGGCGCGGTGGTCGCTTTCCTGGGTGTGCTGGAAGCGTCCTCGGCGGGCGAGGCAGCGGCCGAGGTGTCGGCGGCCGGCACCGTGGAGGACTTCTTTGTGCTGGTGGGGGCGGGAGGCTCCGCTGACTCCTCGGCGTGGACGGGCGCCTTGCCGCCGTCGCCCGGGCTCCAGGGCAGGGCGCCGCCCGAGGGAACCGCGCCGAACAGGCCGGCCACGATAACCGCGACAAATCCGACGCAGATCACGCCGACAAGGGTGGCCACGTACCGCATGAGGCGACCCCTGCGGCCGGACGTGTCGACGAATACAGCATGGTCCCGATGAGTCACGGGGGCGGAGTCTATGGAGCGCGACTCTCGATGAAAAGCTTCCCCCGATACCAGGGCATAGCCAGCTGACCGGCGGAGACCGGTTGATATCACCCCGCCCGGCCGGCAGTGGCCGTGTCCGGGGCCGCCGCGTTGCCGTCCGTGTCGCAAAGGCCGAGCGCGGTGTCGTGCTGCACATCCACCGGAACGGCACGGACATCCTGACCGGCGACATCAACCCGTGCTGCCGCCGACGACCGAGGGGCCGGCTGCATCGCCTCGGGTGAGGCGAACTCGCTTCGCCGGATCAGGCGTCGGGCCTCGTTCAAAGAAGGACTGGGCTCGAACCGGTGCAACCCGGGCGGGGCGCGAACCGCCCGGGCGACGCGCGGACGCTTTCCGGCTACGGCTTGGGCAGGGTGCACCCCGTCCGGTTGAGGTCGATCTGGCTGCCGGCGCCGATGCACGGCACGATGCCGTACGTCTCCTGGGCGTAGTTGATGCCCTGGCGGACCGTCACGTTGCCGCTCTCGTCGACCTCGCACGGATTGTTGTCCGTGCACTGCTGTCCGTCCTCGTTACCGGTGTTGTTGACGGCGACGACCTTGCCGGTCGCGTTGTCGATCACCGGGGAGCCGGACGTACCGCCGATGGTCTGGCAGGCGGAGGTGTAGCGGACCGAGTCCTTCCATGTCCACGCGCCCTCCTTCAGGCGGTAGACGAAGCCGTCGACGTTGCAGCTGTACGTGCGCTTCCAGTAGCCGGATACGACCGTGATCGCGGCGCCCTGGACCGGCTGCGCGGCGTTGAGCTCCAGCGCCTTGATGCCGTAGGTGTTCTCGATCTGGGCGTAGGTACGGGTGAGTTGGTACAGCGATACGTCGGTGTCGGTCATCGTCCCGTACGCGATCTTGCTGGCGCGCAAGGTGCCGACTCCGCTGCCCGCGGAGTTCAGCAGGGTGAAGCTGCGGGTGGACCGCCGGCCGAGGACGACCTCGCCCGGACCGGGGAAGCCGGTCTCCATGCAGTGCCCGTTGGAGAGCACGAGCGCCGGGTCGCTCGGGAGCGAGGCAGCCGTGCGGACCACGGAGCCGGAGCAGTTGCTGAGCGCGACCGTACCGGCGAAGTCGACCGCCTTGGCCGTGATCCGCTCGACCCGTGTCGTCTTCTGCGGCGCGGCCGCGTCGTGGCTTGTGGCCGCGACAGCGGGTGCCGTTCCCGCCCCGAGGAGCAGAACAGCGAAAAGCGCGCCGAGGAGAGGCTTCTTCATGTGGGGGTCCCCTCTATGACCTCTGTGACCGAAGTTCCTTCGGTTTTGTCATGCGCATTGTTAGGGGTGCGCGGGTCCGGGGCAAGACCCCCTTTCCGGCCTCGGGACAGTGCTTAGAGGGGCTCACGAAATGGGCGCCCGGCTCGCGACGCCTGGCACGCACGCTCGCTGCGTTGCCGAAATGCCCTAGTAGCTCCTTCCCCGAGCTCTCGGCTTCGTTCGAGCAGGGGAGACCCCGTCCGAGGACCTTCCAGCGCCTTGCGATCGCACGCACCAGACGCCGCGAGCTGATCGGACTCCCATTTCGTGAGCCCCTCTTAGGCTGTGCGCATGGTGCAGAGCAAGGCGGAGGACGTGGACGGATATCTGGCCGAGGTGCCGGAGGAGCGCCGGGACGCCCTGCGCCGACTGCGGTTGATGTGCCGCCAGGAACTCGAGGGTTTCGGCGAGATCATGGCCTACGGAATGCCCGCCTACGAACGGGACGGGGTCACCGAGATCGCCTTCGCGAGCCAGAAGAACTACGTCTCCTTCTACCTGCTGCGCACCGATGTCCGCGCGGCATTCGAGGAGCGGCTGGCCGGACAGGACATGGGCAAGGGCTGCCTGCGCTTCCGCAAGCCGGAGAACATCGACTTCGACCTGGTGCGCGACCTGTTGAGGGCCACCGCGGCCCGGCCTGGCACGGTCTGCTGACGGGGTGGCCCCTCAACCGTGCGCCGGTTGGGGCGCCGCCGCGCGGCCCCGGCAGGACCCCGCGGGGGCCGGCCCCGCCCGCCGGCGGCAGGAACGCAGAGGTGCCGGCCGTCCTGGCGGTGGTCCCTCTCTCAGCGGGCCGGCGCGGGTGCCTGTGCCGCTGCCCGGAACTCGGCCGGTGCGCCGAAGCGGGCCAGGCAGTGCCAGACCATCTTCAGCGACTGCGTCTCGTAACGGCCCGTCCGCGCCGCGTCCCCGATGATCCGCGGATCGAGCACGCCGTCCTGCGCAATCTCCGCGCCGGGTCCACGAACTCCTGTCCCCGGTAGTCCGCGTGGTGGCGCAACTCGTCGACGGACAGCCGGAATCCGCCGTGCCATTCCGTGGCACACGGCAGTCGGCGGGCGGCTTCCTCCACGGCGGTGCCGCGGTGGCTCGGGTCGAGAACCAGGGCCTCCATATGGCGGTCGAGCACCACCGGGCCGTGCACCTGTGCCTCGATGTAGTCGTTGAGCGCGTCCTGACTGTCGGCCTCAGCCAGTTCGATGAGCCGCATACGGTCCGCGACGCCGAAATCCGTGGGTTCGGCGGCACTGTCCGGGTAGCAGAACGTGGCGCGCGAAAGCGCCTCGGCGGTCAGCCGGAAGTGCGCCGAGCCGAAGCGTGGCGCCGCCCCGACCTCCTTGCGCCGGAAGTTCAACGCGCCGTACACCGGCCGCTGTTCACCGGGCACCCCGTCGTAGGCACCGCCGAAGATCCGGCTCTCCCAGCGCCCTCGGTCGCCGCCGGGGTGCGCCGTCAGCCCGCCGTTGCTGGTACCCGTGACGAATTGCGAGTGGTAGGCGCCGGCCTCGGCCAGCTTGGCCAGGATCGGGCGGTCACCCGCCATCCGGTCGGGGTGGAAGTTCAGTGTGAGCGCCACGGCCCGGTCCAGCGGCTGCCCCGAAGAGAGAGAAGCGACATGTCTCAGGGCGCGGGCCGAGGCGGATGCGGGATCAGCTGTCACCGGCGCAGTCTGCCGGAACGCGGCCCGCCGTCGCATCTGGATTGCGTGTGCCCGGCACGCCCTCGGGGCCGCCCGGACCGCCTTCGGGGGCACCCTGGCCGAGCACGTGCTCCCGTCCCCACGCGCCGAGCGGCCCGAGCGCCTCGTTGAGCGCGTACCCGAGCGGGGTCAGCGAGTACTCGACGCGGGGCGGCACCTCGGCATGCACCGTGCGATGCACGATGCCGTCGTCCTCCAACTCCCGCAGATGCGAGGTGAGCACCTTCTCGGTGATCCCCGGCACCAGTCTGCGCAGCTCACCGAAGCGGCACACCTGCTCGTTCAGCGCCCAGAGGATCAGCACCTTCCACTTCCCGCCGATGACATCCATCGCCGCGTCGATCCCGCAGACGTACGCCCCCGGCCTGCGTACGGTCCCCATGGCCCGCCCCTCCCACCTGGTCACTCACCTCGCGGTAACCACCCACTCCGAAGTGGGTACTTGATCACTCCGAGGCCTGCGACCAGCCTAATCCCCATGACCGACAACACCCCCGGCAAGCAGCCGCTCACCCTCCTCGGGCTCGGTGCCATGGGCACCGCGCTCGCCCGGACCTGGCTCGCCGCCGGGCATCCCCTGACCGTCTGGAACCGGAGCCCCGCCCGTGCCGACGCACTCGCCGCCGAGGGGGCGAGCGCGGCCGGGACGGCGGCGGAGGCGGTGGCCGCGAACCGCCTCGTCGTCCTCTGCCTGCTGGACGACGCCTCCGTCGGGCAGACCCTGGCCGGCGCCGACCTCGCCGGCAAGGACCTGATCAACCTCACCACTTCCACTCCGGGGCAGGCGCGCGCCCTCGCCGCGTGGGCCCAGGAGCGCGGCGCCCGGTTCCTGGACGGCGGGGTCATGGCGGTCCCGCCGATGATCGGCGCCGCGGGCTCCGGCGGCTACATCTTCTACAGCGGGTCCCGCGCCCTGTTCGACGCGCACCGGGAGACGCTCGTGGTGCCGGCCGGCACCACCTATGTCGGCGAGGATCCCGGCTTCGCAGCCCTGCACGACGTGGCGTTGCTGAGCGCGATGACGGGGATGTTCGCGGGGGTCGCGCACGCCTTCGCGCTGATCCGCAAGGAGAACATCGAACCTCGGGCGCTCGCCCCGCTGCTGGCCGACTGGCTCACCGCCATGGCGCCCGCGGTGCACACGACCGCCGCTCAGCTGGACAGCGGCGACTACAGCGCGGGCGTGGTCTCCAACCTCGCCATGCAGGTCGCGGGCAGTGCGACGCTCCTGCGCACGGCCGGGGAACAGGGTGTCAGCGCCGAACTCCTGACTCCGTACCTGGCGCTGATGGAGCTGCGCCTCGCGGAAGCGGAGCGGGGCAACGAGGAGGGCACCACGGGCGTCATCGACCTGCTGGTGCGCTGAGCGCCACCGGCAGTGCGGGCCCAGGCGTCCACGCCCTACCGGTCACGCGGGTCCGCCGCCTCCGTTGCGTACGGTCGGACCATGACGACCGACCGCACTCTCGACCTCGACGCGTACTTCGCCCGTATCGGCTGGACCGGGGAGCGCCTCCCCACCGTGGAGGTGCTGCGTTCCGTCCACCGCGCCCATGCGCTGGGCATCCCGTTCGAGAATCTGGACCCCGTGCTCGGCCGTGCGCCCTCGCTCGCGCTCGCGGATCTGCAGGCGAAGCTCGTACGCAGTGAGCGCGGCGGGTACTGCTACGAGCACAACACCCTCTTCGCCGCCGTGCTCGCCGAGCTCGGATTCACGGTGACGCTGCTCTGCGCGCGTGTGGTGCTGGGGGCCGCGCCCGGGGACGTACGGCCGCGCACCCACATGCTCATGCTGGCCGAGGTGCCGGGCGAGCCGACCCCGTATCTCGCCGATGTCGGCTTCGGCGCGAGCAGCTCGCTGCTGGAGCCGATCGCGCTGGTGGCGGACGCCGAACTGCACGACGCACCCCGCCGTCACCGGCTCGTCCACGCACCGCACGGCGGCCCGCTGCCGCTGTGGAAGCTGCAGACTCGGTCCGCGGGCGGGGAGTGGGAGGACCAGTACGCGTTCACGCTGGAGCCGTTCGAGGCGCCGGACTACGAGGTCATCAACTGGCACATCGCGACCAATCCGCGCTCCCCGTTCCAGCACCTGGTGTACGTCCAGCGCACCACTGCGGACGGCCACGTGGCCCTGTCCGGCCGGACGCTCACGGAGACGGCGCCCGACGGCACGCGGAAGGAACGGGAGCTGGCGGACGGCGACGAGGTGCTGCGGGTCCTGGCGGACGACTTCGGCATCCGGCTCCCGGACGGCACGCGCCTGCCCGAATGACGGCGACGCCCCATTCGCGTGGCGCATCTCACCCGTCCAGGCCCGTCACACACCCATTCCAAGCCGCTCCGCCGCCCCCGGCCAGGGTTCCCACGGTCGGGGACGGCGGGTGCATGGCGATGGAAGACCGGGTGGGCGGACCGGGTTCCCCGGGCGGGTCAACCCGCGGGCAAACCTCGCGCACCCTGTGAAACACCACCGTATCCTCGCTGACATGCAGGTCATCCAGTCCACGAAGCTCGCCAATGTCTGTTACGAGATCCGCGGCCCCGTGCTCGAGGAGGCGATGCGGCTGGAAGCAGCCGGTCACCGCATCCTCAAGCTGAACACCGGCAACCCCGCCGCGTTCGGGTTCGAGTGCCCGCCCGAGATCCTCGAAGACATACTGCGCAACCTCTCCGGTGCGCACGGTTACGGCGATGCGAAGGGGCTGCTGTCCGCGCGCCGCGGGGTGATGCAGCACTACCAGACCAAGGGGATCCCGCTCGACGTCGAGGACATCTACCTGGGCAACGGCGTCTCCGAGCTGATCCAGATGTCGATGCAGGCGCTGCTCGACGACGGCGACGAGGTGCTCGTACCCGCACCGGACTATCCGCTGTGGACCGCCTCCGTGTCGCTGGCCGGCGGCACGGCCGTCCACTACCGGTGCGACGAGCAGGCGGACTGGATGCCGGACCTCGCCGACATCGAGCGGAAGATCACGGACCGCACCAAGGCGATCGTGATCATCAACCCGAACAATCCGACGGGTGCGGTCTACGACGACGAGATGCTGCGCGGGCTGACGGAGATCGCCCGCCGTCACAACCTGGTGGTCTGCTCCGACGAGATCTACGACCGGATCCTGTACGACGGAGCGACACACACCCCGACGGCGGCCATCGCGCCCGATCTGCTGGTGCTCACGTTCAACGGGCTCTCCAAGAACTACCGGGTGGCCGGTTACCGGTCCGGGTGGCTGGCGGTCTGCGGCCCGAAGGGGCACGCCGCCTCGTACATCGAAGGGCTGACGATCCTCGCCAATATGCGGCTCTGCGCCAATATGCCGTCGCAGCACGCGGTGGCCACGGCGCTCGGCGGGCGGCAGTCGATCGACGACCTGGTGCTGCCGGGCGGGCGGATCCTGGAGCAGCGGGATGTCGCGTACGACCTGCTGACGCAGATCCCGGGCGTCACCTGCGTGAAGCCGAAGGGGGCGCTGTATCTCTTCCCGCGGCTCGACCCCGCGGTCTACAAGATCAAGGACGACCGCCAGATGGTCCTCGACCTGCTGCGGGCCGAGAAGATCATGGTCGTGCAGGGTACGGGGTTCAACTGGCCGGAGCCCGATCACTTCCGGATCGTGACGCTGCCGTCGGCCAAGGACCTGACGGACGCGGTGACCAGGATCGGCGCGTTCCTGGACGGGTACGGACAGCCCTGAGGCAGCCAGATCCCGACACCACTCAACTTTAGACTCAATCCAATGTAGGATGGTCTCCTGACCGTGAGCAGGAGGCCGTCCCCATGTACGAACCGATCCGCACCAAGTCGGTCCACTCGATGGCCGACACGGCGCAGTACCCCCACCGCACCCGCGAGGAGGAGCTGGACATCCAGCTCGCCGGGCATCTGGCCGCCCTGCTCGCCGTCACCGACGAGCTGGGGCTCGGCCGGCAGGGCGATCGCATTGCCGAGCAGGTGGCCCGGCTGCGCGGGGCGCCACCGGCGCGGCATGCCGCGCTGACCCGGGCCGACCCCGCCGCATTGCACCACCGGGCGCTCGCCCTCGCCGGCCGTGCGCTCGTCGTCGCCGCGTCCCGCGCGGACACCGCCGCCGCGATTCTCACCGCCGAGCGCATGGACGCACACACCGCCGCCCTGCGCGACGCCGAGCTGATCGGCACCCCCTGACGGCCCCGGTCCGCGGGCCGGGGAGGCGCGCGGACCGGGTGCCCTTCCCGTGCCGCACCAGGCCGCCCCGAGCGGCCGCCGGCTCGTCCCGCGGACACCGGCCTGCAACGCGAAGACTCTCCCGGCCGGGCCCGCGGTGGCGCCGACCGCCGGTCAGGCGTTCACGAGTTCTCTCGAACCCAGCTTCTGCCGGGCGAACTCGAGGTTGCCGACCACGCGGTCGTGGTGCTCGGGGGGCACCTTGCCGCTCTCGAGGAGGCGTTGGCTGCAGCGCTCCGACTCCTCATAGTTTCCGGTCCAGTAAGCGGCCACGGCGAGTTCGTCGAGCGAGCACCAGTCGTACCACTCGAACTCGACGAACAGAATGTCTTCCGGGTAAGGGATCTGCGCCGCTTGCTTCGCGAACATGTGCGCAAGTGGCCAACGCCGGCCGTTCATGCGGCAGTAGCGCGCGAGTTCACCGATTGCTTCGGCACGAGAAGGACGGCTTTCGTGCGCGCGGAGGTAGCGGCTGATCACCTCGGCCGGCGGCCTACCGATCTCCACCGCAAGCCGTGCGGCGTAGAGGTGGGAACAGAAGACTTCCTCCGCGAAGCCGCCCATGCCTGCCCGGCGGTCGTAGACGGCGAGTGACTTCTTCGGCTCTCCGGCATCGCGCCAGCTCTGGGCGAGGTAGAAGACGTAGCGGGAGTTGTCGGGTTCCTTGATCAGGCCTTGCTGAAGGACCTTGGCGTCGCGCAGGTACTTCTTCCGCTGCCCTTCTCCCCTCAGGCGTGCGCCGCCTCCCACCGAGAGGATGTTGGCACCTTCGAATGTCCCGAGGGTGTACGGCGTTCCGCAGTCGATGTACTCGTGCAGGACGCCGACGTAGCGCCAGGGCAACCGGGTTGAGACCAGAGCGGGGCGCCAGTGGGTGAGGGGTCCGTCGTGCAGTGCGACTCGGTAGGCGTCGTGGGTCAACTCCGGCATGCGAAAGCCGGGCTCCACCTCCATCTCGTCGTCGGCGTCGATGAACAGCAGATAGTCCGCTTCGGCGCGCGCCAGGTCGATCGCCTCGCTGCGGCTCCCGTCGTACCCCTTCCATGGACTTTCGTGCAGGGCGCCGGGCAGGTCGCTGAAGACGTCACGGATGACGTCCTGGGTGCCGTCGGTCGAGCCCGTGTCCAGGATGACCCACGTGTCGATCAAAGGGCGCACGGATTCGAGGCAGCGTCTGATGACCGGGGCCTCGTTCTTGACGATCATGTTCAGGCAGACCGTTGATTTCACGGGTCACCTCCAACTCGGTGAGACAGAAGACCGACGACACGACGTCAGCTCGGACGCTTGAGCAGTACGAAGCCCTGTTCACTGCTCACGGTGAGATACCCCTGTGCCCGCGCAAGGCCCAGGGCCTCCTGCTCCTGAAAGACGTTCAGCGGCCACCGCTGATTGAACGGCACCCTGGTGTCCACCATGATCCACTGAGGATCTGGGCGGCTCTCGGGCCAGCCGTAGAGGCTGGCACTCGTACGGTTCGTGAGCTGGGGCACGAGTTGATTGGACGCCTGGACCGTGGCACCGTCAGGGATCCGGTCCATCAGACGGTGGGCGACAGCGATGCGGGGATCGTCCCGCCAGGTGGCCGGCTGGACCAGCTGCCAGAACGGGAAATGCGGTAGAAGAAGCACGGTGATCGCCGCGGAACCCGCGAGATAGCGACGCAGACTGCCGACGGACGAGCGTCGGCCGATCAGGGCATCGATGAACGCCGCGAAGACGATCGTCATCAGCACGAGCGAATGATGGGAGTCGGCGCCCCAGTGAGTCGAAAGGTTCGAGGCGAAGCGCCAGAGCAGGGTCGGCAGCGCGATCCAGATGAGCGGGGACCGCAGGGCCAGGAACAGGGTCGGGGCCAGCATGAGCAGCAGGGTCGTGGTCTTGGCCAACGGGGTGATGAGGCCGACCGTGCTCCTGTACAGCAGGTCTCCCGGTCCGCCCGCACCGCCTCCCGATCCTTCGAGGAAGTAGAAGTACCCATTGTTTCCAGCGGGATTGAGGGAAGGCAGGATCACCAGCATCGCCAGCACTGTTCCTGCGAGACCGACTGCAGCCGTGATGAACCCCAGCTTGCGCTCGCCGCGCCGAGCGACGAGGAGACCGATCACGGCCACCGTGAGCCCGAGATCTTCCTTCACCAGGAGCAACGGCAGAGCCCAATAGACCGCGGGCCGCAGCCGGTCGGTTCCGAGAGCGGTCAGTGAAAAGGCGAGGAGAGGAGCGGCGAAAGCCACCTCGTGAAAATCGATGGCGATCGCACTCGCGACACCCCAGGACAGGCCGTAGCCGACGCCGATGACCACTGCGGCGGCGGAGCCCAGCGCTCGGCGGGCCCAGACAGCCAAGGGCATGACGCTCACGGCAACCAGCGCCGCCTGCACCACGAGCAGGGCCATCGCCGAAGGCCACAGCCGGTAGACGGGTGCCACCAGGGCCAGAATGGGAGAGAAGTGGTCCCCCAGGATGGGAAAGTCCGGCCCCTTGATTTCGGAGACGGGCAGGTGCCCATGCGCGTAGGAGCGGACGGCCTGCTCGAAGATTCCCAGGTCGAAGCTGTGGGTGAGCATGCGCTGATGGATACGCAAGGACAACGTCGCGTATGTGAAGAACAGTGTTCCCGCCAGGGCCCAGATCCACCATGGGATGCCGGAGCGGCTCCCCCCAGACGGCTCGACCACCGGCCCTTCATCCACAGTCGATTTATGTTGCACCGGGAGCGTGGCACTGTCAGTGAGTGGGGCATGCATGACTTATCCCTTCCGGAAAGCTGACCCTGAGGGCCTCAAGATGCCAGCAGCCTTCACGGCCTGGCTCTGAGCCGCCATGTGCGCGCGCAGAATACTCCGAACAGCGGCACATCTGGGGCGTGGTGGAGTCACCCGCGCTTCTCGCGAGGGGCATTGACCGATGCCTGTCGCACCGTTACCGACTTGATGACGACAGCCTTTTTCGGCCTTCCGTCGGAGGATCCGTCCTGCGTCCCGTTCCTGGCGATCTCCTTCAGTACATCCAATCCGCTCAGGACTTTCCCAAAGGGAGTCCAGTCGGACGGCATGGAAACAGCAGGATCGGCATAACTGATGAAGAACTGACTTCCGTTCCTGCCGGGAGCCGCCTTGGACATCGCCACGGTTCCGGCGGAATATTTGGCTCCGTCCAGATTTTCATCCTGGAAGAAATATCCCGGATCGGCCGCACCTTCCCCTTTGGGGTCACCGCAGTCCAATACGAAAATCCCTCGGGTCGTGACGCGGTGACACGGGCTGCCGTCGTAGTACCCCTTCCGCGCCAGGAAGGAGAAGGAGTTGGTGGCGCAGGGCGCCTTGTCGGTCAGGGCCTCAAAGGTGACGGTTCCCCGGTTGGTCACGAGTTCTGCCGTGTATGGCCGAGCCGCGGCCAAGGCGTCGAAAGCGGGAATTCCCACTGGCTTTGCACCATTGGTGAGGTTGTATGAGCACGCGACCGGCGGCTTCGCATCGACGCTGTTTCCCGTCAGGGAGACCGCCGCCCATGTCAGTCCTGAACACGTCGCGGTTACGGCGAGTGCGACCGTCGCCACCTTGACCACACGCTTCCTGGCCCTGGCGAAGAAATTCATCTTTCCTTGAAAATCTCTGACGGACATTCGAGCCTCGATTTGGCGAGTGGGAGCTGATGAAGCATGCAGAGCGTATCCATCCATCTACGTGTCGGCTGCACCGACACACACTCGGAACTGAAACCGCTATGGGGCTGCATGGCCCAACACTTCGGGGCTCATCCTCTTTCGGCCCCCTTCCCCACTCTGCCGATCGCCTGAACGTCTGGTGTGTCTCGCGCACTTTCTTGCACATGCACCTGAATGTTGCGTCAGAGGCGTTGCATGCCTCGTCGAGACCACTCCATTCGGTTCCCCAAGGAGCAAATTCATGAGTCCTGAGACCAGGACCCCCTCGCGTCTGGGCCCGGTGCCCCGCGGTCGCAGGTGGCTGGCCGGCGGTGCGATGGCAACGCTGAGCCTCGTCATGCTGGGCTTTTCCAGCCCTACGGTGGCAGCGGCCCAGAACGCCTTCTCTCCGGGCGAGATGAACCGGTCTGTGCTTATGGGCGGCGACAAGTGTGAGCGCCAGAAGAACAAGCACGACAGGGACAAGTGCTGCGATAACCACAAGAACAAGCACGACAGGGACAAGTGCAAGGAGAAGGGCAAGCGCGGACCCACCGGTCCCACCGGGCCGACGGGTCCGCGCGGCGCCACGGGACCGACCGGACCCACGGGACCGACCGGCGCCACGGGCGAGAACGGCGAGAACGGCGCCACCGGAGCCACCGGACCGACCGGACCCACAGGACCGACCGGACCCACGGGCGAAAACGGCGAGAACGGCGCCACCGGAGCCACCGGACCGACCGGACCCACAGGACCGACCGGACCCACGGGCGAAAACGGCGAGAACGGCGCCACCGGA
>NZ_JBHVFU010000006.1:0-150155 GCF_042801455.1 Streptomyces sp. NPDC057565 | reverse complement strand
CAGCCACCGGACCGACCGGACCCACAGGACCGACCGGACCCACGGGACCGACCGGAGCCACCGGAGCCACGGGACGGACCGGACCCACGGGGCCGACCGGACCCACGGGACCGACCGGAGCCACCGGAGCCGCTGGGCCGTGCATCTCCATCGACGCCTTCCAGACCGCGAACGAGAGGGAGGTCAAGGCCGTGCTGGCCCCCGACGGGACCGCGTTCGGGGCTTCTGTGGACTTCAACGTGGACCCGCAGTACACGTGGCAGGCCCTCCCCAGCGGCCCCGGGTCCGGCTACCCGCCCAACCCCTGTGGCATCTCGATCACCACGCACGCCAACTCCGTCAGGTTCGAGGTGGTCACCACCGACGGGGATGTCTTCGACCTCCAATGCCCGACGGTCGGGGGCGAACCTACGACGTTCAATTGCGCCGGCCAGACATGGGTACCGGCCGATGTACAGCCCCTCGGGACCCTGGCCGGCGCCGGCAAGCCGCCGCTCGTGAGCGAGGAGCCGATGACCGAAAGCCAGCAGTCCAGCTACCAGAACGCGATGGAGGAGCTGCTGAACAGCCTCGGCTCCAACGGGGGGATGAAGCCTGGCACGCAGGACGCAATCGAGAAGGGACTCTCGAAGAGCCAGTAGTGGTCCTGACCTCGTTGGGATCCCTCTGAAGTGTGCCGTGTCCGGGATCGTCCGGGCACGGCACACGTGCGTGCGCCGTGCGGCGCAGCCCACGTTCCGCCTGTGACCGGGTTGCCGGAGAGAATCGGCCGCTCCCGTTGCGTACTGGGATGCGCACTTCACCTGCCGTCCACTCAACTCGGCCTGGAATGTGGGTTTCCGCGAGCAGTCTGCATCCGTGAGACGCATCGTGGGAATCGTCCTGGCGGTGCTGCTGATCGGCGGAGTGGCAGTAGCCGTCGTAGCAGGCCGCGACAGCAAGGACACGAGCACGGCAACGAGGACCGTGCGTGGAGTGATCGGGTCGGAGAAGGCGGAGTTCTTCGCCGATCCCGATGTGGTGAAGGCCCTTGCTGCCAAGGGATTCACCGTGAAGGCGGAGACGTCCGGGTCCTGGGCCATGGACCGACTTCCCCTGAAGGGTTACGACTTCGCCTTCCCGAGCTCGAAGGCTCCGGCCGATGAGCTGCAGCGCAAGTCCCCCGTCAAGGGCGGCCCGCTCAGGCCCTTCTACTCGCCGCTCGTCGTCGTCGCGCACCGCGGCGCCGCGCAGGTGCTGGCGGACAACGGGCTGGCGACTCTGAGCGGCAGGTCCAGCGGGAAACTGCACATGGCTCCGTATCTGAAGGCCGCGAAGGCGGACCGGACCTGGCAGCAGCTGGGGGGTGCGGACGAACACGCCGAGTTGACCGGGACGGTGTTCATCACGAGCACCGATCCCGTCGCGTCCAACTCCGGCGCGCTCTACCTGGCCGCCGCCTCGTACGTCGCCGACGGCGGCCGGGTCGCCGCCGACGACGCCGCGATCGACCGCACCGCGCCGCTGCTGAAGAAGCTGATCCAGGTGCAGGGTGCGCAGCAGACCAGCAGTGACGCGCCGTTCCGGGACTTCATCAGCGGAGTCGGCAATCCGCTGGTCCTGGTGTACGAGTCGCAGGTCGCCTCGCTGCTGATGCAGAAGCAGCAACAGGAGCTCGGGGACCTGGTCGTCCTCTACCCGGACACCACCGTCTCCAGCGATCACACCCTCGTACCGCTGACCGCCCCGGGCCGGCAGCTCGGCGAGCTGCTCTCCACCGACCCCAAGCTGCGCAGGCTGGCCGTGCGGCACGGCTTCCGCCCCCAGGGCGCGGCGGCCGAGTTCACCGCCGCGACCGCCGGCCACTCCGACTACATCGACCAACAGCTGACCGGGATCCGCCAGGCGCCCGTGCCCACCGCCATGGTGCTGCGCGCGATGGCCCGCCGGACCCGCGGCTGATGACACACGCCTTCCGGGAGACCTCACCCATGACCGAAACCGAGCCGCAGCCGCTCGTCCTCACCCCGCCCGAGCCCGTCGCCCCCGTCCGTACCGAGCAGGCCGCCGGTCTCGTCCCGGTCGACGACTCCGTGCGCACGGAGATGACGCGACGCGCCACCGAGTACGTCGCCGGCCTTGCCGGGCTCGATGCCCGCTCGCCCGAGTTCACCACCAGGATCGGGGAGATCGCCGCCCTCGGGCAGGGCGACATCCGCAGCGCCGCCCAGCAGTCCAACCGGATGCTGGACCGCACGGTCCGTGAGCTCTCGGCCGGGTCGGGGGACGGGGACGCCCGGTCGAGGGTCGGTGCCTCGCTCGTCGAGCTGCGCCGCACCGTCGAGGACCTCGACCCGCGTGACACCCCCGGTCGCGGCGCCCGCCGGCTGCTGGCGAAGCTGCCCGGCGGCAACAGGCTGCGCGATCACGTCGCGAAGTACGCCTCCGCACAGTCCACCCTGAACAGGATCGTGGGCTCGCTCCGCGGCGGCCAGGACGAACTGCGCCGCGACAACGCCGCCCTGCACACCGAGCGCACCCGGCTCTGGGAGACGATGGGCAAGCTCCAGGAGTACGTGGTCCTCACCGAGGCCCTGGACGGCGCGGTCGAGGAGCGCATCCGGGCGACGGAAGCCGCCGACCCCGTGCAGGCGGACGCCCTGCGGGCCGATGTGCTGTTCCCCGTACGGCAGAAGCACCAGGATCTGCTGACCCAGCTCGCGGTCTGCGCGCAGGGGTACCTGGCGATGGATGTCGTACGCCGCAACAACGAGGAACTGATCAGGGGCGTCGACCGCGCCGCGACCACGACCGTCTCCGCGCTGCGGATCGCCGTGATGCTGGCATCGGCGCTGGAGAGCCAGCGCAAGGTGACCGAACAGGTGCAGGTGCTGCGCTCCACGACGGAGGATCTGATCCGCGGCAATGCGGAGATGCTCGCCACCCAGAGCGGGGAGATCCAGCGGATCGCCGCGGACCCGGCGGTGGGCGCGGAGACACTGCGGACGGCGTTCCAGCAGATCTACCGGACGCTGGACGCGATCGACACGTACAAGGTGCAGGCGACCGAATCCATGGCGGTGACGGTCGAGTCGTTGACAGCCGAACTCCAGCAGGCCGGAACCCACTTGGAGCGCAGCCGGACGGCGGGGGCCCTTGAGGGCGGCGGTCTCGGATGAAGGGCCGGCTCAGAAGGCTGCGCCGTCGGGTGTCGCGCAGGCTCGCCGCGCTGCTGGCCGCCGCGGTGCTCGTGCCGGTCGCCGCGTGCTCGGCGGCGGACGATCCCGCGGCGTCCGGGAAGAAGGACGACGGCGCGCCGCGGGCCGGCACGCTGCGCGTGCTGGCGTCCAGTGAACTGTCCGATATGAAACCGCTGTTGGAGCAGGCGCGGAAGGCCACCGGGATCACTGTGCGGCCCACCTGGACCGGGACGCTCGACGCCGTCCAGCAGCTCGGCTCCGGGAAGGCGGACGGGGCGTACGACGCGGTGTGGCTGTCGTCCAACGACTATCTGCGGCTCCACCCGGAGGCGGCGAAGCGGGTCACTTCCGAGACGCCGCTGATGGCATCGCCGGTCGCCCTCGGCGTCAAGCCGGCGGTGGTGAAGCGGCTGGGCTGGGACCCGTCGCGCGTCACCTGGTCGCAGGTGCACCGGGCGGTGGCCGACGGGGAGCTGACGTACGGAATGACGGATCCGGCGCGCTCCAACTCCGGTTTCGCCGCGCTTGTTTCGGTCGCTTCGGCGCTGTCGGGCGCCCAGTCCGCGCTGACCGACGCCGATGTCCGCAAGGCGAGCGGGAAGATGGAGGAGTTCTTCGGCGGGCAGCGGCTGACCTCCGGATCGTCCGGTTGGCTGGCCACCGCGTACGCCCGGCGGGGCACGGTCGACGCGCTGATCAACTACGAGTCCGTGCTGCTCTCCCTGGGCCGGGACAGTCGTACCGGGCTGACGGTGATCCGCCCGCGCGACGGTGTGGTGACGGCGGACTACCCGCTGAGCCTGCTCTCCGCCGCCTCGCCGGAGGCGAAGGACTCGGTGCGCGCCCTGACCTCGTACCTCCGCTCCCCCGCCGTGCAGCGGCAGCTGACCCGGGAGACGTTCCGCCGCCCGGTCGTCACGTCCGTGCGGCCCGCGGCGCCACTGGCCGCCGAGGCGCGACGTGAACTGCCCTTCCCCGGCTCGCGGTCCGTCGCGGACAAACTGGTCGACAGTTACGAGAACAAGCTCCGGCGCCCCTCGCGGACCGTGTACGTCCTGGACACGTCCGGGTCGATGAAGGGCGAGCGGCTGCGGAGGCTGAAGGCGGCGCTGACCGGGCTGACCGGGGACTTCCGGGAGCGCGAGGAGGTCACGCTGCTGCCGTTCGGGTCGTCGGTGAAGCGGGCGCGCACACATACGGTCGATCCCGCCGATCCGCGGGCGGGGCTTGCGGCGATCAAGGCGGACACCGCCGCCCTGACCGCGAGCGGCGAGACGGCGATCTTTTCGAGTCTGGAGTCCGCCTACGACCGGCTGGGTCCGGACACCGGGTCCGCGTTCACCTCGATCGTCCTGATGACGGACGGCGAGAACACGACGGGCGACTCGGCCGACGACTTCGCCGGCTTCTACCGTTCGCTCCCGGCTGCGCGCCGCGTCACCCCCGTCTTCCCGGTCGTCTTCGGAGACTCGGACCGTGCGGAGCTGGACGCGATCGCCTCCCTGACCGGTGGCCGGCTCTTCGACGCGACGAAGGACCAGGGGCCGGGCTCTCTGGACGGGGCCTTCGAGGAGATCCGTGGCTACCAGTAGAGCGCCGGGCCGGCTCCTGGCGTACATCGAGTCGCGCAAGAACCTCACCGGGAGCGCCTGCGGGATCGCCGGGCTCGCCCTCACCTTCACCGGGCTCGCGGGGGCGTACTGGCCCGTGGTGATCGTCGGGCTGTACGGCGCGGGTGCGCTGATCGCCCCGCCCGAGCGGCCGTCCGCCCCGGACTTCCCCGACCCGTCGTCCCAACTGGATTCGTTGCGGGCCGACTTCGTGACCCTGCGGGCGTATCTGGACGAGGTCGAGCTGCCGCCCGCCGCGTCCGGGCGGCTCGTCGAGCTGACGGAGCTGCTGGCGGGGCTGCTCGCACCCGGCTGGGTCTGCGAGGCCCTCGCCACCGACCCGGAAGGCATCCACGCCCTGTCGCGCGCCGTGCACCAGGACATCCCGGAGTCCGTGGACACGTATCTGCGGACCCGCTGGTGGACGCGGATCGCACCGGGCACCGAGCCGCCCGAGCGCCACCTCGAACAGCAGCTGTCGCTGCTGCACCGGGAGGCGGAGTCGCTGGTCGCGGGGTTGCGGGAGGCCGAGGCGCGTCGGCAGCAGACGCACACGCGGTACCTGGAGGACCGGGGCCGGGCACTCTGAGCCCCTTCGGACGGGCCGGGAGCCCCGGCCCGTCCGAAGGGAAGCCGCCCGACTACCGCCGGACGCGCACCGTCGCCGACGCCGTCGAGTCCGTGTGCAGAGCGTCGCCGGCGTAGCTCACCGTGTACGTCACCTCGCCGGTCGCCCCGGGCAGGTCGTTGATCCGGAACGTGCCGTCGGCGGCGACCGCCGCCGACGTCAGCGCGCCGGTGCCCTTCCGGTCGGTCCGTTCGACGGCGACGGTGATGCCGGACGGAAGCGCCCGCCCCTGGCCGGTGAGCTTTCCGGTGATCTCCACGCCGCCGGACTTCGTCGCCTCCGCCGGGGCGGTCAGCGTGATCGTCGTCGGCGCCTTGGCGACCGCGACGGTCAGGGCGATGTCCTCGGCCGGGCGGTGGGTGACGTCGCCGGTGAAGGAGACGGTGTACGTGGCGTCCCCGACCAGCGACGGCACGTCGAGGACGGTGAACGAACCCTCCGGGTCGACCTCGACGGGGGCGAGCTTCCGGTCGCCGTTGGCGTCGTGGCGTACCGCGGACACGTTGACCGGCTCGGCGGGGGCCGTCCCGTCGAGCTCCAACCGGCCGCGTATGCCCACGGGTTCGCCGACGACCGGCTGCCCCGGGGTGGTGGAGAGCGAGCCGGTGAACCGGGAGTCGTACTGGGCGGCCGGGGGCTGGATGACATGCAGCCAGTACTCGTTGCCGTACGTGTTGGTGGTGACCGCGAAGAGGCGCGACCCGTCCTTCGACCAGCCGAGCCCGCGCGGCGCGACCCGGTCCCCGTCGAGCACCCCGTCGAAGGCGAACTCCAGCGGCACCGTGCCGTCCGCCGGGTCCGCGGGCTGCACCAGCAGATCGGGCGTGGACCCGGTCGCGGCGGCGCCTCGCGCGAGGTACTTCCCGTCGCCACCGAAGGAGACGGCGGACGCCGTGGCGCCTTCGGGCAGCGGCTGGTACGCGGTCGCCGCGTCGGACAGGTCGGCGGCGTCCAGCAGCCGGGTGCCGTAGGAGGCGTCGGCGACGGCGATGCGCTTGCCGTCGGCGGACTGAGCCACGTCCTTCACGTCGAGCGCGCCCTGCCCGTCGCTGTCCGCGAACCGGCGCTCCGGACCGCGCACGAGCGTGTCCCCGCTCGCGTCGAACGTGGTGAGGAAGGGATTCGGCTCCGCCGTGCTGCGCGCCTGCGCCACGACGAGACGGTCCGGCGCCTCGGGACCGCTGGTCAGCCGCAGCCGGCCCGCGCCGTTCCAGCCGGTGTTGACGGACTGCGTGCCGCTCGTACCGTACAACCAGCTCTGGCGCGCGTCGCAGTCGGAGTAGTACGGGATCTCCGTGTGCCACTCCTTGCCGCCGGCGAAGGCGACATCGCGTGGGCAGCCCACGTCGTACGCGGTGAAGGTGAAGCCGGTGCGCGTCTGCGTCCGGGTGTCGAAGACGAGGATGCCGGACGACTGCGAGACGTAGAGCGTGCTGCTGTCCGCGCTGAGGGCCATCCCCGAAGGTGCCGTGCCGGTGAGCAGCGAACCGACCTTCTGCCCGTCGAAGTTGTAGACGAGGACCTCGCCCGCGCTGCGGTCCCTGCGGTCGTCCGTGACGTACACCCGCTCATGGACGGAGTCGACGACCAGGGCCGAGTACGAAGCGATCGGCAACTTGGCCACGGTGTCACCGGCCGCACCGCCGTCGGCCGCATGGGCGCCGGGTGCGGCGAGGGCGGTGAGGCCCACAGTGGTGAGCGTCAGTGCGGCCAGCGTCGCCGCCATGCGCCGGTAGTGCCGAGACGTGTTCAACTGAGTCCCCCACAGGCTCGGTTGGCCTCCGGACGGCTCGACCGAAGGCGATGTGGAGGGACATCAAAGCCATGTGAAGGTCTCGTGTGCAACCCTGCGGCGATGTGCGGATGTTCTCTATAAAAGGGGCGGGAAAGGGCGGCCCCCGGAACCGTGAGGGGATTCCGGGGGCCGTTCCGCGGCGGGCTGTTGACCCCACAGGTCAGGGCGGATGTCGGAAGACCCGGCCGCGGGGATCGAAAGGGGCGCGCTTCAGGAGTGCGCCCGGGTGGGCGACGCCTCGAAGGCGCCGCCCGGGGGCCTCAGCCCAGGCGCTGGACCAGCGCGCGGTACTCGTCCCACAGTTCCTTCGGCGTGTGGTCACCGAAGGTGTTGAGGTGCTCGGGGACCAGCGCCGCCTCCTCGCGCCAGACCTCCTTGTCGACCGTGAGCAGGAAGTCCAGGTCGGACTCGGAGAGGTCCAGGCCCTCGGTGTCCAGGGCGCCCTTGGCGGGCAGGATGCCGATCGGCGTCTCGACGCCCTCGGCCGTGCCCTCCAGGCGCTCGACGATCCACTTCAGAACACGGCTGTTCTCGCCGAAGCCCGGCCACACGAACTTGCCCGCGTCGTTCTTGCGGAACCAGTTCACGTAGTAGATCTTCGGGAGCTTCGCCTGGTCCTTGTCGGCGCCGACCTTGACCCAGTGGTTCATGTAGTCGCCCATGTTGTAGCCGCAGAACGGCAGCATGGCGAACGGGTCGCGGCGCAGCTCGCCGACCTTGCCCTCGGCGGCGGCGGTCTTCTCGGAGGCCACGTTGGCACCGAGGAAGACACCGTGCTGCCAGTCGAAGGACTCGGTGACCAGCGGTACGGCCGAGGCGCGGCGGCCACCGAAGAGGATGGCCGAGATCGGCACACCCTTCGGGTCCTCCCACTCGGGCGCGATGATCGGGCACTGGCCGGCCGGGACGGTGAAGCGGGCGTTGGGGTGGGCGGCGGGCGTTTCGGACTCGGGGGTCCAGTCGTTGCCCTTCCAGTCCGTGAGGTGCGCGGGAAGCTCCTCGGTCATGCCCTCCCACCACACGTCGCCGTCGTCGGTGAGCGCGACGTTCGTGAAGACGGAGTTGCCCCACATCGTCTTCATGGCGTTGGCGTTGGTGTGCTCGCCGGTGCCGGGGGCGACACCGAAGAATCCGGCCTCGGGGTTGATCGCGTAGAGACGACCGTCCTCGCCGAACCGCATCCAGGCGATGTCGTCGCCGATCGTCTCGACGGTCCAGCCGGAGATCGTGGGCTCCAGCATGGCGAGGTTGGTCTTGCCGCAGGCGCTCGGGAACGCGGCGGCGACGTACTTCGACTCACCCCGCGGCGGCGTGAGCTTGAGGATCAGCATGTGCTCGGCGAGCCAGCCCTCGTCGCGGGCCATGACCGAGGCGATGCGGAGCGCGTAGCACTTCTTGCCGAGCAGGGCGTTGCCGCCGTAGCCGGAGCCGTACGACCAGATCTCGCGGTCCTCGGGGAAGTGCGAGATGTACTTGGTGGAGTTGCACGGCCACGGAACGTCCTCCTGGCCCTCCTCCAGGGGTGCGCCCAGCGTGTGGACCGCCTTGACGAAGAAGCCGTCGGTGCCGAGCTCGTCGAGGACGGCCTGGCCCATGCGCGTCATGGTGCGCATCGAGACGGCGACGTACGCGGAGTCGGTGATCTCGACGCCGATCGCGGACAGCGGGGAGCCGACGGGGCCCATGCAGAACGGCACGACGTACATCGTGCGACCCCGCATGGAGCCGCGGAAGACACCCTTCTCACCGGTGAAGATCTCCCGCATCTCGGCGGGGGCCTTCCAGTGGTTCGTCGGGCCCGCGTCCTCCTCCTTCTCGGAGCAGATGAAGGTGCGGTCCTCGACGCGGGCGACATCGCTCGGGTCGGAGGCGGCGTAGTACGAGTTCGGGCGCTTGATCTCATCGAGCTTGGTGAACGTGCCCTTGGCCACGAGCTCCCCGCACAGGCGCTCGTACTCGGCTTCGGAACCGTCGCACCAGACCACACGGTCCGGCTCGGTGATGGCTGCGATCTCGTTCACCCAGGAGGCCAGCTCCTGGTGACGGGTGGGAACAGTGAGGGGAGCCGCGATGTCGCGCGCCACGATCGCTCCTTGTTGAGGGTGTCTTTGGGCAGTTGCCCCGTGGGGGCTGCGACCCGGATGCTTCGTAGCCGCTCATCCGGTGCCGACCATACTCATTTGATCATCCGACCGATTCGCCCATATGTCCAGAGGAGTGCCCACGTGAGCATCGCCACTCGCGTCTGCAACCTACGGTGGCGTAGGTAGCATGCGGTCATGACTGCTGCCGCCGCCGCGCCCGAACCAGCCGAGGTCGAACCAGCCGAGCCGGGCCCGGCCGAATCGGCGCCGGGCCCGGTGAAGCCGCGCATGCGCGGCTGGCTGCATGCCGGAATGTTCCCCGCGGTGCTGATCGCGGGGATTGTTCTGATTGCGCTCACGGACAGTATCCGCGGCCGGATCGCCTGCGGCATCTACATCGTGACCGCATGCCTGCTCTTCGGCGTGAGCGCGGTCTACCACCGCGGCACGTGGGGTCCGCGCGGCGAGGCGGTGCTGCGCCGGCTGGACCACGCCAACATCTTCCTGATCATCGCGGGCACGTACACGCCGCTGACCCTGCTGCTGCTCCCGGAATCGACCGGGCGTCCCCTGCTCTGGGCGGTCTGGGCGGCAGCCGCCGCCGGCATCGCCTTCCGGGTGTTCTGGGTCGGCGCCCCCCGCTGGCTGTACACCCCCTGCTACATAGCGATGGGCTGGGCGGCGGTCTTCTTCCTGCCCGATTTCATGCACACCGGCGGGATCGCGGTCCTGGTGCTGGTCGTCGTCGGCGGCCTGCTCTACAGCGCGGGCGGCGTCATCTACGGGATCAAGCGACCCAACCCGTCACCGCGGTGGTTCGGCTTCCACGAGGTCTTCCACTCACTGACCCTGGCGGCCTTCACCGTGCATTACGTCGGCATCTCGCTGGTGGCGTACAACCACGCCTGAGCGAACCTCCTCCCCGCCCTCCAGGGCCGCGGCTTCCGGGCCGCGGCCCTTTTGCACGGCGAGGCATCGTCGCCCGGCGCCCACCGCATCGATGGATCATCGGCGCCGCGTCGCCGGTGACCGCGCTGCTGGTGGGGGCACCTCTGACGGACGCCGGCCCGTCGCGGACCGGGGACGCCGACGTGGTCGCGGAGTCCGTCGATGCATGAGAATGGCAACCATGGCCGCCACCTCCCGTACCTCCTCCGCCACGCCCGTCGAGGCGCAGGCCCGGCCGGGGCTGCGCGAGCGCAAGAAGCTCAAGACCCGAATGGCGATACGCAGCGCCACGTACCGGCTGATCGCCGAACAGGGGTACGACGCGACGACGATCGAGCAGATTGCGGAGGCGGCGGAGGTGTCGCCGAGCACGGTGTTCCGGTACTTCGCGACCAAGGAGGACATCGTCCTCACCGACGAGTACGACCCCGTCATGGAAGCGGAGATGCGGAACCGTCCCCCGGACGAGCCGCCGCTGGAATCGCTGCGGTTCATCATGACGAAGGCGCTGACGGCGTTCCTCGCCACCGAGGAGGAGGAACTGCGCCGGCGCACCCGGCTGATGGTGGAGGTCCCCGCAGTCCGGGCACGCATATCGGAGGCCATGTCGGACACGGCGAAGATCCTGGCCCAGGTACTCGCCGACCGCAGCGGCCGCAGCGCCGACGACCTGGAGGTCCGGGTGTTCGTCGCCGCGGTGCTGGGGGCGCTGCGCGAGGCGACGTTGTACTGGGGCGAGCACGACCAGGAGGGCGACCTGATCGCGATGATCAACCGGGCCATGGACACACTCGAGGGCGGCCTGACGCTCTGACGCAAGCGGTGCGCCGGGCCGTCGGCCCTGGTGGGGGGAGACCGCGGACAGAGCGCCGGCCGGGCACCCACCGGGCTCCTCCCCGGGTCACCCCCCGAGCTTCCGCGCCAGCTCCCCCGCATCCGTGGTCGGCGCGTCGCACACAAAGTGCCGGCAGACGTACGCCGTCGGCGCCCCGCCCACCATCGGCCGGTCCACCAGCAGCGGAAACTCCGCGCCACCGGTCTCGCCCGCCGCGACCACCGCCCCCGGCGCCCGCCCCAGCAGTGCCGTACGGTGCAGTCCGCCGCCGACCGGGCCGGCGACCGCCACCTCGCGCGGGCCGTCGAGCAGCGCCTCGGCGACCGCGAGGCCCCACCCGATGAACCGCGGAACACGTGGCCCGAGCGCCTTCACCACCCCCAGCGCACTTTCCGCGGCCGCGCGATGGGCCTCGGATCCGGTGTGCGCGGCGTACGAGAGCAGCGCTCCGGCCGCCGCCGTCCAGCCCGCCGGAGTCGCGCTGTCGGTGGGGTCCTGCGGGCGGCGGATCAGCTGCTCGGCGTCGTCCGCCGTGTCGTACAGCTGCCCGCCCTCGCCGGTGAAGTGCTGCAGCACGATGTCGAGCAGGAAGCCGGCGAACTCCAGCCAGACACCCTCGCCGGTGACGGCGGCCAGCGCGAGGAAACCCTCCGCGACATCGCCGTAGTCCTCCAGGACCCCGGCGTTGTCACCCGCCCGGCCGTCCCTGGACGTCCGCGACAGCCGGGCGTTGTCGCCCATGTGGACCCGGACCAGCAGGTCCGCCGCCTCGGTGGCGCGTTCGATCAGGTCGGGCCGGTCGAAGTACGCCCCGGTCTCGGCGAGCGCGGCGATCGCCAGACCGTTCCAGGCCGCCACCACCTTGTCGTCCCGTCCGGGACGCGCCCGCTCCTCGCGCGCCGCGAGCAGCCGGGCCCGCACGTCGGCGGCCCGGTCCGGGTCCACCGCGTCGTCGGTGCGCGGCAGTTGGAGCACGGACGCACCCTCCTCGAAGGTGCCCGCCTCGGTCACCCCGAAGTACTCCGCGGCGAACGTGGCGTCCTGCTCTCCCAGCGCCTCGCGCAGCTGCGCGGGCGTCCACACGTAGTACGCGCCTTCCGCGTGGCTGCCGCCACCGTCCTCGCTGTCGGCGTCGAGCGCCGAGGCGAACCCGCCCTCCGTCGTCCGCAGTTCGCCCACGATGAAGTCGGCGGTCTCCAGCGCGACCCGGCGGGCCAGGTCGGAGCCCGTCGCCCGCCACAGATGCGCGTACACCCGGCAGAGCAGCGCATTGTCGTAGAGCATCTTCTCGAAATGCGGTACGACCCATTCCCGGTCCACCGAGTAGCGGGCGAAGCCGCCGGCGAGCTGGTCGTACATCCCGCCCCTGGCCATCGCCTCACAGGTGTCGGCGGCCATCTGGAGGGCGCCCTCGGCACCGGTGCGGGCGTGGTGGCGCAGCAGGAACTCGATCGTCATGGACGGCGGGAACTTCGGAGCACCGCCGAAGCCCGCGTACTTCTCGTCGTAATCCCTGGTCAGCCCGAGCAGCGCCTGCGAGAGCTCCTGCTCGCCGGGCAGCCCCTCCCCGCCGTGCGCCAGCGAGCGGCCTGCCAGGTCGTGCACGATGCGCCCGGCAACCTCGGCGACCTCGTCAGGACGTTCGGTCCAGGCGGCTACGACGCCTTCGAGAATCTGCCGGAAGGACGGCATGCCGTGACGGGGCTCAGGCGGGAAGTACGTACCGAAGTAGAAGGGCTCGGCGTCGGCGGTCAGGAAAACGGTCATCGGCCAGCCGCCCTGACCGGTCGCCGCCTGCACCGCCTCCATGTAGACGGCGTCGACGTCGGGCCGCTCCTCGCGGTCGACCTTCACCGGGACGAAGTGCGCGTTCAGATACGTCGCAAGCTCCGGGTCCTCGAACGATTCGTGCGCCATCACATGGCACCAATGACAGCTCGCATAGCCGACGCTGAGCAGCACCGGTACGCTCCGCCGACGCGCCTCCTCGAACGCCTCGGGCGACCACGGCCACCAGTCGACCGGGTTGTCCGCGTGCTGAAGGAGGTACGGGGAGGTGACCTGCGCGAGTCGATTGGACATGCCCCCATCCTTGCGCACGGGGCGGAGCCCCCCGCCGCACGCCACGGTCCGGGCACCGGACTCTCACCCGGCACCCCCCAACCGATCTCCTTGCTCTCTCGCGCCGATCCGCCGTAGACAGGACACTTGGTGCTGTGTCAGCTGATGCAGAACGCGGCGGTCGGAGGGGGACGGACATGTGGGACAGCCACCGGGCTGAAGCCGAACGGCTGTTGGTACGCGCCGTGGAGGAGGAAGTACGCCGTTCGGGGGGCAGGGCCGACGCGGGTGCGCTGACGGCGCGCGGGCGGGCGGCGCTCGACTCGCTGGCGGCGAGCGCGGCCGAGGAGTACGCCGCGTACACGCAGGCGCTCGACGCGATGGAGGCCGGGCAGAAACCCCTGTCGCAGCAGTTCAGCAAGGCCGCGATGGGAACTCCCCTGCTGGTCACGGGGGTTGCCGCGGCAGCGGCGTTCGGCGCCGATCTCGCGTTCGGTACGGCGGCGGGGCCGGCGCTCGGCGCGGGCGCCGTCGTCGCCGTCGCGGGCGCCGCGGCCACCGTCGTCAAGGTGACCGCCTCGCACTGGCCCGCCGCCCACCGGCACGCGGGTGCGGCGGGCCAGCCCGGCGGGCCCGAACAGCTGCGGCTGCAGTGGCTGGCGGCGCTGGAGGTACGGGGCATCCGCCCGTACCTGGACCAGCAGCGGATGCTGAGCGCGTCGTCCCGTACGCCGAAGAAGAAGGCCGCCGCCGTCGTGCCGCAGCTGCGCGGCGGTGACCGCAGTGCGGCGGCGCGCAGGCGGTCGCTGCTCGACCAGTCCTTCGGGCATCTGCCCGCCCCCGACGGCCCGTTCGCCGGCCGCCGGGCCGAGCTGGCGCAGATCGCCCAGTGGGTGCACGCGGCCCGCGCGTCGACGGAGACCAAGCCGACCGTCGTCGTCCTGCACGGCACACCCGGCTCCGGGCGCACGGCACTCGCGGTGCGGGCGGCGCATGAGCTGAAGGACCAGTTCCGGGGCGCGTGCGTGGTGGATCTGCGTTCCGATGTCACCGGCGAGAACCCGCTGCCGACCCGCGACGCGCTGCTGCACCTGCTGAACCGGCTCGGCGCGCCGCGCGAACAGCTGCTGTTCCGGGACGGGGTCTCCCCTGATCGGTCGGAGTCGGGATCCCGGGGCAGGTCCTCCGCCGAGCAGCAGGTACGACGGCTCAGCGAGCTCTACCACCAGCATCTGACCGGCACGCCCGTGACGATCGTCCTCGACGACGCCGGTGACCCGGCGCAGGTCCGTACGCTCATACCGGAGCGCTCCGACAGCCTGGTTCTCGTCACCGCCCGCGCCCCTCTCGACCTGCCTGCCGACATTCCGGCGTGGGTGCATCAGCTGCCCGTGGGCCCGCTGGACCCGGCGGGTGCGGAGGAGCTGCTGCGCGTGTCGGCGCAGGAGGAGGAGCAGGGGCCGTACGACTCCCAGTCGACGGACGCGATCGCCGAGCTGTGCGGTGGGCTGCCGCTGGCGCTGCGGGTCGCGGGTTCCTCGCTCGGGCCGCGTACCCGCACGGCGCTGGCCACCGAACTCGCCGCGTACGGTCCCGTCGCGCCCGTCGAACGGGCTCTGTGGCTGCGCTACACCGACCAGTCCGAGCAGGCGCGGAGGCTGCTGCGCCGGCTCGCGCTGGCCGGGCGCGCCAGCCTGGGCGCGGCGGCGGCCGCGGCGCTGCTGTCCGCCGAGGAACAGGAGGCGCAGTCGCTGCTGACGGCCCTGTCCCGGGCCGGGCTGCTCGACCATGTGCGGGGTTCGCGCTACCGGCTGCACGATCTCGTACGGGGTTTCGCCCTGGCCCGGTTGCGTGACGAGGAGGAGGCGGCGGACCGTACCGCCGCGCAGGAACGGCTGATCCACAACTATGCGGAGCTCGCCGGTGCGGTGATCCGGATGGTGGACGGCAAGATGTCCACCCGGGCGGGGCAGTTCGGTTCGCACGGGTTCGGTTCGCTGGACGCGGCACTGCACTGGCTGGACGACGAGTCGAGCTTCATCACCTCCGCGCTGCGGCATGCGGAGGGCGTCGACCAGGGGGCCGTGCTGGACCTGCTGGGCGCACTGTGCGACTACTGCCTGCTGCGCGGCGACCTCTATCGCCTGGGTGAGATCAGCGAGCTGACGCAGGCCGTCGACAAGGGGCTGCTGGAACGGTCGGTCCAGTGGCGTACGGGCATCGCGGCCCGGCAGCTCGGCGAGCTGGACAAGGCCCGCACCACACTGTCCTCGGTCGTCGGTCTCTACCGCGAGGCGCAGAACGACGCGGGCACGGCGCTGGCGCTCTGCTCGCTCGGGATCACCCTGCACCACCAGGGCAACCTCACCGAGGCGTCGGCGCGGCTGCGCGAGGCGATCGCGCTGCAGTCCTCCGACGGGCAGGCCGAGGACCGGGCATGGTCGCTGCACGCCCTGGCCGCCGTCGAGCGCGACCGGGCGAACCTGGCGGAGGCCCTGACCCTCCTCGACACGGCGCTGATCCTGCACCGGGAGGGCGAGTCGCTGCACGGCGAGGCGTGGACGCAGTTCCAGCTGGGCCAGGTGCTGCTGCGGATGGGCGATATGCCCGGGGCCGAGGAGACGCTGCGTACGGCCCTGGACCTGTACGGCCGCACCCGTGACGAGCGCGGCGAGGCGTGGGCGCTGACCCAGCTGGCCCGCGCCCGGCTGCTCGAGGGCGACCCGGGCCCGGCGGTCGACGAGTTGCGCCGGGCGCTCTCCCGCCACCGTGACAACGAGGACGCGCGCGGTGAGGCGTGGACGATGTACTACCTGGGCCAGGCGCTGGAGGAGGCGGGCGACACCGACCAGGCGGTGCGGGAGCTGGAGCGGTCGCGCACGATGTTCTCGCGGATGCGGGACGTCTACGGGCTGGCGTGTGCCCGGCACCACTCGGGCCGGGTCACCCGCGACCAGCGGGCCGCCCGGACCGGCAATCTGCGCAACTCCGGTTTCGCCCGTCAGCTCCTGGCCGACGCCCGGGCCGACTTCCGGCGCATCGGCGTCGCCCACGGCGAGGCGTGGACGTGTCTGGAACTGGCCCTGGTCGACGCGGGGAACAACCGGGCGGCCCAGGCGCTCGCGCTGTGCGACGAGGCGGTGGAGCTGTTCGACTCGTACGGCGACACGCGGGGCGCCGACTGGGCCCGCTTCCTGCGCTGCACACTGCTGCCGTACGCGTCGGCGGGCGGCACGGAGGTGGGCACCGTGGTGGCCCAGCAGGAACTCGCCGATCTGCTCCGGGCCGGGCACCCGAACCGCGACAGCAAGCTGCTGGACTGCGCGGAGGCGTTCACCGTGGTCCTGAACCGCGGGATCGACCTGGAGGACGGCTGGCAGGCCTGGCGCCTGGGCATGACCCCGACCCGCCGCGCCCGGGAAATCATGGGCGTGGCAGTGGGAGCACGGTCGTAGCCGCCGTCCCGGCACCCTCGCCGGACGGGCCTTTCAAGCCCGTCCGGCTCGAGGACAAAGGCACCGACCGGTTGCGCCGGAACCCGCTACTTCGCGGACCCGGCCCCCGCCCCGGATACGTCGGCCCCGGCCGACCCCGCATCCGGATCCGGCGCCTCCTCGAAGTTCACCTTGCCCATGTGCCGGTTCATGGACTTCATCAGCAGCCACACGCCCACCGCGAGCGCCGCGAAGACGAGGAAGCCGAGGACGCCGGGTGTCACCTTGTTCTTGTCGAACTCCTCGGCGAGAGGAACGACGTGGGTCAGTGCCTGGGTCGCGTACATATCAGGCATTGTCGCGGATGCCCGCGAAGAGGTCGCTCTCGGGGAGGGAGGTATCGACGAGAGACTTCGCCAGCTCGTACTCCTCGGTCGGCCAGACCTCCCGCTGGATGTCCATCGGCACCCGGAACCAGCCGCCGTCCGGGTCGATCTGCGTGGCGTGCGCGATCAGCGCCTTGTCCCGGATCTCGAAGAACTCCGCGCACGGGACGTGCGTGGTCAGCGTCCGCTCGACGCGCTCGAACTCCTTCCAGCGCTCCAGCCACTCGCCGTAGGGCGACTCCAGGCCGCGGGCGAGCAGCGCCTCGTGCAGCGCCACCGTGCGCGGACGGTTGAAGCCCTGGTTGTAGTAGAGCTTCTGCGGCTGCCAGGCGGGGCCGAATTCGCTCTCGGGGAACGTCTCGGTGTCCGCGGCGCCCTCGAACGCGATCATCGTGATCGTGTGGGTCATGATGTGGTCGGGGTGCGGGTAGCCGCCGTTCTCGTCGTACGTGGTGATGACCTGCGGCCGGAACGCGCGGATGGAGCGGACGAGACGCCCTGCCGCCTTCTCCTCGTCCTCCAGGGCGAAGCAGCCCTCGGGCAGCGGGGGCAGGGGGTCGCCCTCGGGCAGCCCCGAGTCGACGAAGCCGAGCCACTCCTGCTTGACGCCCAGGATCTCCCGGGCCTCGTCCATCTCCTTCTTCCGTACCTCGTGGATGTGCTCCTCAATGTACGGGTCGCCCTGGAGCTTCGGGTTGAGGATGGAGCCGCGTTCGCCTCCCGTGCAGGTCACAACCAGCACGTCCACCCCCTCGGACACATACTTGGCCATGGTGGCCGCGCCCTTGCTCGACTCGTCGTCGGGGTGGGCGTGGACGGCCATCAGTCGAAGCTGCTCAGTCAAGACTCGATCCTCAGTGATTCGGCCGCCACCCAGTGGCGCCGTCCCGGAGGGACGGCGGTGTGGGGCGGCGGTCGGGTGGCGGGTGAGAGGCTTCTATAGTGACCGAACCGAGGGGCGGAAAATTCCTCGATCCCCGGTACGGGAGGAACGATCATGGTTGCGGTGCGTGAGGCACTTCCGGAGGGCCGCTACGGGCGCTCCGCGGACGAGCGCGCGGACCGCAAGCTCAAGATCATCGGCTCGGTGCTGGGCGTCGCGCTGCTCGGCGTGGTCGGCTGGATCGGTTACGACTACGTGGCAGGCCAGGGCATCAGCGCCGAGGTGATCAAGTTCAGGATCGCTTCGGACGACCGGGTCGACATCCACCTCGAGGTGCGCAAGGAGCGGGACGCGAAGGGGTACTGCACGCTCCGCTCCCAGCAGGTGGACGGCAGCGACGTGGCCCGGAAGGACATCCGCTTCGACGACCGTTCCGACCGGATCGACCGGATCGTCTCGTTGCGTACGACCTCGCGGGCGACCAGCGTCGAGCTGCTGGGCTGCACGGTTGACGGCGGGTCGTCGAACTGACCGGAACGGACCTGCCCTGACCTGCGATTATCGCCGCTGACCTGCATTGACGCGGTCATAGCGGTTTACCTTCTCCCCCTTTTCCTGGGGAATTGTTAGGCTCGTGGTTTCGCCCACCCGTGGAGGCACATGCTTCTGGGTAGGGCGATGCTTTGTATTCCCAGTACCGACGCTTGAATATCCAGTACCGACTAGGAGCACCTGTGACCCAGACCAGCGAAAACGTCACCTGGCTCACGCAGGAGGCGTACAACCAGCTCAAGGCCGAGCTGGAGTACCTGTCTGGTCCCGCGCGCACGGAGATCGCCGTCAAGATCGCGGCGGCCCGTGAGGAGGGTGACCTCCGGGAGAACGGCGGGTACCACGCGGCCAAGGAGGAGCAGGGCAAGATGGAGTTGCGGGTGCGCCAGCTCACCCAGCTCCTGGAGCATGCGAAGGTCGGCGAGGCCCCCGCCGACGACGGCGTGGTCGAGCCCGGCATGGTCGTCACCATCGCGTTCGACGGTGACCCCGACGACACCATGACGTTCCTGCTCGCCTCCCGCGAGTACGCGAGCGCGGACATCGAGACGTACTCTCCGCAGTCTCCGCTCGGTACCGGCGTGAACGGCAAGAAGATGGGCGAGGACGCCGAGTACGAGCTGCCCAACGGCAAGCGGGCCTCGGTGAAGATCCTCGCGGCGAAGCCCTACTCGGGCTGAGCCGGCCACCGGACACGGCAGAACACCAGGAAGCCCCGGCCGCCGACGGCCGGGGCTTCCTGGTGTTCCTCAGGCGGTCGCCGAGCGGTACTTGCGGACCGCGAGGGTCCGGAAGACCACGATGATCAGCACGGACCAGATCAGCGAGGCCCAGACGGGATGCTGCATCGGCCAGGCGTCCGACGGGGAGACGCCCGGGTTCCCGAAGAGCTCGCGGCAGGCCTGGACGGTCGCGCTGAACGGGTTCCATTCGGCGATCGGCTGGAGCCAGCCCGCCATGTTCTCGGTGGGCACGAAGGCGTTCGAGATGAACGTGACCGGGAAGAGCCAGATGAGACCGCCCGACGTGGCCGCCTCGGGGGTGCGGACCGACAGACCGATCAGCGCCCCGATCCAGGAGAAGGCGTACCCCAGCAGGAGCAGCAGCGCGAAGCCGCCCAGCACCTTGCCGGCGTTCTCATTGGTGCGCCAACCGACCAGCAGGGCGACGACCGCGAGAACGACCAGGGTGAGCGTCGTCTGGACGAGGTCGGCGAGCGTACGGCCGGTGAGGACCGCGCCGCGCGCCATCGGCAGCGAGCGGAACCGGTCGATGAGGCCCTTGTGCATGTCGTCCGCGATGCCCGCACCGGCGCCCGCGGTGGCGAAGGTCACGGTCTGCGCGAAGATGCCCGCCATCAGGAAGTTGCGGTAGTCACTGGGGCTGGTGGAACCGCCGATCATCATGGAGCCGCCGAAGACGTAGCTGAACAGCACCACGAACATGATCGGCTGGATCAGCCCGAAGATCACCATCTCCGGGATCCGGGTCATCCGGATCAGATTCCGCTTGGCGACGACGAGGGAGTCGCGGACCGACCCGCCGATGCCGCCACCCACCCTGGGGGCTGCCGCGAGGCGCGGCGTGTCCGTCGTGGCAGTCACTTGCTGACCTCCTGTCCGGCCTTCCTGCCGGTCTGCGCGCCGGGACCCGGGACCGTCCCGTTCTCGTCGGTCTCCGGCGCCTCGGCGACATGGCCGGTGAGCGAGAGGAACACGTCGTCGAGGGTCGGGCGGCGCAGTCCGATGTCGTCGATCTCGACCCCGCGGGTGTCGAGATCACGGATGATCTCGGCGAGCAGCTTGGCGCCGCCGAAGACCGGGACCGTCAGTTTGCGGGTGTGCTGGGCGACGGTGACCTCACCCTTGCCGAGGTTGGTGAGGACCGCGCGGGCCGGCTCGATCTGGTCGGGGTGGTGAACCACGACCTCGACGCGCTCGCCGCCGGTCCTGGCCTTCAGTTCGTCGGAGGTGCCACGGGCGATGACGAGGCCGTGGTCGATGACACAGATGTTGTGCGCCAGATGGTCGGCCTCCTCCAGATACTGCGTGGTCAGCAGCAGAGTGGTGCCGCCTGCGACGAGCTCCTCGATGACCTCCCACAGCTGCTGTCGGTTGCGCGGGTCGAGTCCGGTCGTCGGCTCGTCCATGAACATCACCGGCGGGGAGACGACGAGCGCCGCCGCCAGGTCGAGGCGGCGGCGCATACCACCGGAGTACGTCTTCGCGGGGCGGTCGGCCGCGTCCGCGAGGTTGAACCGCTCCAGCAGCTGCACCGCACGGGCCTTCGCGTCGCGACTGCTCATCTGGTAGAGCTGACCGACCATCTGCAGGTTCTCACGGCCCGTCAGATACTCGTCGACCGCGGCGAACTGGCCGGAGAGGCCGATCGAGCGGCGAACCTCGTTGGGTTTCTTCAGCACGTCGATGCCTGCCACGACGGCCCGGCCGCTGTCGGGTTGGAGCAGCGTCGTGAGGACACGCACGGCAGTCGTCTTGCCTGCGCCGTTGGGGCCGAGGAGGCCCAGGACCGTGCCCTCCGGCACGTCGAGATCAACACCGCCGAGTGCTCGTACATCGCCGAAGGTCTTCACCAGACCTTCGGCGTAGATGGCGCCTGGCATAAGGGATTCCCCCAGAGCGTTTGTTGACTTACTCGACAGATCCTAGGTTTGCGCGCCTCTCCCCGCCCGGCGAACGCCCAACCTGACGACATGTCATTCCGTCACCAGGTAGCCCGCACCACGCAGCTCCGCGGTGACCTCCTCGCAGTGCTCGGGCCCCTTGGTCTCCAGATGCAGGTCGACCTCCGCCTCGGTGAGTCCGAGCCGCGGGTCGGTCCGCACATGACCGATGTCGAGGATGTTCGCGTCGGCGACGGTCAGCACGGAGAGCAGCGTGGCCAGTGCCCCCGGGCGGTCCGTGAGCCGGACCCGCAGGCTGAGATAGCGGCCGGCGGTCGCCATGCCGTGGGTGAGGATGCGCTGCATCAGCAGCGGGTCGACATTGCCGCCCGACAGCAGGGCGACGACCGGTCCGCGGAACGACTCCGGGTCGCTCAGCAGCGCCGCCACCGGGCTCGCCCCCGCCGGTTCGACGACCAGCTTCGCCCGCTCCAGACAGAGCAGCAGCGCGCTGGAGAGTTCGGCCTCGGAGACCGTGCGGACCTCGTCGACCAGTTCCCTGACGAGCTCGAACGGTACGTCGCCGGGGCGCCCCACCTTGATGCCGTCCGCCATCGTCTGGAGCGAGCCGATCGCCACCGGGTGGCCGGCGGCGAGCGACGGCGGGTAGCAGGCGGCGCCCGCCGCCTGGACTCCGACGATCCGCACGTCGGGCCGGATCGCCTTCACGGCCACGGCGATGCCCGCGGCGAGTCCGCCGCCGCCGATCCCGACGACGATGGTGCGGACCTCCGGGCACTGTTCGAGGATCTCCAGGCCCACGGTGCCCTGTCCGGCGATGATGTCCGGGTGGTCGAAGGGGTGGATGAAGACCGCGCCGGTCTCCTGTGCGTACTCCTCGGCGGCGGCGAGGGTCTCGTCGACGACGTGGCCGTGCAGCCGGACCTCGGCGCCGTACTCGCGGGTCGCGGCGACCTTCGGCAGCGGCGCCCCGACCGGCATGAAGACCGTTGAGCGTACGCCGAGCAGTGCAGACGCGAGTGCGACACCCTGCGCATGGTTTCCGGCGCTTGCGGCGACGACTCCGGCCGCCCGCTCGACCGGGGAGAGGCCGGCGATCCGCACGTACGCGCCGCGCAGCTTGAACGAGCCGGTCCGCTGCAGGTTCTCGCACTTGAAGTGGACCGGCGCTCCGACCAGCGCGGACAGGTGACGGCTGCCCTCCATCGGGGTCATCCGGGCCACGCCGGAGAGCATCTTCCGTGCGCCGCGGACGTCGTCGAGGATCACTGGGGGAAACGGGTGTGGCGTACGGAAGTTCATACCGCAAGTCTCGCAGCTGGACACGAGGGCCGGACGCCGTGCTGGTGCCGTCCTGCGTCGTTGTTCGCAGGTTTGTGCAGCACTGGTACACGTTGCCCCGTGGCCGCGTACTCTGTCCCCCACCCATCCGAACACCGCACGAAGAGAGCCCCCGGCCATGCCCCCTCAGGACATGACGACTGCTGCGTCTCCTTCCGGGGGCGCCACCCCCGACTCCACGGGTCCCGACCACCTCCTCGATGTTCTGCAGCACCAGGTGGCCGTCTTCGCCCGCCGTGCCGAGCAGACCCGCCTCGGCGGTGTCGGCCAGGTCCGCAATTCCATGGACCGGGCGGCGTATCTGCTGCTGAACCGACTGGACCGGGAAGGCCCGATGGGCGTCAAGGCGCTGGCCGCGGGCATGGGGATCGACTCCTCGACCGTGACCCGTCAGGTCGCGCCGCTCGTCGACACCGGTCTGGTCAAGCGGACCTCGCATCCGGAGGACGGCCGCGCGGTCGTGCTTCAGCTGTCGCCGCGCGGACATGCGCGGCTGGACGAGGTGCGTGCGTCGCGGCGGGAGCTGATGTCGCAGGTGACGGGGGAATGGACGGCGGAGGAGCGCGAGACGTTCTGCACGCTGCTGACCCGGTTCAACGCGGCGCTGGCTGCGCGGCAGCACCAGCCCGCGGGTAGCTGAGGACCGGATTGCGCCTGCACGACCTCTTGACCCGGGGACCTCCCTGGCGATCCGATGTGGGTGTGCGAGAGCGGCAGACAGGACTTCAGCGGCGGCGCGCCCAGGAGTTCGAGGCCTTTGTGGCGGGCGCCGCGGGCCGACTGCTGCATACCGCCACCCTGCTCACCGCCGAGCCGACGCAGCCGCCCGGCGCGAACGAACGGGCACAGCGGCTGCTGACCGCCGCCCTGGCCCGCACGTACGCGGCCTGGGACGGGCTGCACGGCGAGGATCCGTACGACCGCACCCGGCAGGAGCTGGCCATCCGGTTCGCCCATGAGGCGTGGCGGCACCATCGGCCGCGCGGTGGGCTGTTGGATCCGTTGACCCCGCGGGAGCGACTGGTTCTCGTGCTGCGGCTGTACGAGGGGGTCGCGGAGGAGCAGACCGCCGCGTTGCTGGGGCTTCCGGTGGACCGGGTCCGGGCGCTCTGCAACCGGTCGGTGGCCACGATGCGCGGCACCCGCAGGCCCACGGCGCGGCGGTTGCCCGTACGACTGCTGGGGGTGGGGCCATGAGCCGTCAGGGCCAGAAGGAGGAGCAGGTCCGGCGGATGCTGGACGTGCCGCATCCGCAGGTCCCCGCCGATCTGGCGGAGCGGGCGGCGGAGCAGGGCGGCCGGATGCTGCGCCGGCGCCGTGCGTTCCGTGCGCTGGTGGTGTTCGTGCTGTGCGTGGCGGTGGTCGCGTTCACGGTGTGGGTGATGATCGCCGAGCCCTGGCACGTGCGGCCCTCGGAGACAACCCCACCCCTGGACGGGGCATAGAGCCCGATTCCTGTGGATTTATCCTGGATATGACGGCATGCCGCACGCGCCGAGGAGCCCGTCATGACCAGGAAGATCGCTGACTGCCGCAAGCACCCGAGCGTCACGAACTGCTCGCTCACCATCGCCGGTGAGGAGGAGGAAGTGGTGCGAGCCGCGACGGAACACGCGGTCTCCGTCCACGAACACGCCGACAGCCCGGAGCTGCGGGAGCAGATCCGGGCGTCGCTGGAGGACGAGAAGGTCGACGCCTGACCCCCAGGACGCCGGGCGGGCGGGACGAGCGCCTGCCCGCCCGGTTCTGTGCCGCCCGACTCCCTGGACCTCTCCAGTGCTGCGACCGGAAAGGTTCACCGGCTCGCGGGATCCGGTCCGACCGGAAGAAAGGCCCTATCCGAGCGCCTGCGTCAGGTCGGCCAGCAGGTCGTCCGCGGACTCGATGCCGACGGAGAGGCGGACCAGGTCGGCCGGTACCTCCAGGGCGGAGCCGGCCACGGAGGCGTGCGTCATCCGGCCCGGGTGCTCCACCAGCGACTCGACGCCGCCGAGCGACTCGCCGAGCGTGAAGAGCTCGGTCCGGTTGCAGACCTCGACCGCTGCCTCCTCGCCGCCCTGGACCCGGAAGGAGACCATGCCGCCGAACGCCCTCATCTGCTTGGCGGCGATCTCGTGTCCCGGGTGCTCCGGCAGCCCCGGGTAGAGGACCTGGGTGACCTTGGGGTGCCGGGTCAGCAGCTCGGCAACCTTGGCCGCGTTCTCGCTGTGCCGGTCCATCCGGACGGGCAGCGTCTTGATGCCACGCAGCACCAGCCAGGAGTCGAACGGTCCGGCGACCGCGCCCATCGCGTTCTGGTGGTAAGCCAGTTGCTCGCCGATCTCCGCGTCGGCGGCGATCAGCGCACCGCCGACGACGTCGGAGTGGCCGCCCATGTACTTGGTCAGGGAGTGCACGACGACGTCCGCGCCGAGTGCGATCGGCTGCTGCAGGTAAGGGCTGGCGAAGGTGTTGTCGACGACCAGCCGGGCTCCCGCGGTGCGCGCCACGTCCGCGACCGCGGCGATGTCGGTGATGCCGAGCAGCGGGTTGGACGGCGTCTCGACCCAGATGACCTTCGTACGGTCGTTGACCGCGGCCCGGACCGCCGCCGGGTCCGAGGTGTCCGCGACGGAGTAGTCGACGCCCCACCGCTCGACGACCTTGGCGAAGAGCCGGAAGGTGCCGCCATAGGCGTCGTTCGGGATGACGACATGGGCGCCGGGGTGGAGCAGCGTGCGGAGCAGGCAGTCCTCCGCCGCGAGCCCGGACGCGAAGGCGAGACCGCGGCGGCCGCCCTCGATGGCCGCGAGGTTCTCCTCCAGCGCCGTGCGCGTCGGGTTGGCGCTGCGGCTGTATTCGTAGCCGCCGCGCAGTCCGCCGACGCCGTCCTGCTTGTACGTGGACACCTGATAGATGGGCGGAACAACGGCACCGGTGAGGGGATCGGCGGTGTTGCCCGCATGGATCGCGAGGGTCTCGAAGCTGTGCTGATCGCTCATGGGGCCCGAGCGTAGTTCGTCACAGGGGTGATCCACGCCCACTGCGCCGTCCGGTGACAATGGGCGCATGGAGATTCTCTGGTTCCTGATCGCGCTCTGCATGCTCGCCGCGGTCCTCGGCCCCTTCGTGCTGCGTCGCCGCTCCGGTATCCACCAGGTCGCGCCCGGCTCCCCCGACGCCGCCGACCCGGACACGTACGGCTTCGTGCGCCAGGAGCAGCTGGACATCCGGATGCCGGGCCCCGACCAGGACCTCCTCGATGTCCTCGATGTCGTGCAGCGCACCCAGGACTGGCGCGCCGCCTCTCAGTTGCTGGCGGGGACGCCGAAGGAGGGTGAGGTGCGGTGGCAGCGCGTGCAGGCGTTCGCCGGTGCCGCCTCGCTGGAGCTGATGCAGGCGCCCGGGGTCGGTGGCGCGTGGCTGCGGTCGTGGCGCGCCCAGTCGCCGAAGGACGCGGGTGGGGCCGCGGTGCACGCCGAGTTCCTGGTCCAGCAGGCTTGGCGGTCGTCGTCCGCGGGGACGGACGACTTCCGGATCATCCTGGAGGAGGCCCGTGCGGTCTGCGGCGAGGCGGCCCTGCTGGCGCCCGGCGACCCGGTCCCGTACATCGTCGAGCTGGCCGTCGCGCGTGGACTCGGCTACTCCCACGAGCAGTTCGACCAGCTCTGGGCGAAGATCATCGACCGCGCTCCGGCGCACATGGGCGCGCACATCGCCGCGCTGCACTTCTGGTGCGAGAAGTGGCACGGCTCCCGCGAGGAGGCCGAGCGGTTCGCGACGTCCGCCGCGGCCCGCGCCCCGCAGGGTTCGCTGCTGGCCGCGTTGCCGCTGTTCGCGGTGTACGAGCATCTGCCCGAGGTCAATCTGGTGCAGGGCTTCTACCGGGGCGTCGTGGTGACGAAGGCCGTCGAGGGCGCCTTGTTCGCGGTGCACGCGGCGCGCCCCGACGACCCGATGCTCGCCCATGTCCGTCATCTGCTGGTGCTGTTCCTGGTCCGGATGGAACGCTGGGCGGAGGCGATGCACCAGCTCGTCCACATCGACGGGCACGTGGGCGCGCTGCCGTGGACGCAGAACCCCGACCCGGCCGCCGAGTACACGGTCTACCGGGCGCTGGCGGTCGCCGGGTACGAGGCGAACGGCGGCAGCCCGGCGACGCTGCCGCGGTGAGGGGGGCCGGTTCCGCCACAGGTCACCCCTCGTTCCACCGCTGGTCAGCCGTCGTTCCACCGTCGGCTGCGGCTGTCGCCGAACCACGTTGCCGCATCCGCCCGCGGTAGGACATACTCCGGATCCCCCCACAACCCGCACGCCCGACTCTGCCGTTCGCCATACGTTTCTCATTCCCGTGGGGGGAATCGCCCAATGGGCCCATCTCTGCGTGCCGCGCGCGCCCTTGTCCTGCTCGCCGGCTTCTATCTGCTGAGCGTCGTCCTGCTCGCCGCCCTCGGAGCCCTCGACTGGGCGGCGTTCGCGTGGACGACGGGCAGCGTCGCCGCGAAGCTGTTCGTCCTCAGCGTCGTGCTGGCCGTCCCGATCGTGCGGGGCATGTTCATGCTGCGCACGCCGAAGGACGAGGGCCTGGCCGGACTGCCGGTCGACGACACCCACGAACCCCGGCTCTGGGCCACCGTCCGTGACATCGCGCAACAGGTCGGCACCCGCGCGCCGGACGAGATCGTGCTCACCGGCGATGTGAACGCCGCGGTCAGCGAGGACGCCAGGTTCCTCGGCCTGGTCGGCGGCAGCCGCCGGCTCTATCTCGGCCTGCCCCTGATGACCGGCCTGTCCCAGGCCCAGCTGCGTTCCGTACTCGCCCACGAGATGGGCCACTACGGCAACTCCGACACCCGGCTCACCGCGATCACCGCGCGCGGCCGCATCCAGGTGATGCGTACCATCGCCCACTTCCAGGAGCGGGCGGGCAAATCCGTCGCCAAGGAGCAGGCGCGCCAGGAGAAGAAGGCGGCAAAGGCCCTCGCCAAGGGCAAGAAGGCCAAGGAGATCGACGCCGGTGGCGCGGGTGTCACGTACCGCGCGATGGCGGCGATCTACACGGCGTACGCGAAGTTCTACATGCGTGCCACGCTCTCCGGCGCCCGCCGCGAGGAGCTCGCGGCCGATGTCGCAGCGGCCCGGATCGCGGGCCGTGACGCGACCGCTTCCGCCCTGCGCGAGCTGCCGGCCCTCGACGCCGCCCACGGCTTCTACATGAACGCGTACGCCACTCTCGGCGTCGAGGCAGGAATGCTGCCGCTGCCCGGCCAGGTCCTCGGAGGCGTACGGCATCTGCTGGCCGCCCGCCAGGACGAGCTGGACGAGATGCGCGACTCCCTGCCGACCGAGCCGTCCTCCCCGTACGACTCGCATCCCCCGATCGCGGAGCGCGTCGCCCGGATCGAGGCGCTGCCGGACGACGGGCGTGCCTCGGAGCCGGTGGAACCGTCTCTGGCCCTGCTCGCCGATCCCGAGCGGGCGCTCGCCGCCGTCGAGGAGGCAGTCCTCACGCCCGAGGCGCTGAGGCTGCGCCGTGCCGACTGGCCGGAGCTGGTGCACGAGTCGATGGCGTCGTACACCGAGCGGTCGGCGCGGGGGTTCGGCGCGGTGGTCGCCGAGGCGACCGGCAGCGACGGCTCGCTCTCCGCCACGCTCGACGCGATCGACGCGGGTGCGCTGTGGCAGATCGCCGACCGGCTGCCCAAGTCCGAGGAGGCCGCCGCGGCGACCGGCCGGGCGGCCCGCGAGTTCGCCAGGCCCCGGCTGCGGTCCGGCCTGTCGCAGCTGGTCAGCAACGAGTGCGTACGGCAGGGACGGGCCCACTGGCAGCTGTCCTGGTCCGACTCCGCCGCGCTGGAGCTGCCGCACGGGTGGGCGCAGGAGCTCCCCGCGGCGCTGGACGCCGCCGTGGCGGACATCCCGGACACGGAGCCGCTGCGCAAACTGCTCACCCCGTGACCTCCCCGCATCCTCCCGGATTGGACCGGTACTCCCTGTGGCACGACTGATACCTCTGCTGGCGATCGCGTTCGGCGTCTACTTCTGGCTGAAGGCACGGCAGAACACGGCGTCGCCCGACACCCCCTCGGCGTCCGGCAGGCGCCGGAGCCGCAAGTCCGACCCGGCGAGGGCCGCGACAGAGCTCGGCTTCGTCCCGGCCGACGCCATCGACACCGCACACGCCGCCGCCCCCGACCCGCACGACGAGGAGGTACGCGCCACTGTCCGGGCCGGGAACTGGCAGGCGGGCGCCGACTTCCTCGCCGGCGCGGGCCGGGACTGGCAGGAGCGCTACCGGCGTGCCGGCGTGCTCCAGGACGAGGCCGCGGCCGACGACACCTGGCTGCTGGCCTGGCGCTCCGCGCAGCCGAAGGACGCGGGCGCCGCCCTCGTGCACGCGGGCGCGCTGATCAGCGTGGCGGCGGACATCCGCGGTGCGAAGCAGGCGAAGTACACCACGCAGGAGCAGTTCGCCGGCTTCCACCGGATGATGGCCCAGGCCCGGGTGGCCTGCCACGAGGCCCAGGAGCTGGCGGGCGACGACCCGTGCCCGTACATCGCCGAGATCTCCTGCGCCCTGGGCCTCGGCTACGGGCACGACGACTTCCGCGCCCTGTGGGCCGAGATCGAGAAGCGCGACGCGCACCACCTCGCGGCTCACACCTCGGCACTCCAGTACTGGTGCCGCAAGTGGCGCGGCTCGCACGAGCTGGCCGAGCGTTTCGCGCGCGAGGCGGCGGCGAAGGGCAGTCCCGGCCGGCTCCTCTCCTTCCTCCCGCTCTACGCCGCGTTCGAGCAGGAGACGGCGGAGCAGGACGTGGATCCGGACGCGTACTACAAGAGCCCTGAGCTGATCGCCGCGGTCGACGCCTGTCTGATCGATGTGGCGGCCGCCGCGGAGGCCAACCCCGGAGACCCGCGGATCGTCCGGGTCCGCCACATGCTCGCCTGGCTGCTGTACTGGCAGGATCGGTACGAGGAAGCGGTGGAGCAGTTCCGTGCGGTCGACGGCCATATCGACAGCGCCCCGTGGACGTACTCGGGCGACCCCGAGAAGCGCTACCTCCAGGCCCGCGACTTCAGCGCCGCACAGGTCCTGGCGGCGAGCGGGAACTGACCGCTGCGACGCGGCGGGGGCGCCGGAATCCGCGGCGGCCCCGCCACGTTGTACGGGCTGCACACCCCTACCCCGGAGGAGCCCCCGCATGTTCCTGCAGCGCCGCACCCCGCAGCTCCCCACCCCAGAAGAGGCTCTGCGCGGCCGCCCCACCCCCGAATTCACCGTCCCGTCCCGCCACACGGTCCTCGGCAATCCGCTGGTGGGCCCGTACCCGGACGGACTGGAGGTCGCGGACTTCGCGCTGGGCTGTTTCTGGGGCGCCGAGCGCAAGTTCTGGCAGACGGACGGTGTCTGGACGACGCTCGCCGGCTACCAGGGCGGCTACACGGAGAACCCCGCGTACGAAGAGGTCTGCTCGGGCCTGACGGGGCACACGGAAGCGGTCCGCGTCGTCTTCGACCCGAAGATCGTCACGTACTCCGAGCTGCTGAAGGTCTTCTGGGAGTCCCATGACCCGACACAGGGCTTCCGCCAGGGCAATGACGTGGGTACGCAGTACCGCTCGGCGGTCTACACCCACTCCCCCGAGCAGGAGGCGGCCGTTGCCGCGTCCCGCGAGGCGTACCAGAAGGTCCTGACGGCCTCCGGCCACGGCACGATCACCACGGAGATCCTCCCGGCGGAGGGCCGCATGTTCTGGCCCGCCGAGGCGTATCACCAGCAGTACCTGGACAAGAACCCGGCCGGCTACTGCGGGATCGGCGGGACGGGCGTTTCATGCCCGATCGGTGTGGCCCCTGTCCCCTCGACGGACACCTGAGGGACAGCTCACCACTTCGGCGACTCCCGGCCCTGCGCCGCGAGCGCGCACGCATCCGCAGCGAAAAGGGCACGACGACCGGCTGGCTGCCGGACGGGCCCACTGACCAGAGACTGCGATTCGCCGCCGAGCCGAGCCACGGTGGTCGGAACCTGGCCAGAATCCTGGAACCAGCTGATGCGTGCCCCCGGGGAAGGCGTTGACCCGGGTCGCTCGCTTACGACGGCCGTGAGAGCCGGTCAGGGGTTCGTGCGTGACAGGTGGTCGGGGAGGTCGGTGAGCCGTTCGATGCGGAGCACCGTCTCGTCTGCCGTCGGCGATGGCCCACCGGTGACGAAGTCGATGCCACGGTCCAGCCAGATGCCGGTGAGCCCGGCGAGGGCGGCTGCGTTTACATCGCTTTCCAGCATGTCGCCCACGTTGACCGCCTGCGCGGGGTCCGTCCGCATCCGCCGGCAGGCGGTGGCGTAGGCGGCGGGCTTGGCCGCACCGAGCTCGGTCGGGGTCAGGACGGCTTCGAAGTATTCGAGGAGGCCGAAGCGGGCGAGCTTGGCGCGCTGCTGCTCGGGGTCCCCGTTGGTGAGAACAGCCAGACGCGGTCCTCGGGGAAGCCGTTTCAGGGTCTCCAGGCATGGCTGGACATCGGGATAGCACCGCCAGGACTCCTCGAACGCGGTGAGGTAGCGCTCGGCGATCCAGGCGTCCAGAAGGCCGGGACTTTCAGGAACCGGCTCGCCGAGCATCGGCAGGAAGGAACGGAGCCTGCGTCGGTGGTGCTCAGCGAAGGAGCACTGACCGGCCAGGTATTCCCGCATGTGGCGCGCCTCCAGCGTCCACCACAACGTCACCAGCTCCTCCGGTGGAGCCGTCGCGTTCGGCGCGGCCCGGACGATCCGGCCGATCGTCTCCAGGACCGCGCTTCGGTGATCGACCAGGGTGCCGTCCAGATCGAAGAAAATCACATCTGCCACAGGCTGATCGTCTCGTGGTGCCCGTCCCTGACGCCAGAAGGCAGGTATCGCGATCTTCCTTTCGGTTTGCGTAGCCGGACGTAGTGGTTGAGGGGGCCGGGCCGGGAGAACGACCCCTTCGGATGGAAAGAGGGGTGGTGCTGCACCCTCCCTGCCCACTGGCCCAATCACGGGTCCAGCCCGGCAGAAGGCTGAACCCGGCGAACCTCCCCCGCAGGCACCGAAGGACCGGTGCCCGGACTGCGCGCAGTGCGGCCATGGTTCGCCGGTCGGCCAGAGCAACGGACCGCCCATGGAACTGTGCCGGACGCCGGGCTCCCCACTCCTCGGATACAGCAAGGTCGTCTCCCTGGCGAAGCTCGCGAACTCCGGTACGAGCTCCGCCAGGTCGAAGGGCGGTGGGGGAATCCTGCGGGGCACGGTGCGAGTCCTCCAGGGACGGACATGCTGGTTCAGGCGGTAGGTAACCTATGCCGGAGTGCTGACAGACGAGGGACACCTGGCACAACAGACCCGCGGGACGCGGCATATCGTGCCCGATCGGTGTCTCGCCCGCGGACGGCCGACCTGCCGCCCGCCGTCTCGCGGACCTGCCCGAGGAGGAGTCCCACCCGATGACGAGCGACGGCCTCGACAGCCTTGCCGCGATGCGCGGCCGCCCCTGGTTCATGGCCAACGAACTCCTGGCGTTCGTGATCGAGTTGGCGGCACTGGCGTGCCTGTCGTGGTGGGGTTTCACCGCCGGTGGCTCAACCGCTGCCCGGTGGCTGCTGGGGCTCGGGATGCCGGCGGTGGCCATCGTGCTGTGGGGGCTGTTCGCCGCTCCTCGCGCCCGGGTCCGGCTTCCGCTGTGGGGCGTCCTGCTGGTGAAGGCGGTGGTGCTCGGCGGCGGGGTGTACGCGGTGTACCGCGTGGGTCATCCGGTGGCGGCGTCGGTGGCCGGCGTCGTGGTGGTCGTGAACACGGGGCTGGCCGAGTTCTTCCGGCGCCGCCCCGCACGGTGACGGGGCTCTCGGGGCCTCTCGCGTTCGGATCACGCCGGGCTCGCGGGGACCGATCCGAGGGGAAGGGCCCTGACGCCGCCGGCCCGGCCGCGGAGGCGGCCGGGCCGGCGGTGCGTACGGCGCGGGATCAGATGAGGCCCTGCGCGAGCATGGCGTCGGCGACCAGTTCGAAACCGGCGATGTTCGCGCCGACCACGTAGTTGCCGGGGCTGCCGTAGCGCTCCGCCGTGGTGAAGCAGGAGTCGTGGATGTGGCGCATGATCTCCGCGAGCCGCTCCTCGGTGTGCGCGAAGGTCCATGAGTCGCGCGACGCGTTCTGCTGCATCTCCAGCGCGCTGGTGGCCACTCCGCCCGCGTTGGCGGCCTTGCCGGGGGCGAAGGCGACGCCCGCTTCCTGGAGGACCCGCACGGCCTCCGGGGTGGTGGGCATGTTGGCGCCCTCGGCGACCGCCTGCACCCCGTTGCGTACGAGTGTCAGCGCATCGGCCTCGTGGAGTTCGTTCTGCGTGGCACACGGCAGGGCCACGTCGCAGGGGACGTTCCACACGCCTGTGCCGGCGACGAAGCCGACATGCGCGCCGCGCCGTTCCGCGTACTCCGAGACCCGGCCGCGACCGGCCTCCTTGACCTCCTTGAGCAGGGCGAGGTCGATGCCCTTCTCGTCGACGACATAACCGTCGGAGTCGGAGCACGTCACCACGGTCGCGCCGAGCTGCTGGGCCTTCTCGATCGCATAGATCGCGACATTGCCGGAGCCCGACACGACGACCCGTCGGCCGTCGAGGGATCCGCCCCGGCTCCTGAGCATCTCGTCGGTGAAGAGCACACAGCCGTAGCCGGTGGCCTCGGTGCGCGCCTGGGCACCGCCCCAGCCCAGGCCCTTTCCGGTGAGCACACCGGATTCGTACCGGTTGGTGATCCGCTTGTACTGACCGAACAGATAGCCGATCTCGCGGCCGCCGACGCCGATGTCACCGGCCGGGACGTCCGTGTACTCGCCCAGGTGACGGTGGAGTTCGGTCATGAACGACTGGCAGAACCGCATGACCTCGGCGTCGGAGCGGCCCTTCGGGTCGAAGTCGGCGCCGCCCTTGCCCCCGCCGATCGGCATGCCGGTGAGGGCATTCTTGAAGATCTGCTCGAAGCCGAGGAACTTCACGATGCCGAGGTCGACCGAGGGGTGGAAGCGCAGCCCGCCCTTGTACGGTCCCAGCGCGCTGGAGAACTCGACGCGGAAGCCGCGGTTCACATGGATGTCGCCGGAGTCGTCCGACCACGGCACTCGGAAGATGAGCTGACGCTCCGGCTCGCAGATGCGCTCGATGATCCGCGCGTCCACGAACTCCGGTCGCTTCGTCAGGACCGGGCCGAGTGTCTCGAGGACTTCCCGTACCGCCTGATGGAACTCGCTCTCGCCCCGATTGCGCCGCAGGATCTCCGCGTACAGCGGCTCGATGACACGGATCTCGGCTGCGTGCGGCTCCGAGGAAACAGGGGTGGCCGGCATCTGATCAAGACCTTCCATGGGTCGGCAACATGCGCGAAGGCGCCCCTGTCCCGAGGGGCACCGCCGGTCCCCCTCCCCATTGAGGACGTCACCCAGACATCGTGAGAAGTGCACTCACCAATGCGACGTACGGGACCGTTGTGACGTACCGATTGTCCCAGGGGAGCCGCACGATCCTCGGCCGCATCCACATACTGAGCTTTCCCCGGGCCTTCCGGCACCGGGCGTATGGCGCAATCCACACCGGATGCGGCCGGTCGGGGCGCACGGGTCAGGCCTCCTCGCGCCTGTCCCGCAGCATCCACAGCCGCACGCCGGACGCGAGGACGACGGCGCCCGAGACGACGCTCAGGGCGATGTGCAGCCCGGTGTCCTCCATCAGGTTCAGGCCGACATTGGCGACGACTGCGAGACAGAGCACGAGCCAGAGCAGCGGCTTCATGGGGTTCCCTCCGTGGTTGATCCGATGTGTTCCATCCTCCCGGGCGGGGCGCGCCGCAGCGAGGGACTCCCCACCCGGAACGGAGGTGTACTCAGCTACACCTCGGCTCGGAGCCTGCAGCCCCTCGGGGCTCAGCCGTGGCGGCTGCCGGCCGTGGCCCGTCAGGCTTGTACGGCCGCTGCCGCCGCTCGCATCGCGGCCGCGGTCGTCGACGCGTCGTACTCCGGCCCGACACCTTCGACGAGCACCGCATCGCCCGCCATGTTCCGGGTCCGCAGCGGCAGCAGTTCCCGGTAGGCGTCCGACTCGTACCAGCCGCGGGCAGCCGTCATGCTCGGGAACCCGATGACGACGAGCGCACCCGGCCAGTCGCCCTCGATGACCTCGACCTGCGCGCCGTGGACGAGGAAGCGGCCGCCGAAGGGCTCCATGGTCGACTGGATGCGCTCGATGTAGGTGAGAACCTCCTCGCAGGGGTGGGCGGCGGGGTGCAGGTGGGCTATGGCGTATGCGGTCATGGTCTCGCCCTCCGGGATCTGCGTGCTGCCGTGTATCCGTCAGCCGGTGTGCACCATGCTGCTCGGGGGCGTGCGGAGCGTCGATTACCTCCGGGGTAGGAGCGGGGCTCAGTCGGCGATGCCCAGGTCCTCCCGCATCAGCTCCCGCATCGTGTCGAGGTACGGACTCGCCGCCCCCAGGTTCTCCAGGATCCGGGTCACGGTCTCGCCGTCGCGGGCGAGACCGCGATCCAGGCGTTTGACGGCTCCGTCTGCGTTCGCGAGGACCTGGTTGAGGTCACGGGAGGCCTGCAGGATCCGCTCCGGGACGATCATCTGCGCCTCGGCGTATCGGTCGCGGTGGTCGAGGCGGGCCTCTTCGAGCTGGGTGCGTTCCTGCTCCGTATAGACGCCGTCCCTGATCCGGTGCAGGGCGTCCTTGAGAAGTGTGTGGAATTGCCGGGAGGCCCGGTTCATGGCCGTGTACTGGGCGCGCTGCTCCTCGAACCTCCGCCGCGTGTCGGCCAGTTCGGCCTCCTCCCGGCGCTGCCGCGCGGTCATTCGGTGCGCGAGCATCGGCGCGAACAGGGTGCCGAGCACACCGACGACTGCGGTGATCATGGCGGTGATGGCAGCGGTCATGACTGTGAGATTAATGCGATGAGCGGAGGGGAACAGACATGATGCAGCCATGACAACACCACCCACCACGCCGCTGCCCCGTACCCCACTGCGCGCCGGGGACATGCGCCGCTTTCTCGCCGCCGGACTCGACTGCTACCTCTGCCTGCTGACCGTCGGCTTACTGGCCCGGTCGCATGCCGATGCGGCCACCGGACCACAGCTCGCCGGCCTGATCCTCGGGCCGGCGCTCGTGTTCTCGTTCCTCAACCAGGTGGTGCTGACCGCGCTCGTAGGGGCCGGTGCGGGCAAACTCATCATGGGCATACGCGTCATCAGGCTGCCCGATGCCGGTCGCCCCGGCCTCGGCCGGCTGACCCGGCGCTGGCTCCACGGGCTGGCCCGGCTGCCGCTGCAGCCCTGTTACTGGCTGCGCCCGTTGCGCTCCGGCTTCTCCCGTACGGGCGAGGGGCCGCGCCCCGCGGGCAGCACCCCGCCCGGCCGCCCGTGCGCGGACCCGTCCGCCGACCTCTCCGGACTGCGCCAGGTCCGCCGCAGCGACCTCGCCGCGTACCGGACCGCCTGCGAAACCGTGTACGGAACCGCCGGCGCCGGGCAGAGGCATCGGCGTTAGCGCCGTTGTCCCTGCCCGGAAGGCCGGTGTGCCCGAGCCGGTGCGTCCGTGCGTCACGCGTCCGCGTCCGTACGCCGCCTTCTGCGTCCGTACGCCATACCGTGGCGTCCGTGCGTCAGGCCGCCGCGTTCTCCGTGATCGTGACACGGCCCTTGCGGATGGTCGCCAGCCGCGGCGCCCTGCGGGCGATCGCGCTGTCGTGGGTGACCATGATGAAGGTCAGCCCGTGCTCCTTCCACATCGTCTCCAGCACCTCCATGACCTCGTCGCGCATCGATTCGTCGAGGTTGCCGGTGGGCTCGTCGGCGAGCAGCACCTTCGGCTGCTTGACCAGGGCCCGTGCGATCGCCACACGCTGCTGCTGTCCGCCGGACATCTCGCTCGGGAGGTGTCCGAGCCGCTCACCGAGTCCGACGGAGTCCAGCGCCTCCGCGGCCCGCCTGCGCCGCTCCGCAGGCCTGCCGCCGAGCGGGACGAGCGCCGTCTCGACGTTCTCCTGCGCGGTCAGCGTCGGGATGAGGTTGAAGCTCTGGAAGACGAAGCCGATGTTCTGTGCGCGCACCTCGGTGAGCTTGGCCTCGCTGAGCTTCGCGAGGTCCACACCGTCGAGTTCGACGCTGCCGGCCGTCGGACGGTCCAGACCGCCGAGCATCTGCAGCAGCGTGGACTTACCGCCGCCGGTGGGGCCCTGGATGACCAGGCGGCCCCCGTCCTCGATGGTCAGATCGACGCCGGCGAGCGCATCGACGGTGGACTTGCCGCGGGTATAGCGCTTGGTGACGCCGCTGAGCGTGTACATGGGTCAACTCCTGCTGGACTGAAAGGGGTGGGGCTCGCGGTCGGGCTATTCGACGCGACGCAGTGCGTCCGCGGGGCGCAGCCGGGAGGCCCGCCAGCCGCCGAACGCGCCGGCGATCAGCCCGCCCGCCACGGCCAGCGCGACGGCGATGAGGACGGTGGAGAGGGAGACGGGTGCGGTCAGCGCGATGTCGAGGGACTTGGACGCCGCCTGCCGGGCGGGGCCGCCCATGCCGCCGGGGCCGCCGGCCATGCCGCCACCGCCGCCCGAGCCACCGAGCTGCGCGGTGAGGGTGGGGCTGATGGCCGTCACGACGTACGCGCCGGCCAGGCCGACCGCGATGCCGAGGACACCGCCCATCAGACCGTTCACGAGGGCCTCGCCGACAACCTGGCGGGTGACCCGGCCGCTCTTCCAGCCGAGCGCCTTCAGCGTGCCGAACTCCCGCACCCGACGGCTGACCGCGGAGGAGGTGAGCAGTCCGGCGACCAGGAAGGCGGCCACGAGGACCGCGATCGACAGCCACTTGCCGACGCTGGTGGCCAGGTCGGAGGCGGTGGACAGGGAGCCGGAGACGGTGTCGGCGAGGTCCGCGGAAGTGGTGACGGTCGTGCCCGAGATGTTCTTCTGGATGGCGGACTTGACGCTGTCGATCTGCTGCGAGTCGGCGGCCTTGACGTAGACCGTGGTGACCTTGTTCTTGGCGTCGGCGAGGGTCTGCGCCTGCTTCAGCGGGATGTAGAGGTTGGCGGCCGCGTCGCCGCTGTCCGCCGTCGAGACACCGACGATCTTGTACTTGGTCCCGGAGACGGTCACGGTCTTGCCGACCGCGAGCTTCTTCTGCTTGGCGTACGAGGCGTCGACGACCGCGACCTCGGCGTCGGTCTCGGTGGCCCTGAACGTACGGCCCTTGGTGATCTTCGACGAGGTCAGCGGGCCGAGGTCCTGCTTGGTGACGTCGGTCCCGTACACGGTGTACGAGTTGACGTCGAACGAGGCGCCGCCGCCCTGGACCTCACCCTGCGGCTGCGTCGTACCGCCCTCGCCGCCGGGGCCGCGCTGGCCGGTGGCGCCCGCGTTCCCGTTCTGCTTGAACTCGCCGCGCTTGAACTGGCCGTCCACCTTCAGGACGTTGAGGCTCAGCCCACCGACGGCGTCCGCGACGCCGCTCTGCTTGCCGACCTTGTCGACGGTGGTGGAGGACAGCGTCTGGAAGCCCTGGACCATGACGCGGTCCGAACTCTGCTCCGAGTCATCGCCCTTGGCGTCGAACTCGAACCTGGGGCGCTGACTGCTGGAGCCCGGAGCGGCGGCGGCCTTGGTGACCGTCATGTCCGTGCCGAGGCCGTACAGCGATTCCAGGACCTTGTCCTGGGCCTTGCTCATGCCGGAGGAGACGGAGCTGACGATGATGACCAGCGCAATGCCCAGGGCGAGCCCCGAGGCGACGACCAGCGCCGCCTTTCTGCGGCGGCGCAGCTCGCGCCGGAGGTAGGTGAAGAACATGACGCGACGCTATGGATCAGTTGTGATGGCGGGTTAAGGCCACGATGAGATCCGGATGAGAAGGCTTCCGTACGACGAAGGCGGCGGCACCGGGGATCCGAGGGGATCCGTGGTGCCGCCGCCTTGCTTACGTACGTGGCGTCGGGGATTGCGCGGGTACGCGGTCGAGCGTGGGACACGGAGGGCGTCCGGGGACGCCCACCGGGGTCAGACTGCGGAGCCTGCCTGCCAGTCGGCCCAGCTCAGGTTCCAGCCGTTGAGGCCGTTGTCGGGGGTGATGGTCTTGTCCGGGGAGTTCTTGACGATGACCACGTCGCCGACCATCGAGTTGTTGTAGAACCACGCGGCAGGCTGGTTGGCGTCGCCCGCGCCCTTGACGTCGGCGAGGCCGACACAGCCGTGGCTGGTGTTGGCGCTGCCGAAGACCGACCGCGCGCCCCAGTAGTTGCCGTGGATGAAGGTGCCCGACGAGGACAGCCGCATGGCGTGCGGCACGTCCTTGATGTCGTACTCACCCTTGCCATCGGCGTCGGTGAAGCCGACCGTCGCACCGTTCATCCGGGTCTCCTTGAACTTCTCGGAGATCACCATCTGACCGTTGTACGTCGGGTTCTCCGGGGAACCGGCCGAGATCGGGATGGTCTTGATCGTCTTGCCGTTCTGGGTGACGGTCATCGTCTTCGCCTTGGCGTCGACCGTCGAGACCTGGTTGCGGCCGACCTTGAAGGTGACCGTCTTCTGCTGCACACCGAAGACGCCGTTCGAGCCCTCGACGCCGTCCAGCGCCAGCTTCAGCGTGACAGTGGAGCCGCCCGTCCAGTACTGCTCGGGACGCAGGTCCAGACGCTGCGAGTTGAACCAGTGACCGACGACCTGCTGGCCGCTGCTGGACGTCACGGTGATCCCGGCCTGAACGGCCTTCCTGTCCGTGATCGGCTTGTTGAAGTTGATCGAGACCGGCATGCCGACGCCGACCGTGGAGCCGTCCTCGGGGGTGAAGTTCCCGATGAAGCTGTTGGCGGGCGACACCGTGGTGAACGAGGAGTTCTCGTGCGCCTCGCGGCCCTTCGAGTCCTTGGCCGTCGCGTTGATCTTGTACGTGGTCGAGCGCTCCAGCTGCCCGTTCGGCTGCCAGCTCGTGCCGTCGGCCGCCAGGGTGCCCTGGACGCTCGCACCGGCCGACGTGGTCATGGTGACCTCGCTCAGCTTGCCCTTGGTGACGGTGACCTTGGCGTCGTTGTTGATGCTGGCGTTGGTCGCGCCGTTCTTCGGCGAGATCGCTATCTGCGCCTCGGAGGCGTCCTGGGCCGCCGCCTTGTCGACCGCTGCTGCCTGCGACTTCTTCGAGCTCTCGGCGCTCGCCGTGTCCCCGCCGTCGCTGCAGGCAGTGAGTACCAGAACGCCGCCGAGCAGTGCGGACGCGGCCATCAGGCCCCTGCGTCGTTTGCTGTCCGTCATCACACGCTTCTCCATCGTTGCCGTATCCCCCATAACCCCGAGCAGAGCCGCCGGCCGGCGGTACCCCGTCAATGTTCCAAGAACACCCAGGAAAGGCCCTCAGTTCCACATCCGTCAAAGATGTGGGGAACACCACTCATCGACGCAGCCGTGGCAGCTGTGGTTCCAGGGCCGAACGCCTGGTGGCCCCGACCCACCGGGAACGGGCCGGGACCGGTGTGTTCACCGGCTGGACCGCTGTTCCCCGTCGTCGTGTTCCTCCCCATTGTGCGCGACGTCGTCGTCGTCCTCGTCGCCGTAGCCCTCGTCCTCGTCGTCGAGGTCCCAGGCGTCCGGCTCCTCGGGGTCGTAGTCGACGATCTCGCTGGTCCAGGAGGCCTGGGCCAGCTCGACCCCCGGCACCTCGGCGACCAGATCGAACGGGTCGATGAGGGAGGCGAGGGCCTCCGCACCGTCTTCCCGTACCGCGGACTCGGCATGCATGCGTTCCTCGGCCGACTCGCCGCCGGGCTCGCCGTACTCGGCGGCGATGCTCTCCAGTGCCGTACCGCTGAGGGCGTCCGCGTCGGTGATCTCCAACACCATCTCCACGCGAAGACGAACAAACCGTGATGTCTCTGAAGTGCTCATACGCCGGAGCGTAGGGCCAAGAACTCCCCCGGCTTTCCCGCGACCCGCTGCTTTCATTAGCATCGGCGCAGCCGGCTAACTCACTGCTGTCACAAGGGGGATCGATTCCGTGGCCATGGCCCGCCGTCCGCTCCTGACCGCCACCGCGGCGGCCACGCTGCTGTGCGCCCTGTGGTTCGTCCCGTCGGCCAACGCGACGGACGATGCCGACGGTGTGGCCGGTGCGCCGAGCAGACCGGCGGTCACGAGCACCGGGGACGAGGCGTCCGGGCCGGCGCTCGCCGAGACCGGAGCCGGGGTCGACACCACTCCGTATCTGATCGGTGGCACAGCGTTCCTGTTCGTCGGCGCGGCGTTCGTCGCCCACTCGGGGCGCCGCGCGGGCGCGTTGTCCTCGGTCGCCGGACGGGCTTGAGGGACGGGCCCGGCCGGCAGATACGCAGATACACCGGATGCCCCGGGAGACGTCCGCACCATATCGCCGTCCGCCCGAAGGGCGTGGCCCCGGCGTCCGCACATGGGATCGCAAGGCGCCCTGATGCCCAAGTAGCGGAGCCACTTGGGCATCAGGGCAACGCCGCGGGCCGGGCGAGAACTTGTGCACGCACACCAGCCGCTCCGCGGCGAGCCGCTCCCCGATCCGGCCTGATCCGAACGGGAAAACCCTAGTGCCGTGACCGGCAATGTTTGCCCCATGAGGAGCGTCGTCCAGTGCGTGCGATCGCAAGGCGGCCGGAAGTCCTCGTAGCGGAGCTACTAGGGCTTTTGGCCAACGCGGCGAGCGTGCGTGCTGGACGGCGCGACGGGGCAAAGCTTGCCGGGAGGGGCACTAGGCCAGTGCGCCGGTGACCGGCTCCACCGCAGCCACCAGCTTCCCGCTCCGCACGAACGCGTCCGCGGCCGCCAGGTCCGGCGACAGGAACCGGTCCGGGCCGGGCCCCTCGACACCGGCCGCCCTCAGCGCCTCGATCGCGGCGAGGGCCGCGGGCGCGGGGGCGAGCCCCTGGGCGACGCGCAGTTCGATGGCGCGAGTCGCCGCGTACAGCTCGACGGCGACGATCCGGCCGAGGTTCTCCACCGCGGTACGGAGCTTGCGCGCCGCCGACCAGCCCATGGAGACGTGGTCCTCCTGCATTGCGGAGGACGGGATCGAGTCCGCCGACGCCGGGACCGCGAGCCGCTTCATCTCACTGACCAGGGCGGCCTGCGTGTACTGGGCGATCATCAGACCCGAGTCGACACCGGCGTCGTCGGCGAGGAACGGCGGGAGCCCGTGCGAACGGTTCTTGTCCAGCAGTCGGTCCGTGCGGCGCTCGGTGATCGAGCCGAGGTCCGCGGCGACGATCGCCAGGAAGTCGAGCACGTACGCCACCGGGGCGCCGTGGAAGTTGCCGTTGGACTCGACGCGGCCGTCCGGCAGGACGACGGGGTTGTCGACGGCGGAGGCCAGCTCGCGGTCGGCGACGATCCCGGCGTACGCAAGGGTGTCCCGCCCGGCGCCGTTGACCTGGGGCGCGCACCGCACGGAGTAGGCGTCCTGGACACGCGGGGCGTCGTCCTGGTGGTGGCCGGTGAGACCGGACCCGGCGAGCACCCGCAGCATGTTGTCGGCGCTGACGCCCTGGCCCGGGTGCGGGCGGATGGCGTGCAGCTCCGGGGCGAGGACCTTCTCCGTGCCGAGCAGCGCCTCCAGGCTGAGCGCGGCGGTGATGTCGGCGGAGGTGTAGAGGTTCTTCAGGTCGGCGAGGGCCATCACCAGCATGCCGAGCATGCCGTCGGTGCCGTTGAGGAGGGCGAGGCCCTCCTTCTCGCGCAGTTCGACAGGGGCGATGCCGTGCGCGGCGAGGAGCTCACCGGCCGGGCGCACGACACCGTCGGGGCCCTCCGCGTCACCCTCGCCCATCAGCGTCAGGGCGCAGTGCGAGAGCGGTGCCAGGTCGCCGGAGCAGCCGAGCGAGCCGTACTCGTGCACGACGGGGGTGATGCCCGCGTTCAGTACGTCGGCCATGGTCTGGGCAACCTCGGGACGGACGCCGGTGTGGCCGGAGCAGACCGTCTTCAGGCGCAGGAACATCAGGGCCCGCACGACCTCGCGCTCGACGCGCGGGCCCATCCCGGCCGCGTGCGAGCGGACGATGTTGCGCTGGAGCTGAGCCCGCAGGTCGGGACTGATGTGCCGGCTGGCGAGCGCGCCGAAGCCGGTGGAGACGCCGTAGACAGGCTCGGGCTTGGCGGCCAGCGCATCCACGATCTCGCGGGCGGTGGCGAGCGCGCCGACTGCGGCTGCGGAGAGCTCGACGCGGGCTCCCGCGCGAGCCACGGCGATGACGTCCTCTGCGGTGGTACCGGACGTCCCCACCACGACTGTATGCATATCCATATTCAGAAGCGTACGGACTGAAACTCTCCATGTCACTAGTGGTCGCGCGGTTGACCCCTTACCGATCTCGACCGCGGTTCCGCACGCGCGCTACGGACGGCTGCCGCGCAGCCGGCGGCGATCGTGGGCGGACTTCGGCGGCGAGTCGGCCAGCCGGATGACCTCGCCGTCCCGCCCCGCCACCACCGGTTTCGTCGAGCGGGCCGCCTTCGCCCGGTACTGGGCGGCGTCCGCCAGCCGGAAGAGCCGCCGGGCCGAGACCACCGGACCGATCGGGTCGCCGGTCGATGCGATCCCGCAGGCGACCCCGTCGCCGTGCTCCAACTCCGATGCGCGGTCGCAGAGTTCGGTGGCCACCCGGATCACCTCGTCCGCCTCGGGGCCCACGGCGAGCAGACAGAACTCGTCACCGCCGAGCCGGGCCGCGAGCGCGCCCGGCAGCATCGCGCCACACCGTGACAGCACCGAGCCGAAACGTTCCAGCAGTCGGTCGCCGACCGCGTGGCCGAGCGTGTCGTTGACCCCCTTCAGGCCGTTCAGGTCGCAGACGACCAGGCTGACCACCGAGCCGTCGGCATGGTGCCGTTCCACCGCCTCGTCGAGCCGCGTATCGACGAGGCGGCGGTTGGCCAGCCCCGTCAGCGGGTCGGTGAAGGCGAGCTTGCGGACCTCTTCGAGGCGCTCGGTCTGGGAGATCCCGGCGGCGACGACGGCGGCCAGCACGGTCGCGAAGTCCGCGTCCTCCCGCCCGAACACCGGCTCCCCCACCGGTCGCGCCACATAGAGCTCACCCCAGGCCCTCCCGTGCAGCACGATCGGCGCGACCACACAGCAGCCGCGCCGGCGGCGGCGCAGAGCCGCCACGCGCTGATGGTAGTAACCACTCCCGTGTCCTCCCCCACCCGCCGATTTCGCGTCGGACGCGGCACCGTCCTCGCCGGCCGGCCCGTCGGCCGTCTCCACCCAGGCGTCCGGTTCACCACCCCCCGCCCACCGCTCGTGCAGGAACTCGGTGATCTCCGGGAACTGGTGCACAGGGTACGTCTCGTCGTCGGGGAACTCCTCCTCCCCCTCGGCCCGTTCACCCGCGTTCACCAGCACCCGGAGCCGCCCCGGCCCGCGCTCCCACACGGAGAGCGCGGCGAAACTGCCGCCCAACGCCTCGCACGCACCCAGCGCGGCCGCCCGCCAGGACTCGCGCGGGGTATGCGCCGCAGCCATCGACTGCGCAAGCGATACGACGGCCCGCAGTCGCACATCCTCACCACCCATCGTTACATCGTATGTAGATCTGTGGTGATTTGATCAACTTGAAGCGACGAATCGGCCGCTCTGCGCGTCGGAACCATGACGTACCGTTACTCGCCGGGCCAGTTCGGCTTCCGCTTCTCGTTGAACGCGGCCACGCCCTCGGCCCGGTCCCCGGAGAAGGCCACCGAGCGCCAGGCCGCGTCCTCCACTTCCAGTCCGGCCCGCAGATCGAGCCCGTGGCCGAGCCGCAGCGCACGCTTCGCAGCGCGCAGACCCACCGGCGAGTTGGCCGCGATCCGCCCGGCGAGCGCGAGCGCCCGCGTCCGGTCCTCCCCGGCCTCCACCAGCTCGTCGACGAGCCCCAACTCCCTTGCCTCAGCGGCCTCCACCCGCCGGGCGGTGAAGACCAGCTCGGCGGCGCGCGCCGTCCCGACCCGGCGCGGGAGCAACTGGGTACCGCCGCCCCCCGGGATGACGCCGACCGACACCTCCGGCAGCCCCACCACGGCGGTCCGGTCGGCGACGATCAGGTCGCAGGAGAGAGCCAGCTCGAATCCGCCGCCGAGGGCGAACCCGTGCACGGCGGCGACCGTCGGCATCGGCAGGTCGAGGACGCCGGTGTAGGCGGCGCGGGCGGTGGGCCGCTGCCGCACCAGCTCGGCGTCGGTGAAGGAGTTCCGCTCCTTGAGGTCCGCGCCCACACAGAAGGCGCGCTCGTGGCTGGAGGTGAGAACGGTGACCCGCACGGTGGGGTCGGCGGCGAGCGCCGCACAGGCGGCACCGATCGAGCGGGCCATGTCCGTGGACACGGCGTTCATGGCCTTGGGCCGGTCCAGAACCAGTTCGGCGACATGGTCCTGGCCCTCGTGGACCCGTACGACGACGAACTCCCCGAACCGCTGCTCGGACGTGACGGTCATGACTGCACCCCTCCGGTTAACGAGCGTTACCGGAGGGATCCTAGGGGGTGTACGCGACCGCGCCCCGGGGCGCGGTCAGGACATACCGCGCCGGGCCAGCAGCCACGGCTCCACCACGCCGAGCCCACGCACCGGCCGCTGCCACATCGGCTGCAGCCCGTACCGGTACTTCGGCACGGCCAGCGGCTCCACGCCGTTCTCGCGCTCCTTCTCGGCCGCCGCGGCCTCCTCCGCCGCCTGCGCCTCGGAGGCCGGGGCATCGCCCGTACGCGTCAGCTCCTCCGCGAACGCGCCGTCCACCAGCACGGCGTCCTTGGGCGCTATAGAGGTGAGGCGGCTGGCGAGGTTCACCGTCGTGCCGAAGACATCGCCCATCCGGGTCGTGACGGTGCCGAAGGCGATGCCGACGCGGAGCGCGGGCATCGTCTCGTCCTGGGCCATCGCCTCTATCAGGCGCAGCGCGATCTCGGCCGCCGTGCCCGCGTCGTCCGCGGCGAAGAGGACCTCGTCACCGAGGGTCTTGATGAGCCGGCCGCCGTGCGCGGCGACCAGGTCGGCGCAGGTCGTCTCGAACGACTCGACGAGCTCGCCGAGCTCCTCCTCCTCCAGCCGCCGGGTCAGCCGGGTGAAGCCGACCAGGTCGGCGAAGCCGACGGCGAGCCTGCGGTCCACCATCTCGTCGTCGTCGGCCGCCTGCACCACCCGGCCGGTCGCGGCGGCGAGCTGGCGCCGCCAGACATAGATGAGGAACTCCTCCAGCTCCGGCAGGAGCAGCTCCACCAGGGGATACGTGACCTCGGTGCGGGTCATGCCGGGCTCGGGCGGCTCGGTCAGCCCCTCCAGGAAGGAATCGATCTGCCATTCCGCCAGCCGGGCGGTGGTCTGCCCAGTGGACCGGGCCACCTGCACCGCCATGGGCTCGCTGAGCAGTCCCGCCTCCACGAGTCCGGCGAGCCGCCGCAGCGCGAGCACGTCCGCCTCGGTCAGCGCCTTCGCCTGCCCGATGTCGGCGAACCCCATGGCGCGCCAGAACCGCGACGCCAGGTCCATCGAGACACCGGCGGTACGGGCCGCCTGGAACGGGGTGTAGCGGCGGTCCGCCCCCAGGATCAGCTGTTCCAGCCGGATCGCGAGGGGATCGTCGGTCGGTTCCGCCGTGTGGTCGACTTCGTGATGCGGCGTCGCGTGGACCGAGGGTTCCGGTGGGGGCTCCGCGCCCGCGCCGGAGCTCGTGTCGTCGACGGTCACCAGCCGCCTCCTGCCCGTTCCCTGCGCACTGCCCTGCCGATCTGTCGGTGGATCGCCTCAACGATACGGCAGGTGTGCGCTACCTCACTAAGTGAGGGCGTCCCGGTACGAGGCCGGCCGGGGCCGGGGGCGTGGGGGTTTGCCCCCCGGCGGGTGGTTCCCACGGGGACGACGGCCGGATCGGGCCCCCGGTACGGGGCCGGCCCGGGGGATCGTGGTGGCTACGGGTGGTGGGCCGGGGCAGAGCCGGCCGGGAGGGGCACTGGGGCTTGTGTCGGAAGTCCCGCCGTCCGCCCGCAGGGCGGGCCCGGCGGCGTCCGGTGCGTGCGATCGCAAGGCGGAGGGTCGTCCTCGTACGGGACGTACTCGGGCGAGCCCGACAACGCAGCGAGCGTGCGTGCCAGGCGTCGCCGGGCAGGCGGGACTTCCGACACACGCCCTAGGTGAGGCCGCCCTCCGCGCCCCTCAGGTGGACGATGTCGCCCGCCGACACCGGTTCCTGCAGGCCTTCGTCGGTGGACAGGATCAGGCGGCCGTCGCCGTCGATCGCCACCGCCTCACCGGTGAGGGAGCGGTCGCCGGGGAGCTGGGCACGTACCCTCCGCCCCAGCGTCGCGCAGCCCGCCGCGTACGCCGCCTGGAGGCCGCTCTCCGCCGCGTCGCCGTCGGCCGAGCGCCATTCCTCGTACCAGTGCTCCAGCGAGCGCAGCACACCCCGCAGCAGGGTCTCCCGGTCGGTGGAGACCGCTCCGGCCAGGGCGAGGGAGGCGGCATTGGGGGCGGGGAGCTCGTCCGCGTGCAGGGACACGTTGACGCCGATACCGACCACGACGCCGTTCGCGGCGCGCTCGGCCAGGATGCCGCCCGCCTTCCGCTCCTCGCCCGCCACCGTGACCAGCAGGTCGTTCGGCCATTTCAGCGCCATGTCGACGCCCGCCGCCTTGGCCAGGCCGGTCGCCGCCGCGACACCGGCGAGCAGCGGCAGCCAGCCCCAGCGATGGACCGGTACGCCGTCGCCGGGCGTCAGGTAGACGGAGAAGAACAGGCCGGAGCGGGCGGGCGCCGACCAGGTCCGGTCGAGGCGGCCTCGGCCCGCGGTCTGTTCCTCGGCGATCAGGACCGTGCCCTCGGTGAGTTCCGCAGCCCGTCCCGCGAGGTCGGAGTTGGTGGAACCGGTCGTGTCCACGACGTCGAGTGAGGTCCACAGTCCGCCGGGCCGCAGCAGTCCGCGGCGCAGCGCGGGGACGTTCAGGGGCGGCCGGTCCAGGTCCGACCAGCGGTTCTGTGACGCATCCGGAGGTGTCATGCAAGCCACCCTAGGTGTGGCAAACGACGCACTGCCGAACGGTATCCGCGCCGATACGCTACGGATCAGTAGCCATTCCGTACCTTCGGCAGCTGCCCGGCCGGCCGTCCCCGCGCACGCATCGCGCACCCGGCCGCGCACGCAGCCGTAGAACCCACCAGTCAGTCGTCCCCGTGACCAGGCAGGGAGCCGCCACCCGATGTCCGAGCCGGAAGAGATCGACATCCACACCACCGCGGGCAAGATCGCGGACCTGCAGCGCCGTATCGACGAGGCGACACACGCCGGTTCCGCACGCGCGGTCGAAAAGCAACACGCCAAGGGCAAGTTGACCGCCCGCGAGCGGGTCGATCTTCTGCTCGACCAGGGCTCCTTCGTGGAACTCGACGAATTCGCCCGGCACCGCTCCACCAACTTCGGCATCGAGAAGAACCGCCCGTACGGAGACGGTGTCGTCACCGGCTACGGCACGGTCGACGGCCGCCCCGTCTGCGTGTATTCGCAGGACTTCACCATCTTCGGCGGCTCGCTCGGCGAGGTCTACGGTGAGAAAATCGTCAAGGTGATGGACTTCGCGCTGAAGACCGGCTGCCCGATCATCGGCATCAACGACGGTGGCGGCGCACGGATCCAGGAGGGTGTGGCCGCGCTCGGTCTCTTCGCCGAGATCTTCCGCCGCAATGTGCACGCCTCGGGTGTCGTCCCGCAGATCTCGCTGGTCGTCGGACCGTGCGCCGGTGGCGCGGTCTACTCCCCCGCGATCACCGACTTCACCGTCATGGTCGACCAGACCTCGCACATGTTCATCACGGGTCCCGACGTCATCAAGACGGTGACCGGTGAGGACGTCGGCTTCGAGGAACTGGGCGGCGCCCGTACGCACAACACCACCTCGGGTGTGGCGCATCACATGGCGGGGGACGAGAAGGACGCCATCGAGTACGTCAAGTCGCTGCTGTCCTACCTCCCGTCGAACAACCTCTCCGAGGCGCCCGCCTTCCCGGAGGAGGCGGATCTCACGGTGACCGACGAGGACCGCGAGCTCGACACCCTCATCCCGGACTCGGCGAACCAGCCGTACGACATGCACACCGCCATCGAGCATGTGCTGGACGACGGCGAGTTCCTGGAGACGCAGGCCCTGTTCGCGCCGAACATCATCACCGGCTTCGGGCGTGTCGAGGGCTACCCCGTCGGCATCGTCGCCAACCAGCCGATGCAGTTCGCGGGCTGTCTGGACATCAACGCGAGCGAGAAGGCCGCACGCTTCGTCCGCACCTGCGACGCGTTCAACGTGCCCGTGCTGACCTTCGTCGACGTCCCCGGCTTCCTGCCCGGCGTCGACCAGGAGTACGGCGGCATCATCCGGCGCGGCGCCAAGCTGATCTACGCGTACGCGGAGGCGACCGTCCCGCTGATCACGGTGATCACCCGCAAGGCGTTCGGCGGCGCGTACGACGTCATGGGCTCCAAGCACCTGGGCGCCGACATCAACCTCGCCTGGCCGACCTCGCAGATCGCGGTGATGGGCGCGCAGGGTGCGGTGAACATCCTGCACCGCCGCACGATCGCGGCCGCCGAGGATCAGGAGGCGACCCGCGCCGAGCTGATGGCCGACTACGAGGACGCGCTGCTCAACCCGTACGTGGCGGCCGAACGCGGCTACGTGGACGCGGTGATCATGCCGTCCGACACCCGGGCGCACGTGGTGAAGGGGCTGCGCCAGCTGCGCACGAAGCGGGAATCCCTGCCCCCGAAGAAGCACGGCAACATCCCCCTCTAGAAAGGGTCCTGACCATGATCAAGGTCGTACGGGGCAACCCGACCCCGGAGGAGCTGGCCGCCGCACTGGCAGTGGTCCAGGCGCGCGCCGCGGCGACGGCCGCTGTGTCGTCCGGCGCGCCCGCGCAGCCCGAACAGTGGTCCGACCCGGGCCGCATCGCCCGCCGGGAGCGCCACCGGCCCGGCCCGCGGGCCTGGGCGCGCACCTACTGGCCGGGGTAGCCGTCCGGCCGCACGGTGTCCTCGGAGGCCCGGAACCCGCCACAGGGGTCCGGGCCTCCGCCGTGCGGCCGCGGAACGATCTGGTCCGTACGCACCAGGGCGGCTGAGTACCCGTACTCAGGCGCCGCGGGGGCGGCCGCAGCAGGATCGGGACCATGCTGTGGTCCGACCCCGAGAACAAGCCTCCGAAAGAGCTGCGCGACGCCCAGGACATGATGCGGCGCGTGTGGCTGGTGCTTGCGCTCGCCATGGTCGTCGCGATGCTGGCGCTCGGCACGCGCTGACGCCGTGGGCGCCCGGTGCCGCGGCGCGCGTCATGGCGACGGATGCCCGGTGGCGCGGCGCGTGCCGCAGTCGTGGGCGCCCGGCGACGTGGCGTGCGCCGAGGCCGTGGATGCGTGGTACTGCGGCGCGCCGGGCCCTTCTACGATGGCCGGTATGACTGATCAGCGCCGTCTCGTGCTCGCCTCCGCCTCCCCCGCCCGTCTCGGTCTGCTGCGCCAGGCAGGCTTCGCACCCGAGGTGATCGTCAGCGGTGTGGACGAGGACGCGTTGACCGCCCCGACGCCGGGCGAGCTGGCGCTCGTCCTCGCCGAGGCGAAGGCCGCCGCCGTGGCCGGCCGTCCGGAGGCCGCGGGGGCCCTGGTCGTCGGGTGCGACTCGGTCCTCGAACTCGACGGCGAGGCACTCGGGAAGCCGGCCGACAGCGAGGACGCCACCGCCCGCTGGAAGTCCATGCGCGGCCGGTCCGGGATCCTGCAGACCGGCCACAGCGTGATCGACACGGCGACCGGGCGTACGGCGTCCGCGACGGCGTCCACCGTCGTCCGGTTCGGTGAGCCCACGGATGCCGAGATCGCCGCCTACGTCGCCTCGGGCGAGCCGCTCCATGTCGCGGGCGCCTTCACGCTGGACGGGCGCTCGGCACCGTTCGTCGACTCCATCGAGGGCGACCACGGCAATGTCATCGGGCTCTCGCTGCCGCTGCTACGCCGGCTCCTGGGCGAACTGGGTTTCTCCGTCACCGACTTGTGGGTCTGACGTGCACGGCTGACGCGCACGGGCGGGTCACGCGGGCGCCGGAGCACCCTCTTCGGCGCCGCCGCCGTTCCCGTCCGCCTCGCCGTCGCTCTTCTCTCGCGCGGTCCCGTACGCCACCAGAGTCAGCACGATCAGTCCGAGCACGACCATCATGAAGGCGAACGCGGCCCAGCCGACCAGCCCCACGGTCAGCGCGCCCAGCACCCCGTGCACCACGGCGCAGCTGATCAGGGCGAACCGTCCGACCCGGCCGGGGGCCCGGTCACGGATGCCGGTCAGCAGCAGGACGAGACCGCACAGCAGCAGATAGAGGCCGGCGACGCCACCCATCGCCCATGCTCCGGCGGACATGGCGGCGGGATCGAGCCCGGCCAGCGACATCTCCTGGTTGTCGACGACCGTGGCCAGGATGCCGTTGACGAGCACCATGCCCGCGGCTTCCACGAACAGCACGATCGCGGCCACGAAAGCCACCGGTCTGCGCACCACGGCGCTCACCCCCTGTTACCTGCAGTACGTGCGATAGCGCGGACCCTACTAACGGGTAATCCTTCGGACAAGAGTTCAGACCGCCCTGCCTGCCTCTTTTCGCACCCGGGCATGGATCACACTCGGCACACGGACCCCGCGTTGTCGCGCCCCTCGTGCGTCGCGCAAAGAAAACCCCGCCCCTTAGTAGGTATTCCACAAAGAAACGCCGGGAGCTGTCGTTCCTGTGAACAGAGACCTGGACCACACCTCGTGGCTACTGTGCGGTCATGAAACCCGGCGTACCGTGGTGCCACAAGGGATTTCACGCTTCGAGCAGGCCTCGAATCACGCTCCGTGTGGGCAAGCTCACCAATGGGGACGGGTCGTAAGGCCGTGTCGGTAGTCCCTAAACTCAGCTTGTTTCAAGGAGGGAGCCATCGTGCGCAAGGTGCTCATCGCCAATCGTGGCGAAATTGCTGTCCGTGTTGCTCGGGCATGCCGGGATGCCGGGATCGGGAGCGTGGCCGTCTACGCCGACCCGGACCGGGACGCTCTGCATGTGCGTGCGGCCGACGAGGCATTCGCTCTGGGCGGTGACACCCCGGCCGCCAGCTATCTGGACATGGCCAAGGTGCTGCAGGCTGCCAAGGACTCGGGGGCGGACGCGATCCACCCGGGCTACGGCTTCCTGTCGGAGAACGCCGAGTTCGCCCAGGCCGTGCTGGACGCCGGGCTGACCTGGATCGGTCCGCCGCCGCAGGCGATCCGCGACCTGGGCGACAAGGTCGCCGCCCGCCACATCGCGCAGCGTGCCGGTGCGCCGCTGGTCGCCGGCACCCCGGACCCGGTGTCGGGTTCCGCGGAGGTCGTGGCGTTCGCCGAGCAGCACGGGCTGCCGATCGCGATCAAGGCGGCGTTCGGCGGTGGCGGTCGCGGGCTGAAGGTGGCCCGGACGCTGGAGGAGATCCCGGAGCTGTACGACTCCGCCGTCCGTGAGGCGGTCGCGGCGTTCGGGCGCGGGGAGTGCTTCGTGGAGCGCTACCTCGACAAGCCGCGGCATGTGGAGACGCAGTGCCTGGCCGACTCCCACGGCAATGTGGTGGTCGTGTCGACACGTGACTGCTCGCTGCAGCGCCGTCACCAGAAGCTGGTGGAGGAGGCTCCCGCGCCGTTCCTGTCCCAGGAGCAGAACGCGGAGCTGTACGCGGCGTCGAAGGCGATCCTGAAGGAGGCCGGGTACGTCGGTGCGGGCACCGTGGAGTTCCTGGTCGGTGTGGACGGCACGATCTCGTTCCTGGAGGTCAACACCCGTCTGCAGGTCGAGCACCCGGTCACCGAGGAGGTCACCGGTCTCGACCTGGTCCGGGAGATGTTCCGGATCGCGGACGGCGAGAAGCTCGGCTACGACGACCCGGCGGTGCGCGGACACTCGTTCGAGTTCCGGATCAACGGTGAGGACCCGGGCCGCGGCTTCCTGCCCGCCCCGGGCACGGTGACGGTGTTCGCACCGCCGACCGGTCCGGGTGTCCGCCTGGACGCGGGCGTCGAGTCCGGCTCGGTGATCGGTCCGGCGTGGGACTCGCTGCTGGCGAAGCTCATCGTGACCGGTGCCACGCGTGAGCAGGCGCTGCAGCGGGCGGCGCGCGCGCTGGCCGAGTTCAACGTCGAGGGCATGGCCACCGCAATCCCGTTCCACCGCGCGGTCGTCACCGACCCGGCGTTCACCAGCGACCCGTTCCGCGTCCACACCCGCTGGATCGAGACCGAGTTCGTCAACGAGATCAAGCCCTTCGCCGCTCCCGCCGACGCGGAGGCGGAGGAGGAGGTGGGCCGCGAGACGGTCGTCGTCGAGGTCGGCGGCAAGCGTCTCGAGGTCTCCCTGCCCTCCTCGCTGGGCATGAGCCTGGCCCGCACCGGACTCGCCGCGGGCGCCAAGCCCAAGCGCCGCGCGGCGAAGAAGACCGGCTCCGCGGCCTCCGGCGACACCCTCGCCTCGCCCATGCAGGGCACCATCGTCAAGATCGCCGTCGAGGAGGGCCAGCAGGTCCAGGAAGGCGACCTGATCGTCGTCCTCGAGGCCATGAAGATGGAACAGCCCCTCAACGCCCACCGCGCCGGAACGATCAAGGGTCTGGCCGCCGAGGTCGGCGGCTCGGTCTCGTCCGGCGCCGTGATCTGCGAGATCAAGGACTGATCCGCCGATCCGTGCCGGGGCCCCTGCGGAGTCGTACGAACGACTCCGCGGGGGCCCTTGTCGTCTGTCGGCTCCGCCCCGGTGTCGCGGCGGGTTCCGGTCCGGCCCCGACGGGGCGGAGGCCTACGTTTCCGCAATGGCATCCTGGACCCCGGGGGCGGAAAAAGGGAGGACTGCGCAATGGCGATGAGCACGGCACAGACGCCGGGCCGGCCCATGCGCGCCGACGCGCGGCGCAACTACGACCGGTTGCTCTGCGAGGCCCGTACGGCGTTCGCGGAGCACGGCACCGATGCCTCGCTGGAAGACATCGCGCGCCGGGCGGGCGTGGGGATCGGCACGCTGTACCGGCACTTCCCGAACCGGCACGCGCTGATGAGCGCGGTGTTCCAGGAAGCGGTCGCCTCACTGCTCGCCCGCTCCCACGAGCTGGCGAAGGCGGATCCGTGCGGGGGCCTGGTGGACTGGCTCGGCGCAATCATCACCCATGCGGGTGAGTACCGCGGGCTCGCGCAGGCACTCATGTCGACGTCGCGGGACGAGACTTCGGCCCTGTCCGACTGCAACGTGCCGCTGCGCGAGGCGGGGGCACGGCTGCTCGCACGGGCGCAGGCGAGTGGGACGGTACGGGCGGACGTGTCGATCGGCGACCTGATGCAGCTGACGAATGCGATCGCGCTGGCGGCGGAGCAGGCGCCGGAGGATCCGGCGTTGGCCGGGCGACTGCTGACGCTGACGTTGCAGGGGCTGAAAGGGCCGCGGGCGGCGGCGGGCTGAGACTGCTCCTCAGTCGCGGGAGGGGCCGGGTTCCGTCGGCCCCATCAAGCCCGTCCGGCACTTGAACGCTGGGGTTCGGGGCAGTGCCCCGATGGACTCAGCGGCGCCGGAGGTCCGCCACGCGGGACCGGTCGCCCGGGGACTGGTCCGTCAGGGCCGAAGCCGCGCTGCGCAGTTGCGGCCCCGGACCGCTGTGCGTGCGCCGCTGACCGGGCAGGGGCATGTCGCGGCGCGCCTGGCGCCCCGACGAGTGGGAGTCGGTCCCGACCGGCCCCATCCCCGCCCCGGCCACCGCGATCTGTACGCCCTGGTCGGCCAGCGCCTGCAACTCGGTGGCGGACCGCTCGTCGTGGGCCGGAGGTTCGTCCGTCACCAGACGGGTCATCAGGTCCGTGGGCACCGTCTGGAACATCGTGTCGGAGCCGAGCTTGGTGTGGTCCGCCAGGACCACCACCTCCGCGGCGGCCTGCACCAACGCCCGGTCGACGCTCGCCGAGAGCATGTTGGACGTGGACAGCCCCCGTTCCGCGGTGAGTCCGCTCCCGGACAGGAACGCGCGCGACACCCGCAGCCCCTGGAGCGACTGCTCCGCACCGCTGCCCACCAGGGCGTAGTTGGAACCGCGCAGGGTGCCTCCGGTCATCACCACCTCCACCCGGTTGGCATGGGCCAACGCCTGGGCGACCAGCAGTGAGTTGGTGACGACGGTCAGGCCGGGGATCCGCGCGAGCCGACGGGCCAGCTCCTGCGTGGTCGTGCCTGCTCCGACCACAATGGCCTCGCCCTCTTCGACGAGACCGGCGGCCAGGTCGGCGATGGCCGTCTTCTCCGCGGTGGCGAGATGGGATTTCTGCGGAAAGCCGGACTCCCGCGTAAAACCGCCCGGCAAAACCGCACCGCCATGCCGGCGGTCGAGGAGTCCTTCTGCCTCCAGTGCCCGCACGTCCCGCCGTACGGTCACTTCGGAGGTCTGGACGACGCGGGCGAGCTCACGGAGCGATACCGCCCCGTTGGCGCGCACCATTTCGAGGATCAATTGACGACGTTCTGCAGCGAACACGAAACTGACAGTAACGTGACCACCCGAGAGTTTTCAGCAGTTTGCGCCGAATAACAGAAGTTGTACACACAAGGGGCCGCCAAGTGATATAGGCGGCCCCGTTGTTGTTCCCTACTGATCGTCCGACGGCCTCCCGCCGGCCTGAGTTGCCAGGGGTTGCCGGGGAATGCCGGGTTCCTACGCCTCGCCGGCCCGCTTCCGGGTGTGCAACTGCCGTGCCACTTCGGCGATCGATCCCGACAGGGACGGGTACACAGTGAAAGCGTTTGCGATCTGTTCCACCGTCAGATTGTTGTCCACCGCGATCGAGATGGGGTGGATCAGCTCGCTGGCCCGCGGCGCGACGACACAGCCGCCGACCACGATGCCGGTGCCGGGCCGGCAGAAGATCTTGACGAAGCCGTCCCGGATGCCCTGCATCTTGGCGCGCGGGTTGCGCAGCAGCGGCAGCTTCACCACACGTGCGTCGATCGCGCCGGAGTCGACGTCCGCCTGCGTGTAGCCGACGGTGGCGATCTCCGGGTCGGTGAAGACGTTCGAGGAGACGGTCTTCAGATTGAGCGGGGCCACCGCGTCACCGAGGAAGTGGTACATCGCGATCCGGCCCTGCATCGCGGCGACCGAGGCCAGGGCGAAGATGCCGGTGACGTCACCGGCCGCGTACACGCCGGGGGCGCTGGTGCGGGAGACCTTGTCGGTCCAGATGTGGCCGGAATCCTTGAGCCGGACCCCGGCCTCCTCCAGACCCATGCCCGCGCTGTTCGGGATCGCGCCGACCGCCATCAGACAGTGCGAACCGGTGATCACGCGGCCGTCGGCGAGGGTGACCTCGACCCGGTCGCCGACCCGCTTCGCCGCCTGGGCGCGCGAGCGCGCCATGACGTTCATGCCGCGGCGCCGGAAGACGTCCTCCAGCACGGCGGCGGCGTCCGGGTCCTCGCCCGGCAGCACCCGGTCGCGGGACGAGACGAGCGTGACGCGGGAACCGAGTGCCTGGTAGGCGCCGGCGAACTCGGCACCGGTGACACCGGAGCCGACCACGATGAGCTCCTCGGGGAGCTCGTCGAGGTCGTAGACCTGGGTCCAGTTCAGAATGCGCTCGCCGTCGGGGAGCGCGTCCGGGATCTCCCGGGGGTGGCCGCCGGTCGCGATCAGCACGGCGTCGGCGGTGAGCCTCTCCTCCGTACCGTCGGCCACGGTCACGACGACCGTGCGGGAGCCGTCGGCGGCCTGGAGGCCTTCCAGACGCCCGCGGCCACGCATCACGCGCGCCCCCGCGCGGGTGACGGAGGCGGTGATGTCGTGGGACTGGGCGAGCGCCAGGCGCTTCACCCGTCGGTTGACCTTGCCGAGGTCGACGCCGACCACCCGCGCCGCCTGCTCGATGTGCGGCGTGTCGTCGGCGACGATGATGCCCAACTCCTCGTACGAAGAGTCGAAGGTGGTCATCACCTCTGCCGTCGCGATCAGGGTCTTGGAGGGCACGCAGTCGGTGAGTACCGACGCGCCGCCGAGGCCGTCGCAGTCGACGACGGTCACCTCCGCGCCGAGCTGGGCGCCCACCAGTGCCGCCTCGTAGCCGCCGGGTCCGCCGCCGATGATCACGATCCGGGTCACAAAAAGTCCGCCTCGCGTATGTCATCCCGCGGCCGTCTGCCGCCCCGGCCGGGGGTCCGGGGGATCACCCCGGGGGTATGCAGTACGTACTCCATTGTCCCGCACGCGCCAACATGCTTCGCCCCGGGGCCCTCCATACGGGAGCCAGGACGGCGAAAGGGGCGCGGCGAGGTCCCCTCGCGGAGACCTCCACGGGTTCCCCTCGAAGGCGCCGACCGGGGTCTTCCTCACAGGAATCGCCGCTCCCGGGGTCACCTCCCGTACCCTCGACCCCATGTCGCTCTACGCCGCGTACGCCGGCAACCTCGACGCGCGGCTGATGACGCGCCGCGCACCGCATTCCCCGCTGCGCGGCACGGGCTGGCTCAACGGCTGGCGGCTGACCTTCGGCGGGGAGCAGATGGGCTGGGAAGGCGCGCTGGCCACGGTGGTGGAGGCGCCGCGCTCGCAGGTCTTCGTGGCGCTGTACGACATCGCGCCGATGGACGAGGACTCCATGGACCGCTGGGAGGGTGTCGGCCTCGACATCTACCGGCGGATGCGGGTCCGGGTGCACACCCTGGACGGCGAGGAGCCGGCCTGGATGTACGTGCTGAACGGGTACGAGGGCGGGCTGCCGTCCGCCCGCTATCTGGGCGAGATCGCGGACGCCGCCGAGTCGGCGGGCGCACCGCACGACTATGTGATGGAGCTGCGCAAACACCCCTGCTGAGGCGCCGCGCCGCTGCCCGGTTCTGTGTGAAAGTACAAAGAGTCGCGTGGAGACTCTGCGCAGGGGCATCTACGCGCGTAGGGAATCACCGGCTACCCTCATCCGCGTGAACGCATCTGTTATTCCGGACAACATCCAGGGCGACCCGCACGCCGCCGCTGCCGACGCCGCTGCCCGCCTGCGCGAGCTGACCGGTGCCGAGACCCACGACGTCGCCCTCGTGATGGGTTCCGGCTGGGCACCTGCGGGCGACGCGCTCGGCACTCCGGAGGCCGAGTTCCCGGTGACCGAACTTCCCGGCTTCCCGGCACCCGCCGTCCAGGGCCACGGCGGCACGATCCGCTCGTACCGGATCGGCGAGAAGCGCGCCCTGGTCTTCCTCGGCCGCACGCACTTCTACGAGGGCCGCGGCGTCGCCGCCGTCGCGCACGGGGTCCGCACCGCCGTCGCCGCGGGCTGCAAGACCGTCGTCCTGACGAACGGCTGCGGCGGTCTGCGCGAGGGCATGCGCCCCGGACAGCCGGTCCTGATCAGCGACCACATCAACCTGACCGCGGCGTCCCCGATCGTCGGCGCCAACTTCGTCGACCTGACCGACCTGTACTCGCCGCGGCTGCGCGCGCTGTGCAAGGAGGTCGACGACACCCTCGAAGAGGGCGTGTACGTGCAGTTCCCCGGCCCGCACTACGAGACCCCGGCCGAGATCAACATGGTCCGGGTGATGGGCGGCGACCTGGTCGGCATGTCCACGGTGCTCGAAGCCATTGCCGCGCGGGAGGCGGGGGCGGAGGTGCTGGGCATCTCGCTCGTCACGAATCTGGCTGCCGGGCTGAGCGGGGAGCCGCTGAACCACGAAGAGGTACTGCAGGCAGGACGGGACTCGGCGACCCGGATGGGGTCGTTGCTCGCGCGGGTGCTCGAGCGCATCTGACCGCGCGTCGCCCTGCGGCGGGCGGTGTCTGTCGCCCGGGACGGCCCCGCGCGGCGTGCCACCCACCCGCACCCGGAAAACACCTCACCCCGCAGAAAGGCGGACACCGTGCAGCAGGACCTCATCACGCAGGCCAGGACCTGGCTCGTCGAGGACCCCGACCCCGAGACCCGCGACGAGCTCGCCAAGCTCATCGACGCCGAGGACCTCGACGCGCTCGCCGCACGGTTCGCAGGCACGCTGCAGTTCGGTACCGCCGGGCTCCGCGGTGAGCTGGGGGCCGGGCCGATGCGGATGAACCGGTCCGTCGTCATCCGCGCCGCCGCCGGGCTCGCCGCCTATCTGAAGGCGAAGGGGCAGACCGGCGGCACGGTCGTCATCGGGTACGACGCCCGGTACAAGTCCGCCGACTTCGCCCGCGACACCGCGGCCGTGATGACGGGTGCGGGTCTGCGCGCGGCAGTCCTCCCCCGCCCGCTCCCGACCCCCGTCCTGGCGTATGCGATACGTCACCTGGGCGCCGTCGCGGGCGTCGAGGTGACCGCGAGCCACAATCCGCCGCGCGACAACGGGTACAAGGTCTATCTGGGCGACGGCTCGCAGATCGTGCCCCCGGCGGACGGGGAGATCGCCGACGCGATCGCCGCGGTCGGCCCGCTGGCCGGCGTGGACCGGCCGGAGAGCGGCTGGGAGATCCTCGGCGACGAGGTCCTGGACGCCTATCTGGCCCGTACGGACGCGGTGCTCGATGCCGGGTCCCCGCGTACCGCCCAGGTCGTGTACACCGCCATGCACGGCGTCGGCACGTCCGTCCTGACCGCGGCCTTCGCCCGCGCCGGGTTCCCGGAGCCGGTGCTCGTCGCCGAGCAGGCCGAGCCCGACCCGGCGTTCCCCACCGTCGCGTTCCCGAACCCGGAGGAGCCGGGGGCGATGGATCTCGCGTTCGCCACCGCCCGGCGCGCGCACCCGGACATCGTCATCGCCAATGACCCGGACGCGGACCGCTGCGCCGTCGCCGTCCCGGACCCGTCCGTGGACGGCGGCTGGCGGATGCTGCGCGGCGACGAGGTCGGCGCGCTGCTCGCCGCCCATCTGGTCGCCCGCGGTGCCACCGGTGTCTTCGCCGAGTCGATCGTGTCGTCGTCGCTGCTCGGCCGGATCGCCGAGAAGGCGGGGAACGGGTACGAGGAGACGCTGACCGGCTTCAAGTGGATCGCCCGCGTCGACGGCCTGCGGTACGGGTACGAGGAGGCGCTCGGCTACTGCGTCGACCCCGACGGCGTACGTGACAAGGACGGCATCACGGCCGCACTGCTCGTCGCCGAGCTGGCCTCCGTGCTCAAGGAGCAGGGGCGCACGCTCCTCGATCTCCTCGACGACATCGCGGTCGAGCACGGGCTGCACGCCACCGACCAGCTCTCGGTCCGGGTGGAGGACCTGTCGGTCATCGCGGACGCCATGCGGCGGCTGCGCGAGGCCCCGCCGACCGCGCTCGCGGGGCTCGCCGTCACCTCGGCCGAGGATCTGTCGGAGGGCTCGGAGCAGCTGCCGCCCACCGACGGACTCCGTTACCACCTTCAGGGTGCCCGGGTGATCGTCCGACCGAGCGGCACCGAGCCGAAGCTCAAGTGCTACCTGGAGGTCGTGGTGCCGGTCGGTTCGGCGGACGGCCTGCCCGCCGCGCGGGCCAAGGGCGCGGAACTCCTCGCGGGGATCACCAGGGACCTGTCGGCGGCCGCCGGGATCTGAGCACAAGCGCCCCTTCGTACGTGCGGAGGAATCGGGTACGGCAGTTGCCGCAGCCTTCCGCCTCCTTTCCCGGTCATCGGCCCGGGCCGGGAAGGGGCCGACCCGGTGTCCCCGCACCGAGCCGTCCCCGCTGTCCCGATCGTCCCCGCCTCCCGTGCCGCGCAGCCGCCGGTCACGGGAGGCGGTGGCGCAGGGCCCTGCGGTCCCGGACGTCGTCGCTCGCGGATCGGCGCGCGTCGTCGGACGCGGTGCGTCGCAAGGCGGAGAAGCCTCCTCACACGGGGCGCACCCGGGCGCTCCGACGAAGCAGCGGGGTGCACGCTGTCGTCGTGCACCCGCCGGCGATGAGCAGGACAGCCCTCAGCCCAGCGCCAGCAGCACCACCAGCAGCACAGCCCCCGCGACCGCCGGCGCAATCACCTCGTACGCCCATCGCACGACGACCGCCGCGGCGCCACCGGCGCCACCCGCGCCGCCCCCGCCCTGCTCGGCCATCTCGCGCAGATCCGCCACCGTCTGGTCCGCCCCGGCGATCCGCGCCTTCGTGTCCCGCACATCCGCATGCACCGACGTGCGCCGGTACGGATCGTCCTGCGACTGGCGCGACTGCTGCCGTGCCGCCTTCTTGCGCTGCCGCAGCGACACCGGCACCGCCCACAGCTGGTACTTCGCGCCGTCGTGGGTGAACAGTTCGGTGGAGTACCCGGCCCGCACGTCCGCGACCGCCGGCCACGGTGCCGTGATCGTCCGGAACGGGTTGCGGATCCGGATCCGCTCCTTGTTCACCGACACGACCGGTCGCAGGGTGAACGCGACGATCAGCGGTACAGCCGTCAGCAGTCCGGCCAGGGCCAGCCACGGCGTCCGCCCGTCACCCCTGATCAGGGCATCCACGCCGAGCCAGCCGACCAGCAGGAGCAGCAGGGCACCGCCCACCATCCCGGCGGGCGACCGGAAAGTCCGGTCGGCGTAGGAGGGCTCGGTGGGAGGTGTGGGGCTCGTCATGAGGCCGATTCTGCCTGACGTGCGGGGGCCTCGCCGGAGCGGCCACCCCGCACCCGCACGGGCACTGCGCTCCACGCCGGTGACCCCTCCCCCCTGTACAGGCCGCTACGCGCGTAGATATGCTCATCTGGTGACCATGCCCACCACTGCACCCGCATTCTCCGACGCCACCGCGTCCGACGGTGCGCTGCGCCGCTTCCTGCACGGGCTGCCCGGCGTCGACGCCGTCGGCCTCGAAGCGCGCGCCGCGTCCCTCGGAACCCGTTCGATCAAGACGACGGCCAAGGCGTACGCCATCGACCTCGCCATCTCGATGATCGACCTGACGACGCTGGAAGGCGCGGACACCCCGGGCAAGGTCCGGGCTCTCGCCGCCAAGGCCGTCAATCCCGACCCGACCGACCGCACGACCCCGCGCACCGCCGCGGTCTGCGTCTATCCCGACATGGCGGCGACGGCCGCCGCCGCGCTGGCCGGTTCCGGCGTGAAGGTGGCGTCCGTCGCGACGGCCTTCCCCGCCGGGCGCGCCGCGCTCGACGTGAAGCTCGCGGACGTCCGTGACGCCGTGGCCGCCGGGGCCGACGAGATCGACATGGTGATCGACCGGGGCGCCTTTCTCTCCGGCCACTACCTCAAGGTGTACGAGGAGATCCTCGCCGTAAAGGCCGAGTGCGCCCGTGCCGACGGCACCGACGCCCGCCTCAAGGTCATCTTCGAGACCGGAGAGCTGTCCACCTACGACAACATCCGCCGCGCCTCCTGGCTCGGCATGCTGGCGGGCGCGGACTTCATCAAGACGTCGACCGGCAAGGTCGGGACCAACGCCACACCTGCGAACACCCTGCTGATGCTGGAGGCCGTGCGCGACTTCCGGGAGCAGACCGGTGTGCAGATCGGTGTGAAGCCCGCGGGCGGCATCCGCACCTCCAAGGACGCGATCAAGTTCCTCGTCCTGGTCAACGAGACCGTCGGCGAGGACTGGCTGGACAACCACTGGTTCCGCTTCGGCGCCTCCAGCCTGCTGAACGACCTGCTGATGCAGCGTCAGAAGCTCAGCACCGGCCGTTACTCCGGCCCCGATTACGTGACGGTGGACTGATCCCCATGGCATCTGCATTCGAGTACGCACCCGCCCCCGAGTCTCGGTCGGTCGTCGACATCGCACCGTCGTACGGCCTGTTCATCGACGGCGAGTTCACCGACGCGGCCGACGGCAAGGTCTTCAAGACGGTCTCCCCGTCGTCCGAGGAGGTCCTCTCCGAGGTCGCGCAGGCCGGCGCCGCGGACGTCGACCGGGCCGTGAAGGCGGCCCGCAAGGCGTTCGAGAAGTGGTCGGCGCTGCCGGGCTCCGAGCGCGCCAAGTACCTGTTCCGGATCGCCCGGATCATTCAGGAACGCTCCCGCGAGCTCGCCGTCCTCGAAACCCTCGACAACGGCAAGCCGATCAAGGAGACCCGCGACGCGGACCTCCCGCTGGTCGCGGCGCACTTCTTCTACTACGCGGGCTGGGCCGACAAGCTCGACCACGCAGGCTACGGCGCGAACCCCCGTCCGCTCGGCGTCGCGGGCCAGGTCATCCCGTGGAACTTCCCGCTGCTGATGCTCGCCTGGAAGATCGCCCCGGCACTCGCCACCGGCAACACCGTGGTCCTGAAGCCCGCCGAGACGACCCCCCTCTCCGCGCTCTTCTTCGCGGACATCTGCCGCCAGGCGGGCCTCCCGAAGGGTGTCGTGAACATCCTCACCGGGTACGGGGACGCGGGCGCGGCCCTCGTCCAGCACCCGGACGTCGACAAGGTCGCCTTCACCGGCTCGACCGCGGTCGGCAAGGCGATCGCCCGCCAGGTCGCCGGTACGGACAAGAAGGTCACTCTGGAACTGGGCGGCAAGGGCGCGAACATCGTCTTCGACGACGCCCCGATCGACCAGGCCGTCGAAGGCATCGTCACCGGCATCTTCTTCAACCAGGGCCAGGTCTGCTGCGCGGGCTCGCGCCTCCTCGTCCAGGAGTCGATCCAGGACGAGCTGCTGGACTCCTTGAAGCGCCGGCTGTCCACGCTGCGCCTCGGCGACCCGCTGGACAAGAACACCGACATCGGCGCGATCAACTCCCCGGAGCAGCTCTCCCGGATCACGGCACTGGTCGAGACGGGCGAGGCGGAGGGCGCCGAACGCTGGTCGGCCCCCTGCGATCTCCCGTCGTCCGGCTACTGGTTCGCCCCGACGCTGTTCACGAACGTCACCCAGGCGCACACCATCGCCCGCGACGAGATCTTCGGCCCGGTGCTGTCCGTCCTGTCGTTCCGTACGCCGGACGAGGCGGTCGCCAAGGCCAACAACAGCCAGTACGGCCTGTCGGCCGGCATCTGGACGGAGAAGGGCTCCCGCATCCTCGCGGTGGCGAACAAGCTCCGGGCGGGCGTCGTCTGGGCCAACACGTTCAACAAGTTCGACCCGACCTCGCCGTTCGGCGGTTACAAGGAGTCGGGCTTCGGCCGCGAAGGCGGCCGTCACGGCCTGGAGGCGTACCTCGATGTCCGATAACCGTCTGAGTGTCTTCAAGACCTACAAGCTGTACGTCGGGGGCAAGTTCCCCCGCTCCGAGAGCGGCCGGGTGTACGAGGTGACGGCGAAGGCATCTGCCGCTGACGCGGCGGGCAAGGGCACGTGGCTGGCGAACGCCCCGCAGGCCTCCCGCAAGGACGCACGGGACGCGGTCGTGGCCGCCCGTAAGGCGTTCGGCGGCTGGTCGGGCGCGACGGCGTACAACCGCGGCCAGATCCTCTACCGCATCGCGGAGATGCTGGAGGGCCGCAAGCACCAGTTCGTACGGGAAGTGGCGGACGCGGAAGGGCTGTCGAAGTCCAAGGCGGCGGCCGCCGTGGACGCGGCGATCGACCGCTGGGTCTGGTACGCGGGCTGGACCGACAAGATCGGCCAGATCGTGGGCGGGGCGAACCCGGTCGCGGGCCCGTTCTTCAACCTGTCCACGCCCGAGCCGACGGGCGTGGTCGCGATCGTCGCGCCGCAGAAGTCGTCGTTCCTGGGCCTGGTCTCCGTCGTCGCGCCGGTGATCGCGACCGGCAACACGGCGGTCGTCATCGCGTCCGCCGACGCCCCGCTCCCGGCGCTGTCCCTGGGCGAGGTGCTGGCCACCTCCGACCTGCCGGGCGGTGTGGTGAACATCCTGTCCGGGAAGACGGCGGAGCTCGCGGCCCCGCTCGCGTCCCACCAGGACGTGAACGCGATCGATCTCACGGGCGCCGACGCCGATCTGGCGAAGGAGCTGGAGATCGCGGCAGCGGACAACCTGAAGCGAGTTCTCCGCCCACCCGTCCCCCGCCACCACCCCGAGAAGGAAGCGCAGAGCTCCGATCGTCCACAGGCTGTGGACGGAAACGACTGGTCGGCCGACCCGGGCACGCACCGCCTGACGGCCTTCCTGGAGACCAAGACGGTCTGGCACCCCACGGGTGCGCTCGGCGTCTCGGGTTCCTCCTACTGAGCGACGCGGCTGCGGCCCGCCCCTCCGGCAACACCGCGGAGGGGCGGGCCGCAGCCCTGTGTGCCGGGATCAGCCGTGCACCAGCCCCGTCACCTGCCCCACCGACGGCAGGTCGTTCAGCGCACCACCGCCGCTCAGTGGTTCGGTGACGATGCCCGTGGTGACCGGCTTGAAGTCGCCGATCTGCGTCCCCACCCCGTTGGCCAGCGGGTCCACACCCGTCTTGGCCAGCGGGTCGAGCTGAAGGTTCGTGACCGGAGAGACCCCGTGCCCGAGCGCCCCGGTCACCGCGCCCCCGGTCGCCTCACCGACCGCGTCGAGACTGCTGTCGGCGCCGGGGGCCGGAGCGATGGGCAGCGGCGCCGCGTGGGCCGCCGCACCCCCCGCACCGAGCGCGGCGCCCATCGCGGTGACGGTCAGACCTGCGCGCAGCAGCGCGGGGCGCCGGGACCTGGAAAGTGCATGACGTGCCATGGAGTTCCCACCTGATCGACAACGATCGAGTAATCATCTGTACACGTAGAGTAATTGAGGTGTGATGCTGGATACCAACACGGGCACCGGGGGATCCCCTGCGCGGGTCGATGCCTCACACTCGTGTCCTGTGAGTTCCCAACCGATCCCGACCCGCGTCGTGCTGCTCGCGGGCCCCTCCGGCTCCGGCAAGTCCTCCCTGGCCGCCCGCACGGACCTTCCGGTGCTGCGCCTGGACGACTTCTACAAGGAGGGCGACGACCCCACACTGCCGCTGGTCCCGGGCAGTTCGGACATCGACTGGGACTCCGCACAGTCCTGGGACGCGGATGCGGCGGTCGCCGCCATCACGGAGCTGTGCCGCACGGGGCGTACGAACGTCCCGGTGTACGACATCGCCACCAGCTCCCGGATCGACCGCGAGGCGCTCCACATCGAGCGGACGCCGCTCTTCGTGGCCGAGGGCATCTTCGCGGCGGACATAGTCGAGCGATGCCAGGAACTGGGTGTCCTGGCGGACGCGTTGTGCCTGCGCGGCCGTCCGACGACGACGTTCCGGCGCCGGCTGCTGCGGGATCTGCGCGAGGGCCGCAAGTCCGTGCCGTTCCTGCTGCGACGGGGGTGGCGGCTGATGCGCGCGGAGCGGCGGATCGTGGCACGGCAGACGGCGCTGGGCGCTCACCCCTGCGGGAAGCAGGAGGCGCTCGGGCGCCTGGCGGCGGCTGCGGCAGGGCGGTGCCGCCGGGCACCGGTGGCGTAGCCGGTCCGGCGCCGGGGGCTCACGCGTCCCGAAGCCGCAGGACCAGTCCCCCTCCCAGGAGCGCGGCCGCGGCCCATCCCGCGAGCACTCCCAGCCCTGCCCACGGGCCGATGGGCAGGCTGTCGGCACCGGTCGTGGACTGAATGGCGAGTCCCGCCGTCATCGGGGCGATCTGCTGCAGGTGACGGTGCCAGTCCGGGTCGGTGACCAGCTGCGTGAGGATCGGGAGGACGAAGAGCAGGCCGAGTACGACGCCGACCGCCGCCGCCGGGTCCCGGACCGCGGTGGCGGTGCCGAGAGCCAGCAGGGCGATCAGCACCAGGTACAGCACCGACCCGGCCGCCGCGCGCAGCGTCGGACCGTCGGCCGGGGACAGCATCGCCTGGCCCTGCGCCGTCGTGAAGCCGTTGCCCGGCAGGATCAGCCCCGCCGCCAGCAGGCAGCCGAACACCGCGACCGCCCCGGCGACCAGCACCACCCCCGTGAGGACGACCGACTTCGCGGCCAGGACCGTGGACCGGCGCGGTGTCGCCATCAGCGTGGTGCGCATCATCCCCGTGCTGTACTCGCCGCTGATCACCAGCACGGCCAGGACGGCGACGACCGTCTGCCCCACATGGATCCCGGTCAGACCGAGCCTGGCGACGTCCTGGTGACAGCCCGTCGAGGGGCACTCGGCGGCGGCAGCCGTCGCGGCACTGACCGCCACCGTGAGCACGACAAGGGCAAGAAGCAGCCGCCCCGGGGCCGTCACGGTGCGCAGCTTCGTCCACTCCGCGTGCAGGGTCTGCTTCATGCGTCCCTCCGGCGCATCATGAACACCGCCGCGCCCAGCGCGACAGCCGTCCACCCGCACAGCACCGCGAATCCGCCCCAGGGCGGCAGCGGGAAGTAGCCGAAGGCCGGTGTGTAGTCGCTGTCCACCTGCGCGTACTGCGGCATGTTCTGCTGAATGGCGAAGCCCGCTGCCGGGGTGACACGCAGCAGCCACTGCGAGGGCCCGGCGGGCAGGATCGAGGCGGTCGCGAGGATGTACGGCAGGACGATCGCCGCGAACACCAGGGTGACCGCCCCGGCGCTGCGCCGCAGTACGGTGCCGACGGCCATGGCGAGCACCGCGGTGACCGCGAGCAGGGCCGCCGTACCGGCCACCACGCGCAGCTCCGTGAGCGTGCCGACCGGGAAGTCGAAGCCGCCGGGGCGCACCAGCCATTCACCGAGCAGCACCGCTGCCGCCGCGGCGGGCAGCCCGGCCGCAAAGGTCACGGCGGCGAGGACGACGGCTTTCGCGGCCGGCGCCCTGCCCCGCCCCGGGCTCGCCATGAGGGTGGTGCGGATCAGTCCGCGCCGGTACTCGGCGGTGATGAACGTCGCCCCGACGACGATCACCAGGATCAGCCCGACGAACGTGCCGGCCAGGCTGCGCTCGATGGTCTGACCGCCCGCGGTCATGGGGCCGCCCACGGCAGGTGCGATGTCGCCGGAGCCGGTGACGGTGAACGTGTCGTCCGCCCGGCGGAACGTGCCGTCCGACGCGAAGTCATCGGCGGGTCCGCCCATCTGCTCACCGTGCCACGCCGCGTCCCCGGACTCCGCGCCGCTGAGAGCGACGTGGTCGAAGACACCGGTGGCCCGGGTGGGCGCCCCGCGGTTGCTCAGCCCGCCGAACTTCTGGCTCGTCGACTCCGTGGCGGGTGGCGAGGCGGCGAACATCCCGGCCTGCACCTGCGACGGAAGCCCGGTCAGGCGTGCGGTGCCGACCGCGGTCCAGCGCGCCCCGTCGGCCGACCGGTAGCCGGTCACCATGTCCCCGGTCCGGGTCAGCCGCAGCCAGTGCGGGGACGCGGCGGAGACGGCGCCGGGCGCACCGGCTGTGTCGTGCGTGTAGTTGTACTGCATCCGCACACCGTGCCCCGCGGTGGCCATGACGGCCGCGTACGCCGACCCCGCCCGGTCGCCCGCCTTCAGGACGATCCCCGCCTTCGCCCACGGCGGCAGCCCGCCCTCGGCACCGTCCGGGCCCAGCGACGTGATCCGTACGGTGATGCTGCCGTCCCCGGTCAGCGGCCGGTGCACGAAGTAGAACCGGTCCGTCACGGCCTCGCCGCCCGGACCCCTGGCACCGGTGCAGGGCTGGTTCGGATCCTCGCAGGTGGGCCGCTCGGTGTGGGCGCCGATCAGCCCGATCAGTACGATCACCAGCGCCGCGGCCGCGAGTCCGGCGACCCAGCCCCGCACCGTACGGAACTTGGTCCACTCGGCCCGCAGTTGCTGAGCGAACCCGGCGTGCACGGCCGGCGTCCCGGAGCGGTACGACGTCGTGGTCCGGGTCATCGGGCCGGCTCCTCGGCAGCCGCGGCGCGGAACTCGACCGCGTCCCGGGTGAGTTCCATGTACGCCTCCTCCAGTGTCGCGCGATGCGCGGACACTTCGGAGAACGGCACCCCGCTCTCACCGAGCAGCGTCACGACGTGCTCCGCCGTCAGCCCGGAGACGGTGAGGGTGTCGCGGTCCGTGGCCGCCACGGTGGCTCCGGCGTACGCAAGCGCCGTCATCGCCTCCGACCGTGCCGAGGTCCGCAGCGTGACCCGGTCGCCGGACGCGGCCCCGATCAGCTCGCGCACGCTGGTGTCGGCGATGACCCTGCCGCGTCCGACCACCACCAGATGGTCGGCGGTGTCCTGCAGTTCGCTCATCAGGTGGCTGGACAGCAGCACCGCACGGCCCTGTGCGGCCAGCGCACGCTGGAAGTCGCGCATCCACACGATGCCTTCCGGGTCCAGGCCGTTGAACGGCTCGTCCAGCATGATCACCGGCGGGTCGCCGAGCAGTGCGGCGGCGATCCCGAGGCGCTGCCGCATGCCGAGCGAGAAGCCCGCCGTCCGGCGCCCGGCGACCGGCCCCAGACCGGCCTGCTCGATGACGTCGTCGACCCGACGCGCGCCGAGGCCCTGCGAGTGGGCCAGCCACAGCAGATGGTTGCGGGCGGTCCGGCCCGGCTGCAGTGCGGCGGCATCCAGCAGGGCCCCGATGTGGTTCAGCGGGTTCCGCAGGTTCCGGTACGGCTGACCGCCGATCAGCGCGGTGCCCTCGTCGGGCGTGTCCAGGCCGAGGATGACCCGCATCGTGGTGGACTTGCCGGCGCCGTTGGGGCCGACGAAACCGGTGACCTGTCCGGGCCTGACGGTGAACGTCATCCCGTCCAGCGCGGTGGTCGGCCCGTAGCGCTTGCGCAGGCCGGTGACTTCCACGGTTGCTTCCATGTCCGGCAGGCTAGGCAGCCCGGTGCCCCGCGGTCGTCACGCCGGACAGCGACTTCTGATCTCCCTGGCACGAGGGATGTCCGGTGCCACGGGTCCCTCACGAGAGGGATGCCGGGGTGTGCCACCTGCGGCAAGAATGACGGACGTGGACGAGCACCGGTGGGGCGGACGGGCCGAGTGGGGGCGGCGCATCGGCGTCGGCCCTCGTACGCCTGTCGTGGCCGGGACGGTCCTGGCGCTGCTCGCGGTGACCGAGTCGTTCGCGCGGACGGCGGACAGCGGCGTCACGGTCCGGTTCGGTCTGCTCATCGGCCTGCTCGCGCTGGCCACCACGCTGCCCCCGGCGTTCTTGAGTCCTGCCGCGGCCGCCGCGTCGGTCACTGCGGCAACCGTGCTGTCGCTGGCCCCGTTCCACTCGCTGACCGTCGCAGGGCTCTGCGCCCAGCTGATCGTCCTGCACCGTCTGGGCCGTGCGGGCTCACCGCGGTCGGCGGCGCTCCTCGCCATGCCGTTCCTGCCGCTCGCCCTCGCCGGGCTCGCCCCGGCGCACTCCGAAACCGGCGTCCTCACCGTGCTGCTGGCCTCGCTCGCCCCGGTCGCGGCGTGGGCGGGCATCGCCCGCCGGGCCCGCGGCGAGGCACTCACCCACAGCGCCGCTCACCGGGCGATGACCAGCACCCTGCTCGAGCACACGGCACGCAGTGAACGCGCCCGGATAGCACGCGAGTTGCACGACGTCGTCGCCCATCACATCTCCATGATCGCCGTCCAGGCGGAGACGGCCCGGCTGACCACCCCCGGGATGCCCGCCGCCGGTGCGCAGCGGCTGTCGTCGATCGGCGACACCGCGCGGGCGGCACTGACCGAGATGCGCCGACTGCTCGGCGTCCTGCGCGAGGACACCGGGTCCGATACGGCCGACCGGCAGCCGCAGCCGGGCCTGCGACAACTGGTCGACCTGCTCGACGAGGCCCGGGACGCGTCCGGGACGGGCACCCGCCTCATCGTCCGCGGCCGGCAGGCGGCGCTCGACCCGGGCGTCGAGCTCGCCGCATACCGCATCGTCCAGGAAGCCCTCACCAACGCCCGGCGACACGCACCGGGCGCCGCCGTCGACGTGGAACTGCACTACACCGCCGGCACCCTCGCCCTGCGCATCCGCGACAACGGCCCGGGCCCGCCGCCCGCGCCGCCCGCGGGCGGCCACGGACTGTCCGGCATGCGCGAGCGTGCCGCCGCGGTCGGCGGCGACCTGCGCACCGGCCCCGCGCCCGGCGGCGGCTTCCTCGTCGAGACCGTACTGCCGACCCACGCGGAGACCACCGGATGAGCACCGAGCCACAGCCCGCCGTACGGATCGTCGTCGCCGACGACCACCAGGTCGTCCGCACGGGCTTCGCCGCCCTGCTGGACACGCAGCCGGACTTCACCGTCGTCGGCACGGCGTGCGACGGCGCCGAGGCGGTACGGACGTGCGCCGGTCTCCGGCCCGACGTGGTCCTCATGGACGTACGGATGCCGGGCACGGACGGCATCGAAGCGACGAGACAACTGGCCGCGTCGGGCCCGGACGGCCCCCGCATCCTCATCCTGACCACGTTCGACCTGGACGAGTACGTGTACGACGCGCTGCGCGCCGGAGCCAGCGGCTTCCTGCTCAAGGACGTCACCGCGGAGCGGCTCTTCGACGCGGTGCGCGTCATCGCGGCCGGCCAGGCCCTGCTCGCTCCGACCGTCACCCGCCGCCTGATCAGCGAATTCGCCACCCAGCACCGCACGCCGGACCCCGTACCCGCGGCGGTGCTCGCAGCACTCACCCGCCGGGAGACCGAGGTCCTGCGCCTGGTGGCGGAGGGCCTGTCCAACCCGGAGGTCGCGACGCGCCTGCTGATCACGGAGGAGACGGTGAAAACACATGTCAGCCGAATCCTGGCCAAACTGGCCCTGCGCGACCGCACCCAGGCGGTGGTGACGGCCTACGAATCGGGCCTGGTCGTCCCGGGCTCCCGGGGCAGAACCCCGGATCCGAGGCCGTCGCGCGATTGAGGACCGGGGTCCGGGGCAGAAGCCCCGCGGGCCCCCTGCCTCTCCGCACCCGTCCCCGGACGCACCGCAGGGCCGGACGGGACCCCCCGGCCCATCCGACCCCGCTGCGTGCCCCCGTAAGCCCGCCGCTTCCCCCGAAGCAGCAGTCCCCCGATCCCCCGCTGCCTTCAGGCCACCAGCTCGCCGAAGGACTCCTCCTCGTCACGGCCGAAGCTCAGCACCTCGTCCTCGCGCAGCCGCCGCAGCGACCGCCAGATGCTCGACTTCACCGTGCCGACACTGATGTCGAGTATCGACGCGATCTCCGGGTCCGTGCGGCCCTCGTAGTACCGCAGGACCAGCATCGTGCGCTGGAGTTCCGGCAGCCGCGCCAGCGCCTGCCAGAGCACGGCACGCAGTTCCGTACCGCGCATCGCGTCCGTGTCGCCCGCCGTCTCCGGCAGTTCCTCGGTCGGGTATTCGTTCAACTTGCGTCGGCGCCACGCACTGATGTGCAGATTGGTCATGGTGCGGCGCAAGTATCCGCCGACCGCCGCCTTGTCACTGATCCGGTCCCACGCCCGGTAGGTGGAGAAGAGGGCGCTCTGCAGCAGGTCCTCGGCCTCGAACCGGTCACCGGTCAGGTGGTAGGCGGTTGCGTACAGGGAGGCGCGGCGCTCCTGGACGTAGGCCGTGAACGCCGCTTCGGCGTCCGAGCTCTCCGTCCGGGACATCCGCTCCCCCGTGTCCTCCCCGTACGCGGCTCCCCCGCCGGCTCCCCCGCTTGCGTCGACCACCGTCATACAGGACGTGTGCTGACGCCCGACACCACGAACGCACCCCCGCCCTGCCCCGAGCTCCCGGCTCCGCTCGAGCAGGGAGGCGACCCCTCCTGCGCCGGACTTCTCGGTGCCCCTGCCGACGTCGTGGAGACGCGTGACAACTGCGCTTGTGGTCGTGCTGTGCAGTGCGTTCATCTCGCGCCCCCCGTCGGTGGAGTCCGTCCGTTCCTTGTGCCAATGAGCTTGCCCGGGCTGTTTCATGACGCTGTCCGCCGACTGTCACAGACCTGTCACAGGACCTCCCACCGGGGCGCCGGATGTATGAGAGCGCTTCAAGTGTCGAACTGAAGCTCCACCATGGGCCAGAATGACCTCCGTGCCTTTCCTGTTGCTGATCGAGGACGACGACGCCATCCGCACGGCCCTCGAACTCTCGCTGTCGCGCCAGGGCCACCGTGTGGCCACCGCGGCGACGGGAGAGGACGGCCTGAAACTGCTGCGCGAGCAGCGGCCGGACCTGATCGTGCTGGATGTGATGCTGCCCGGCATCGACGGTTTCGAGGTGTGCCGCCGTATCCGGCGCACCGACCAGCTGCCGATCATTCTGCTGACCGCGCGCAGCGACGACATCGACGTCGTGGTCGGACTGGAGTCCGGCGCCGACGACTATGTGGTGAAACCCGTGCAGGGCCGGGTGCTCGACGCCCGGATCCGCGCGGTGCTGCGCCGCGGCGAGCGCGAGTCCACGGACTCGGCGACGTTCGGGAACGTCGTCATCGACCGTTCCGCGATGACCGTGACGAAGAACGGGGAGGACCTGCAGCTCACACCGACCGAGCTGCGGCTCCTGCTCGAGCTGAGCCGTCGCCCCGGGCAGGCCCTGTCGCGCCAGCAGTTGCTGCGGCTGGTCTGGGAGCACGACTATCTCGGTGATTCCCGGCTGGTCGACGCCTGTGTGCAGCGGCTGCGGGCCAAGGTCGAGGACGTGCCGTCCTCGCCGACCCTGATCCGTACCGTGCGCGGCGTGGGCTACCGGCTGGACTCGCCTCAGTGAGTGCTGCCGCCGAACGCAGTCTGCTCGCCGGACTTCGCTGGACCAGTCTGCGGCTGCGGCTCGTCGTCGTGTTCGCACTGGTGGCGCTGACCGCCGCGGTGTCGGCCTCGGGAATCGCGTACTGGCTCAACCGCGAGGCCGTCCTGACGCGGACGCAGGATGCGGCGCTCGGGGACTTCCGGCAGGAGATGCAGAACCGGGCGGCTTCGCTGCCGCTGCGGCCGACCAAGGACGACCTGCAGAACACCGCCGTGCAGATGGCGAGCAGCAGCCCCGGCTACAGCGTGCTGCTCGTCGACAAGCGTGACGGCGGCAAGCCGATCGTGGGCAACTCCGATCTGGACACGTTCACGCTCGACAACGTGCCGCTCTCGCTGCAGCGGCAGGTCAACCGGAAGCAGCCGGTGGAGGCGGGCAACAAGTACGCGTACCACCTGTTCTGGCAGCGGACCTCGATCCGCGGTACGCCGTACCTGGTGGCCGGCACGAAGATCATCGGTGGTGGTCCGACCGGCTACATGCTGAAGTCGCTCGACCAGGAACGGCAGGACCTCAACTCCCTTGCGTGGTCGCTGGGGATCGCCACGGCTCTCGCCCTGGTCGGCTCGGCGCTGCTGGCGCAGGCCGCCGCGACGACGGTGCTGCGGCCGGTGCAGCGGCTCGGTGACGCGGCGCGCAAGCTGGGCGAGGGCAAACTCGACACCCGCCTGGTGGTGTCCGGAACCGATGAACTCGCCGATCTCTCCCGCACGTTCAACAAGGCCGCGAGTTCGCTGGAGAAGAAGGTCGCGGACATGAGCGCGCGGGAGGAGTCCAGCCGCCGGTTCGTCGCCGACATGTCGCACGAACTGCGGACCCCGCTCACCGCGATCACCGCGGTCGCCGAGGTGCTGGAGGACGAGGCCGACAGCCTCGACCCGATGATCGCGCCCGCCGTGCACCTGGTGGTCAGCGAGACCCGGCGGCTCAACGACCTGGTGGAGAACCTGATGGAGGTCACCCGCTTCGACGCGGGTACCGCCCGGCTCGTCCTCGACACGGTCGATGTCGCCGACCAGGTCACCGCCTGTATCGACGCCCGGGCCTGGCTGGACGCGGTGGATCTGGACGCCGAGCGCGGCATGATGGTCCGCCTCGATCCGCGCCGGCTCGATGTGATCCTGGCCAATCTGATCGGCAACGCGCTGAAGCACGGCGGTTCGCCGGTACGGGTCGCGGTACGGACCGACGGCGACGAACTCGTCATCGAGGTGCGCGACCACGGCCCCGGCATTCCCGAGGACGTCCTGCCGCACGTGTTCGACCGTTTCTACAAGGCCAGTGCGTCCAGGCCGCGTTCGGAGGGCAGCGGGCTGGGTCTGTCGATCGCCGTGGAGAACGCGCACATCCACGGCGGTGACATCACCGCGGCGAACTCGCCGGACGGCGACGGCGCGGTGTTCGTCCTGCGGCTGCCGCGCGATGCCGAACAGCTCACCCGCACCGCGCAGGACCACGACACGGAGGTCCAGGACGAGGAGGGCGGCGCGACGTGATGCGCAGCAACCGTGGTAGGCACCGGGCGCTCCGCTCGGCCGGGGCGCTGGCCGGAGCCGTCGTCTGTGCCGTGCTGGCTGCCGGGTGCGGGATCAGGACCACCTCGGTGCCGGTCGACGCCGGGGCCGCGCCGTCGCGGGTGCCGTGTTCGATGTCCGCGGAGGACGTCAGCACAGAGGCGTTGAAGGGCATCCCGGTCCAGATCTATCTGGTCTGCGCCTCGCAACTGGTCACGGTGGACCGCACGGTGCAGGTTCACGACGACGCGAAGTCGGACCGGGTCCAGGTGGCGCAGGCGCTCCTCGACGAGCTGCAGCGGGAACCGGCCGATGACGAGCGTCAGGCCGGCTTCTCCACAACCGTGTCGGCGACGCTCCGGATCAGCGCGGCACGTCGGGGCGATCCGGCGACCACGCTGCGGCTCAGCGAGCAGCCGGAGGACCTGCCGCCGCAGGCGCTGGCGCAGATCGTGTGCACCTACGCGGAGAGCGAGTCGCTCGCCACGGACGGCACGGTGCTGCTCGGCGGACCGGGGAACTACGCCCCGCGCGGCTATCTGTGCACCTCGGAGACGAAGTCCCGGCCGAATTCCGTGCCGACGCTCGGCGCGCTCGAACTGCCCTGACGGCCTCCCCCCGCCTGTCGCTCCGCCCCCGCCCGGGTTTCTGCGGCGGGGGCGGAACCGATCCCACCGGTGGGGGCGTCCTGGGAGGCGTGGGTCAAGGTTCGGACGGCCAGGCCGTCATCCGCTTCCGCGCGGCCGGGGGGTTCCTCCTCCTCGCGCATCTGCTGCTGGTCGGGTGGCTGACTCTGCGCCCGCTGGATGTCCCGTGGGTGACAGCGGCGAACCTTCAACCGCTCGCCGGCATCAGAGCGGACCTGTCCCTCGGCCCGGCCGCGGCGGCGCACCGGATCGGTGAGGGACTGTTGTTGCTGGCACCGCTGGGGGTGCTGCTGCCGATGGCCGGGGGCCGGCTCTTCGTCTCCCCGTGGGCCTCGCTGGCGCGTACGGTCGCCGCCGGGTCGCTGATCTCGCTGACCATCGAGCTGGCGCAGACCGGGGTGCCGGGGCAGGTCGTCGATGTCGACTCGCTGCTGCTGAACACGGTCGGGGTGGCGCTGGCCCATCTGCTGGTGGTGCCGGTGTTCCGGAAGCGGCTGCGCCGCCGGAAGCAGGAGCAGCAGGTGCCGGGGGCGATTCCCCGCCCCAGGGAGGAGACCTCTCAGGGGTCGACCCCGACGATTTCCAGGGTCGGTATCGCACCGTAGAGCGACGCTTTGCCCCGTTCGCGGAGCCACCATGGAGACATCGGGAGCACGACGGAGCTGCTCCCCAGCAGACGGTTCGCGAAGGAGCCCACCATGGCCGCACTTGCCCGCCCCCGTGACGGACGCATGATCGGCGGAGTGTGCGCAGCGCTGGCACGGCGCTTCGGCACGTCCGCCGGGACCATGCGCGTGATCTTCCTGGTCTCTTGCCTGCTGCCCGGCCCGCAGTTCCTGCTCTACCTGGCGCTGTGGCTGCTGCTGCCGGCCGAGAAGTCGTCGGCGGCCGCCTGGTAGGGGCCGTCCGGCGGATCATGGCCGGACATCCCCTCGTCCCCGGACGCACACGTGGGGCGGACACCCGGACCGGGTGTCCGCCCCACGTGCGTGGGTGCGGGGGTCAGCCGCCGAGCGGGAGACCGTTGGTCGACAGACCGTTGGCCTTCACGCCGCCGGCGGGCAGTCCGCCGAGCAGACCCTTGAGCGGTGAGGTGGCGTCGTGGACGACCTTCGTCTGACCGCTGCCGAGGAGCTTGGTGGCCGTGTCCTGGACCGGAAGGCTCTGGGTCGCGGTACCCAGCGCCGAGCCGGCGGCGGGCAGGGCGGACGTGGCGTCGACGGGCAGCGCGGACGCCGAGGCGGTACCGGCGGCGGCAGCGGCGAAAGCGGCGCCGAGAGCGGCGACACCGAGATTCCTGGCAGCGGACTGCTTCATGTGGAATTCATCCTTGGGGAAGGGGATGTGAGCGGCTCTGCAAACTAGTCAGCCCACGACCGGTCCCGCAAACATGCCGGACACGCCGAACGGCCGGGATTCGATCGTCCCGGCCGTTCGGCAAAGCACGCGAATCAGCCCGCGGGGGACGAAGATCCGCTGGTCGCAGCGGTCTGCTCGAAGAGCCACTCGGACTTCAGCTCCGCATATCCGGGCTTGATCACGTCATTGATCATCGCAAGACGTTCATCGAAAGGAATGAACGCTGATTTCATCGCATTGACTGTGAACCACTGCATGTCGTCGAGCGTGTACCCGAAGGTCTCGGTCAGCCGCTCGAATTCCCGGCTCATGCTCGTACCGCTCATCAGCCGGTTGTCCGTATTCACGGTGAGGCGGAAATGGAGCCTCCGCAGCAGCCCGATGGGGTGGTCGGCGTACGAGGCGGCGGCGCCGGTCTGAAGGTTGGAGGTCGGGCACATCTCCAGCGGGATGCGCTTGTCCCGTACGTACGAGGCGAGTCGGCCGAGCGTCACGCTGCCGTCCTCGGCGACCTCGATGTCGTCGATGATGCGGACCCCGTGGCCGAGGCGGTCGGCGCCGCACCACTGGAGCGCCTGCCAGATCGACGGCAGACCGAAGGCCTCGCCCGCGTGGATGGTGAAGTGGTTGTTCTCGCGCTTGAGGTACTCGAAGGCGTCGAGGTGACGGGTGGGCGGGTAGCCCGCCTCGGCGCCCGCGATGTCGAAGCCGACGACACCCAGGTCCCGGTAGCGGTTGGCGAGTTCGGCGATCTCCAGGGCGCGGGCGGCGTGCCGCATCGCGGTGAGCAGGGCGCCCACCCTGATCCGGTTGCCGTCCTGACGGGCCCGGCGCTCACCCTCGCGAAAGCCCTCGTTGACCGCCTCGACGACCTCTTCGAGGGTCAGCCCGGATTCCAGGTGCTGCTCGGGGGCGTAGCGCACCTCCGCGTACACGACACCGTCCGCAGCCAGGTCCTCGGCGCACTCCGCGGCCACCCGGAACAGGGCGTCCCGGGTCTGCATGACGGCACAGGTGTGGGCGAACGTCTCCAGGTAACGCTCCAGCGAGCCGGAGTCGGCCGCCTCGCGGAACCAGATGCCGAGCTTGTCCGGCTCGGTCTCGGGAAGGGCTTCGTAGCCCGCGTCACGGGCCAGGTCGACGATCGTGCCGGGGCGCAGACCGCCGTCGAGGTGGTCGTGGAGCAGCACCTTGGGGGCGCGTCGGATCTGGTCGGTGCCGGGCACGTGCAGGGTCGGGCTCATCATCTGGGCACTCTAGCGCCTACGCGCGTAGAGCGCCGCGCGCCGATACGTAACAGTGACCGCGAATACGGGTGGAGTACACCTCTCCTTCTGACACTGTTCTGTCATGGGACAGCGCGCACTTCCCCTGCCTGCTCCGAGGCTGGGACGGGCCGTGAAGACGGCCGGAGCACAACCTGCGGTCAGCGGAGTGGTCGTGCTGCTCCCGGACGGCGAGGCCGACTCGCGCCGCCGCCCTTCCTCCCTGTCGTACGCACTGCAGCTGCCGCTCGCCCGGACCCTGGCCCGCGCGGGCCAGGACGACGGGCTGGCCGCGCATGTCGTGCACTACCGCTGCCGGGGCTGGAACGCCACGGACGCGCAGCTCGCGGCGGACGCGGAGTGGGCGGTGGAGGAGGTCGTACGACGCTACGGCGACATACCCGTCTGTCTGGCCGGGCACGGCATGGGCGGCCGGGCGGCGCTGCGCGCGGGTGGCCACGCGGCAGTCAACTCCGTTCTGGCGATGGCTCCTTGGCTGCCCGGGGAAGCCTCGGCCGAGCCGGAACCGGTGAAGCACCTGCTGGGCCGCCGGGTGTTGCTCGTCCACGGCACGAACGACGCCCGGTCCGACCCGGAGTTGTCGTTCCGGCTGGCCGAGCGGGCCAAGAAGGCCAACCGGGACACCTGTCGCTTCGAGGTCCACTCGGACGGTCACGCGCTGCGCCAGCACCGGTCCGAAGTGGTGGCGCTGGCCACGGACTTCGTGCGGGGGTCGCTGTTCGGCCGGGCCTACGCGCGACCGGTCGCCGACGCGCTGGCGGCGCCGCCGCCACTGGGGCTGCGGATGCCGTTGGCGGCGGGGTTCGGGCGGTCGCTGGGATCTTAGGGTGCGTGTCGGAAGTCCCGCCTGGCACGCACGCCCGCCGCGTTGTCGGGCTCGCCCGAGGACGCACCCCCACCGCATCCCCGTCCGCGGGTCAGTCGGGCAGCAAGTGCCCCCGACGCGACAGCAGGAACTGCTTGAACGCCGCCACCGGCGGGGTGTCCGGGTGGCCGTCCAGCCAGGCCACGCCGATCTCGCGGGCCGCACGGGGGGCCGTGACCGTCAGTTCGACCACGCCCGGGCGGGCCACCGCCGGCGGCGGCAGCAGGGCGACGCCCAGGCCCGCCGCGACCAGGCCGCGCAGGGTCTCCGCCTCCTCTCCCTCGAATGCCACGCGCGGAGTGAAGCCCGCCTCGGCGCACAGGTCGTCGGTGATACGCCGCAGGCCGTAACCGGGCTCCAGGGTCACGAACGCCTCGTCCGCCGCCTCCGCCAGGCGGATCCGCCGGCGGGAGGCGAGGCGGTGGTCCTCCGGGACGACCAGACGCAGCCGCTGCTCGTCGAGGCGGCGGGAGACCAGGTCGGGGGCGTCCGGGACGGGGGAGGTGAGGCAGAGGTCGAGGCCGCCGGCCCGGAGGCGTTCGATCATCGCCTCGCCGTAGTTCTGCACCAGCTGGAAGCGGACCCGCGGGTGGTCGGCGCGGAAGGCGCGGAGCAGGGCGGGGACGGTCTCGGAGCCCATGGTGTGCAGGAAGCCGAAGGCGACCTTGCCCGCCGTCGGATCGGCGTCCGCCCGCACCGAGTCCGCGGCCCGCTCCACCTCGGTGAGAGCCCGCTCGGCGGAGCCCAGGAAGGTGCGGCCCGCGGGGGTGAGCGAGACGGTACGGCCCTTGCGGGCGAACAGGGCGACGCCCAGGTCCTGTTCCAGCCTGACCATGGCCCGCGACAGCGTGGACTGCGGGACGCCGAGCTCGTGCGCGGCGCGCGTCACATGCTCGTGGCGGGCCACCGCCTCGAAGTACGCGAGCCGCGGCGCAAGCACTGCGCGAATGTCTTCTTCGTAACTACTCGGTGACAGCCGAGGCTGTGAGCTGCGTTCATGCACCATAGGATTGATTATCGCAAGTTCGTGCATTGGACGCATGAATCAGAGAGATCTACTTTCGATGTATGCCTCCTGCCAGTACCAAGGCGTCCACCCTCACGCTGGACGCCTCATCCCCCTCATCGCCCGTCGCGCCCGTTTCCTCCCCTGACCGGCTGGAGCCCGGCCGGCCCGGCTACCGCCGGATGAGCTTCGCGCTCTTCGCCGCCGGTGTCGCGACGTTCGCACTCCTCTACTCCACCCAGGCACTGCTGCCCGCCGTCTCCGCCGGATTCGGCGCCACGGCCGGACAGGCCAGCTGGACGGTCTCGGCGGCGACGGGTGCGCTGGCACTGTGTGTGCTGCCGATGAGCGCGCTCTCCGAGCGGTTCGGGCGGCGGCAGATGATGACCGCGTCGCTGACGGTCGCGGTACTGGTCGGGCTTCTCGTCCCCTTCGCCCCCTCGCTGGGCTGGCTGATCGCCCTGCGCGCCGTCCAGGGCGCGGCCCTCGCCGGACTTCCCGCCTCCGCGATGGCGTACCTCGCCGAGGAGGTGCGGCCGAAGGCGCTGGTCGCCGCGATCGGACTGTTCGTGGCGGGCAACAGCATCGGCGGCATGAGCGGGCGCATCCTCACCGGCTGGATCGCCCAGCTGTGGGGCTGGCGGGCGGCGCTCGGCGCGGTCGGGCTGCTGGCCGTGGCCTGCGCGGTCGTCTTCCACTTCATGATCCCGAGGGCCCGTCACTTCACGCCCGGTTCGCTGAACCCGAAGGCCCTGGCGAAGACGGTGGGCGGACACCTCGCCGACCCGTTGCTGCGCAGGCTGTACGCGATCGGCGCACTGTTCATGACGGTGTTCGGGGCGGTCTACACGGTGATCGGCTACCGGCTGGTCGGGGAGCCGTTCCACCTCCCGCAGGGTGTCATCGGCTCGATCTTCCTGGTCTACCTCGTCGGTACGGTGTCGTCGGCGGCGGCGGGCAGGCTCGTCGCACGGCTCGGCCGCCGGGGCGCGCTCTACCTGGCCGTCTCCACCACGGCCGCCGGTCTGCTGCTCTCCCTCGCCGACCAGCTGATCGCCGTACTTCTCGGTCTGGTCCTGATCACGGCGGGCTTCTTCGCCGGTCACGCGGTCGCCTCGTCGTCCGTGAGCCGGACCGCGACGACCGGCCGGGCGCAGGCATCGGCGCTTTACCAGTCCGCGTACTACCTGGGCTCCAGCGCGGGCGGCACGCTCGGCGCGATCGCCTTCCACGCCGGTGGCTGGGCGGGCACGGTGACGCTGGGGCTGCTCGCGGTCCTCGGGGTCGTCTCGATCACGCTGTACGGGTCGCGGGTCGCCCGCGCCGAGCGGCGGCACCTCGTCCCGATGGCGTCAGTACAGAACTGAGACATACACACGCACAACCACCGACTCCCCTTCGCGCGTCTATCAGGCGTAATCAACGCACTGCGGCGCGAAGGGGAGTTGGCGTACATGGCAGTTGCAGGGAACATGCGGGGAGTCCGGACGCGGCGCGCGGTCGCGCTGTCCGTCGCCGGGCTGATGGCGGCGCCGGCGCTCGTCCTGGGCGGTGGCACGGCGGCGCAGGCGGCGTCCTGCACCACATCCACCGGGCCGTACCAGAAGCAGGTCGAGGCGTATCTGAACCGGCCGGTCGACGGGAAGCAGTCGGCCGCCGACTGCAGGGCGATCCAGACCTTCCAGCGCACCTACGGGGTCACCCCCGACATCGGGTACGCGGGACCGGTCACCTGGCGGACGATGAAGACGCTCACGGCACAGAAGGCGGCCGGCACGAACCCCAACAAGGACAGGAAGTGCCCCACGAACAAGGGGCGCATCGCGTGTGTGGACCTGACCCGGCAGCTGAGCTGGATCCAGGACGGATCGAAGCTGAAGTTCGGTCCGGTGCCGATCCGCAGCGGGCGGAACGGGTACGAGACGCGCACCGGTTCGAAGAAGATCTACCTGCGGCACATCAAGCACTGGTCGTCGCTGTACCACGTGTGGATGCCGTACTCCCAGTTCTTCGACGGCGGGCAGGCGTTCCACTCGGTGAATCTGAAGATGTGGAACCCGCCCGGCTCGCACGGCTGCGTCAACATGCGGGACGCGGACGCGAGGACATACTGGAACCTGCTGAAGAACGGCGACGACGTGTACGTGTACGGGCGCAAGCCCGGAACGTGACCGGAATCGGGGACGTGACCGGAGAGCGGGCGGCTTCGGCACTTCCCGCCCCCGTTGTCAGTGGCCTGCGGTAGCTTCCGAAGTGCCGAAGTGAGCGGCGTCACAGCACAACAGGGGTGGAGCGATGAGTGATCTGACGGCACCAGCGGATATCGACAGCCGTCTGGAGGGACACCGGGTCGAGCTCACCGGTTACTGCTATCGCATGCTCGGCTCGGCCTTCGAGGCGGAGGACGCGGTACAGGACACGCTGGTGCGCGCCTGGCGGAACTTCGACAAGTTCGAGGGCCGTTCCTCGCTGCGCTCCTGGCTGTACCGGATCGCCACCAACGTCTGCCTGGACATGCTGAACGCGGGGAAGAAGCGGGCCCGCCCGGTCGACCTGACGGGCCCGACACCCCTCGCCCAGGCCGCGCTCAACCCGCTCCCGGAGAACACCTGGCTGGAGCCGATGCCGGACGGGCGGATCCTGCCGTCGGTGGCCGACCCGGCGGAGGCCGCGGTGGCGCGGGAGTCGGTACGGCTGGCGTTCGTCGCCGCGCTGCAGCATCTGCCGCCCAAGCAGCGTGCCGTGCTGATCCTGCGCGAGGTGCTGGCGTGGAAGGCAAGCGAGGTCGCCGAACTGCTCGACACGTCGGTCGCCTCGGTCAACAGCGCCCTGCAGCGGGCGCGGGCCACGCTCACGGACCATCGGAGCGCGGCCACCGACACCGCTGAACCGCTCGACGACGAGCAGCGCAAGCTCCTTGAGCGGTACGTGGCGGCGTTCGAAGGCTACGACATGGCGGCGCTGACCGCGCTGCTCCACGAGGACGCCGTGATGACCATGCCGCCGTTCGACCTCTGGCTCCAGGGGCACGACGACATCACGGGCTTCATGCGCTCCCTCGGTGCCGGCTGCGAGGGCTCCCGCCTGGTGGCGACCGTGGCCAACGGCACCCCGGCGTTCGCGCAGTACAAGCCGAATCCGGACGGTCCGGGATTCGTGCCGTGGGCGGTGCAGGTCATCGACATCTCGGACGGTGCGATCACCGGCATGCACTGCTTCCTGGACACACCCCGCTGGTTCCCGCTCTTCGGCCTGCCCGACCACCTCGAGGCCGAGACGGCGTGACGCGGCGGCCGCGGCAGCGGCACGTGTGGGTGGCCGGCTGGGTGGTGCTGGTGCTCGGCGGCTGGGGGGTCACGCAGTGGCTGGGTGAGCCGGTCGCCACCGAGGGACCCCGCCCGGCCCGGCCCCCTGCCTCCGGCGCCGAACCGGGACCGCAGCCGGAGCACTGGCACGACGGAGCCTGCGCCGACGACGCGACAGCGACGCCGGCGCCGCACCCCTCGGCCTCGGCGGCCCTGCTGTTGGTGGAGTTCTGCGCGCGGGCCGGCTGACGCCACGGGACGGGGCCGGGCACCTCAGCCCTGCTCCCCCAGGTCCACCACATCGGCCAGCCCCACCAGGTCCAGCAGTTGCTGCAGTCCGGGCGGCACATTGCGCAGCCGGAGCTGTCGGCCGCCCGCCCGGCGCGCGATGAGCCCCAGCCGCGCTATCGCCTCGACCAGGGCCAGGTCCGCCTGTACGACCCCGCCCACATCGCAGTCCACCCCCGCGGCCGGGTCGCGGACGGCGCCCCCGGGGTCGAAGAGCAGCGCCTCCAGCTCGGCGCAGAGTCCCGGCACGGCCGCGCGTGTGACGCGGCCGGTGACGACGAGAACGATCGGGGTCTTGGATTCCACATCAAACAGACCGGTCCGGCGGCCGAAACTCATCGCTGCGCCGCCGCGCTCCATCTCTCCGGCGCCGACCTGCTGTCCGCCACACCCATACGTCGGGACCAAGGGCTGTCCCGTCATCTCTTAGAGGAGCTGACCAAATGGGTGCCCGGCTCGCTACGCCTGGCATCCACCCCGAATCGATGCATTTCCGTCAACTGTGGTCAGCGGCAGCATGCGTGTGAACCCGCGCGGCCAATTCCCCCTCTAGGTACATGAACCGGCGAGCACCGGTGCCACACCGGGGCGCGCGGGACAACGGTTCCGAGAGATCACCTCATTCTCCAGGGGGAGAGTTGCGCAGACACGCGAGAAGCGCCTGTGTTTCGACCATCGCCACGGCGGCCGCCGTGGCGCTCGCGGCCGGGATGACCACCCCGGCCATGGCGCAGCCGGAGCAGGCCCGTCCGGCCGCCGGAACCACGTCCGTGACCCGGCATCAGCTGACACTGATCACCGGCGACCGGGTCTCGGTGGACGCGAAGGGCCGGGTCGTGGACTTCCGGCCCGCCGAGGGGCGCGGGCGGATACCCGTGCAGCGGCAGATACGTGACGGGCACACCCTGCTCATACCGGCCGACGCCCACCGGCTGATCAGTTCCGGCAAGCTGGACCGCCGGCTGTTCGACGTCACCGAGCTGAACCGTCCGGAGAACCGCCGGGCCCAGCACACCGACCTGAAGCTGATCGTCGGCTACAAGGGTGCGCAGGCCGCCGCCGCAAAGGCGGACGTCCGGGACGCGGGCGCCACCCGGGTCGTCCGGACCCTGAAGTCGCTGAACGCCCAGTCGGTGACCACTCCGAAGAGCGACGCCAAGGACATCTGGCAGGCGCTCACCAGCAAGCCGTCCCAGGGCGCCCAGCGCACCACCGCGGCCGGCATCGACCGGGTCTGGCTGGACGGGGTGCGCCGGGCGAGCCTCGACAAGAGCGTGCCGCAGATCGGCGCGCCGACCGCCTGGAAGGCCGGTTACACCGGCAAGGGCATCAAGATCGCCGTCCTGGACACCGGTGCGGACGCCACCCACCCGGACCTCAAGGGGCAGATCCTCGACTCGAAGAACTTCTCCGCGTCGCCCGACACCAAGGACCGGTTCGGGCACGGCACCCATGTGTCCTCGATCGCGGCCGGTACGGGCGCCAAGTCGGGCGGCAGGTTCAAGGGGGTCGCACCGGACGCCAAGCTGCTCGAGGGCAAGGTCCTCGACGACGACGGCTTCGGTGAGGACTCCGGCATCCTGGCCGGCATGGAGTGGGCGGTCGCGCAGGGCGCCGACATCGTCAACCTGAGCCTCGGCGGCCCCGACACCCCCGACGTCGACCCGCTCGAAGCGGCGGTCAACAAGCTGTCGGCCGACAAGGGCGTCCTGTTCGCCATCGCGGCGGGCAACGAGGGCGACGGCGCAGGCACAGTCGGCTCCCCGGGCAGTGCGGACGCCGCACTGACCGTCGGTGCCGTCGACGACAACGACAAGCTCGCGGACTTCTCCAGCCGCGGACCGCGCATCGGCGACGGCGGCATCAAGCCCGATGTCACCGCACCCGGCGTGGACATCACGGCGGCCGCCTCACCCGGTTCCGTGATCGACCAGGAGGTCGGCCAGAACCCGCCCGGCTATCTGACGATCTCCGGCACGTCGATGGCGACCCCGCATGTCGCGGGCGCCGCGGCGCTGCTCAAGCAGGAGCACCCGGAATGGAGGTACACCGAGCTGAAGGGCGCGCTGGCGGCCTCCACCAAGCCGGGCGCGTACACGCCGTTCGAGCAGGGCACAGGCAGGATCGCCGTCGACAGGGCGATCGCCCAGACCGTCGTCGCCGACCCGGCCTCGGTCGGCTTCGGGATACAGCAGTGGCCGCACACCGATGACGCCCCGGTCACCAAGAAGGTGACGTACCGCAACCTCGGGACGACCGATGTCACCCTCGACCTCGCGGTGACGGCCACCGGCCCGAAGGGCAAGCCGGCCCCGGCCGGCTTCTTCGCCCTCGGTGCCGAGCACGTCACCGTCCCGGCGGGCGGCACGGCCGACGTACCGCTCACCGTGAACACGAAGCTCGGCGGCACGGCGGACGGCACCTACTCCGCTTATGTCGTCGCCACCGGCGGCGGCCAGAGCGTCCGCACCGCGGCCGCGGTCGAGCGGGAGATGGAGTCGTACGACCTCACGATCAAGAACGTCGGGCGTGACGGCAAGCCCGCCACGTACTACGACAACAACCTCTTCGGCCTCTCCGGCGCCGCGGGCGGCATCTGGCTGAACCCGGCGGGCCCCGACGGGACGGCGAAGGTCCGTGTCCCGAAGGGCGGTTACGTGCTGAACTCGGCCGTCTACGTCGACCCGGACAACGCCACCAAGGGCGTCGACTGGATCACCCAGCCGAAGCTGGACGTCACCAAGAACCTCACCGTGACGCTCGACGCCCGGAAGGCGAAGCCGGTGACGTTCACGCTTCCCGCCACCGGCACGAAGTCCCTGATGGCTGCCCCCGACCTCCAGTTCGACAGCAAGGACGGCGGCTTCAGCTACGGCTGGTTGCAGAACTCGTACGAGGGCTTCCGCACCGCGCACGTCGGCCCGAAGGTCACCGACGGCTCGCTCTCCCAGCACTGGCTGGGCACCTGGGCCAAGGGATCCTCGACCCGCTACGACGTGGCGGTCGGCGGTCCGGTGACGCAGGCGGCGACCGGCTACACCCGGAAGTTCACCAGCGGTCAGCTGGCGAAGGTCACGATCGGTCTCGGCGCGTCCGGCAAGGGCAAGACCGGATCGATCACCGCCTGGGGCACGCTGCCCGGCGTGGACGGGGGCTGGGCCACATCGACGGGGCAGCCGGCCCCCGGGACCCAGACCGTCTATGTCTCCACTGCCGACAAGGTGAAGTGGAACTTCGACTTCGAACAGGAGGGCGGGCGCTTCCCGAAGTACGAGGCGGGTTACTCGCTCGGTGACCCGCAGACCCTCAAGGCGGGCAAGACGTACCGGAAGCGGGTCAACACCGCGGTGTTCGGCCCCGCGCTCCCCGAGGGGTACGGGTTCTTCCGCAAGGACAACAAGATCCTCGGCGTCCTGCCGCTCGTGGCCGACGGCAACGGGAACGTCGGCGGGTCCACGTACAGCTCGGTGAAGACCGTCCTGTACCGCAACGGCGTCAAGTTCGCCCAGAACAAGGACCCGCTGGAGGGCGATACCCCCTTCACCGTGCCGTCCGGCGTCGCCGACTACAAGGTGACGACCTCGGTGCAGCGCAACGTGAGGATCTCCGCCGTCTCCACCCGGATCGACGCGAGCTGGACGTTCCGCTCGAAGAAGACCAGGGATTTCACCGAACTTCCCGTCTCCACGGTGCGGTTCACGCCCCATGTCACCCTGGACAGCAAAGTCACGGCCGGCCGGACCGCGTCGGTGCCGGTGAAGGTGCAGGGTGCGGCCGCCGGCAAGAACCTCAAGTCGCTGACTGTGTATGTCAGTTACAACGCCGGTAAGACCTGGAACAAGGTCACGGTCAAGTCCGGCAAGATCTCCGTGAAGAACCCGGCCAAGGGGAAGTCGATCTCCTTCAAGGCCAAGGTCACGGACAAGCAGGGCAACACGTCGTCGGTGTCGATCTACCACGCCTACTTCGGCAAGTAGGCGCCCGACCGCATGACGGCGGCCCGCCGGACGGATCTCTCCGTTCCGGCGGGCCGTTCGCATGCGCGGGCGGTGTTACGCGATGCGCTCGCGCACCACCGGGGTCGGCGTGAACTCCGTTCCTGCCGGGGCGATGTCGAACGAACCGGGCAGGGCCTTCAGCGCGTACTCGAACTTCTCCGGGGTGTCCGTGTGCAGCGTCAGCAGTCGCTGGCCCTCGGTCACCGTGTCGCCCGGCTTGGCGTGCATCTCGATGCCCGCGCCCGCCTGCACCGGGTCCTCCTTGCGGGCCCGGCCCGCGCCGAGGCGCCAGGCGGCGACACCGATGTCGTATGCGTCGAGGCGGGTGAGCACACCGGAGGCCTGGGCCGTCACCACGTGCTGCTCGCGGGCGACCGGGAGCGCGGCGTCCGGGTCGCCGCCCTGGGCGGAGATCATCCGGCGCCAGACGTCCATCGCGGAGCCGTCGGCCAGGGCCTTCTCCGGGTCCGCGTCCTTGAGCCCGGCCGCGTCCAGCATCTCGCGGGCCAGGGCGAGGGTGAGGTCGATGACGTCCTTCGGACCGCCGCCGGCCAGGACCTCGACCGACTCGCGCACCTCCAGGGCGTTGCCCGCGGTCAGGCCGAGCGGGGTGGCCATGTCGGTGAGGAGCGCGACCGTCCGCACACCGCTGTCGCTGCCCAGCGCGACCATGGTGGAGGCCAGTTCGCGGGCGTCCTCGATGGTCTTCATGAAGGCGCCGGAGCCGACCTTGACGTCCAGGACGAGTGCCCCGGTGCCCTCGGCGATCTTCTTGGACATGATCGAGCTGGCGATCAGCGGGATGGCCTCGACGGTGCCGGTGACGTCGCGGAGCGCGTACAGCTTCTTGTCGGCGGGGGCCAGCCCGTCACCGGCGGCGCAGATCACGGCTCCGGTGGTGTCCAGGACGTTCAGCATCTCGGCGCCCGAGAGGTGGGCGCGCCAGCCGGGGATGGACTCCAGCTTGTCGAGCGTGCCTCCGGTGTGGCCGAGACCGCGGCCGCTGAGCTGCGGCACGGCGGCGCCGCAGGCGGCGACCAGCGGGGCGAGCGGCAGGGTGATCTTGTCGCCGACGCCGCCGGTGGAGTGCTTGTCGGTGGTGGGGCGGGAGAGCGCGTCGAAGTTCATCCGCTCGCCGGAGGCGATCATGGCGGCGGTCCAGCGGGCGATCTCCGTGCGGTTCATGCCGTTCAGCAGGATCGCCATGGCCAGCGCGGACATCTGCTCGTCGGCGACCTCGCCTCGGGTGTATGCGTCGATGACCCAGTCGATCTGCTCGGGGCTCAGCTCGCCGCGGTCCCGCTTGGTGCGGATGACGGAGATGGCGTCCATGTCCTGGGTGTCCTTCCGGCCGGTACGTACGCAAGAGTCCCGAATGACTCTACGCGCATAGAGGGTGGAGACGGGTGTGGCCCTCCCGAAGTTTCAGGAGGGCCACGGGAGTTCTGGGCCTGTCTTTCGGATCAGGCCGGGCTCGCGGGCCCTGGCACCCGGCCCGATCCGGCCTGATCCGAGAGGGAAGCCCTACCTGAGATGGTCCGGCCCGAATGCCTGCGGCAGCATCTCGTCGAGCGTACGGAGGCCGTCCGGGGTCTCCAGGACGAGCTCCGGTCCGCCGAACTCGTACAGCAGCTGACGGCACCTGCCGCAGGGGACCAGGATCTCGCCCGCCCCGTCCACACAGGTGAAGTGGGTCAGCCGGCCGCCGCCGGTGGCGTTCAGCTGCGAGACCAGGCCGCACTCGGCGCACAGGCCGAGTCCGTACGAGGCGTTCTCGACGTTGCAGCCGACCACCGTGCGGCCGTCGTCGACGCGCGCCGCGACGCCGACCGGGTAGCCCGAGTAGGGGGCGTACGCCCGGGACATGGCCTCCCGGGCGGCGACACGCAGGGCGTCCCAGTCGACGTCGGCAGCCGCGGTCATTTGCCCTGGCCCTTCCGGTACCGCATGCCGTCCGCCTTCGGCATCCGCAGCCGCTGCGCGGAGAGCGAGAGGACGAGCAGCGTGACGATGTACGGGGTGGCGCTCACGAACTCGGTGGGCACCGTGTCCGTGGCGAGGTACCAGACCAGTACGGCGGCGGCGATGACGGCGCTGACCGCACCCTGGACGAAGCTCTTGCGGTAGAGCTTCCAGGCGGCGAGCACGGCCAGCACGACCACCAGCAGGAGCAGCAGCGCGTGGACGGACTCGCCGCCGTTGCGCAGCTGGAGCGCGTCGGCGAAGCCGAACAGGCCCGCGCCCATGGCGAGACCGCCGGGCCGCCAGTTACCGAAGATCATCGCGGCGAGACCGATGTAACCGCGGCCGCCGGTCTGGCCCTCGTTGTAGATGTGCGAGGTGACCAGGGAGAGGAAGGCACCGCCGAGTCCGGCCATGCCACCGGAGATGATCACCGCGATGTACTTGTAGCGGTAGACGTTCACCCCGAGCGACTCGGCGGCGATCGGGTTCTCGCCGCAGGAACGCAGCCGCAGCCCGAACGAGGTCTTCCACAGGACGAAGAACGTCACGACGAACAGGATCACGGCCAGGATCGTCAGCAGCGACACGTTGGTGACCAGGCCGCCGATGACACCGGCCACGTCGGAGACGAAGAACCAGTGGTGTTTCTCGATCGAGTGCAGCCAGTCGGACAGGCCCGGGATCGTCACCGAGGTGATGTCGTCGGACGGCGGCGACTGCTTGGGGCTGCCGCCCTTGGCCGCCGCCTCGCCCGTGTTGAACCAGAGCTTGGCGAAGTAGGTGGTGAACCCGAGCGCCAAGATGTTGATGGCGATGCCGGAGATGATGTGGTCGACGCCGAACGTGACGGTCGCGACGGCGTGCAGCAGCCCGCCGAGCATGCCGCCGATGATCCCGGCCAGCACGCCGAGCCAGGGGCTGGTCTGCCATCCGGCCCAGGCGCCGAAGAACGTACCGAGAATCATCATCCCTTCGAGGCCGATGTTGACCACACCGGCCCGCTCGGCCCACAGGCCGCCGAGACCGGCGAGCCCGATCGGCACGGCCATCGCGAGCGCCGCGCTGATCTGTCCGGCCGAGGTGACGTCCTGGGCGCCGGTGATGGCGCGTACCGCGGACAGTGCGAGCAGCGCGCCCGCGACGATCAGCAGTACGACGGGGAAGGAGAGGCGGGTGCGGCCGCCCTTGCCACCGGAGACCTTGGGGGCCGCGGGCGGCGGGGTGGAAGTCGCCGTGGCGGTCACGCCGACACCTCCTGCTGGTCGGAGTTACGGGCGGCCTGTGCGGCGAGTTCCGCGCCGACCTTGCTCTGCTGGCGCTTGAGTCCGTAGCGACGGACGACTTCGTAGGCGATGACGACGCACAGGACGATGACGCCCTGGATGACGCCGACGATCTCCTTGTCGTACCCCTCGAACTCGAGCTTTCCGGTACCGCGCTCCAGGAAGCCCCAGAGCAGCGCGCCGAGCGCGATGCCGACGGGGTGGTTGCGGCCGAGGAGGGCGATGGCGATGCCGGTGAAGCCGATACCGATGGGGAAGTCGCCGCTGTACTCGTAGCTGTCGTTGAGCAGCGTCGGCATACCGACCAGCCCGGCCACCGCGCCGGAGATCAGCATCGACGTGACGACCATCTTCTTGACGTTGACACCGCTGGCCTCTGCCGCGGAGCCGGACTGGCCGACCGTACGCAGGTCGAAGCCGAACCGGGTGCGCGAGAGCGTGAACCAGTAGGCGATGCCCGCGACGACCGCGACCACGATGAAGCCCCAGACGGGCGTCGGGGTGGTCGGGAACTCGAAGAAGTGCGAGGACTCCGGGAGCGGGGTGGTGGAGATCTTCGTGCCGGCCTCGTCGAGGTGACCGAGGCGGCCCTGCTGGAGCAGATAGCCGATGATGGCGGTCGCGATGGCGTTCAGCATGATCGTCGAGACGACCTCGCTGACGCCCCGCGTGACCTTGAGGACACCGGCGATCCCGGCCCACATCGCGCCGACGATCATCGCGGTGAGGATGATCAGCGGGATCTGGAGGGCACCCGGCAGGGTCAGCGCGCCACCGACGGCGGCGGCGAAGAAGGCGGCAAGGCGGTACTGGCCGTCGACGCCGATGTTGAAGAGGTTCATCCGGAAGCCGACGGCCACCGCGAGACCCGCGAGGTAGTACGTCGTCGCCTTGTTGAGGATGTAGACCTGGCTGTCCGACTTCACCCCGTAGTCGAACATGATGCCGAACGCGCTGAACGGTTCCTTGCCGGTGGCGGCCAGCACGAGGGCGGTCACCAGGAAGGCGACCACGATCGCGAGTACGGGGGCCGCGATCCCCAGGAGCAGCCGCTCCTTGTCGAACTTCTTCATCGGTCCTCTCCCCCGTCCCGGGGGTCGGTGTCGGCGGCGTCCGGACCGGACTCCGCATCCGTCCCGGACTCGGCGGGCGCTTCGAGATGGCCGGAGGCCGCTCCCGTCATCGCCGAGCCGAGCTCCTCCGGGGTGATGGTCGCCGGGTCGGCGTCCGCGACCAGGCGGCCGCGGTACATGACGCGCAGGGTGTCGGAGAGCCCGATCAGCTCGTCCAGGTCGGCGGAGATCAGCAGTACCGCCAGGCCCTCGCGGCGCGCCTCGCGGATCTGGTCCCAGATCTGCGCCTGCGCGCCGACGTCCACGCCCCGGGTGGGGTGCGCGGCGATCAGCAGCTTCGGGGAGTGGCTCATCTCGCGGCCGACGATCAGCTTCTGCTGGTTGCCGCCGGAGAGCGAGGCGGCGGTGACCTCGATGCCGGGGGTACGGACGTCGTACTCGCGCACGATCCGCTCGGTGTCCGCGCGGGCGGCCTTGAGGTCGAGGAACGCGCCCTTGCTGTTGGGGCGCTCGGTGACGTGGCCGAGGATGCGGTTCTCCCAGAGCGGGGCCTCCAGCAGCAGTCCGTGCCGGTGGCGGTCCTCGGGGATGACGGCCATCCCGTCCTCGCGGCGCTTGCGCGTCGGCGTCCGGGAGATGTCCGCGCCGTCCAGGGTGAGTACGCCGTGGTCCAGGTGGCGCATACCCATGATGGCGTCGACCAGCTCGGACTGGCCGTTGCCCTCCACGCCCGCGATGCCGAGGACCTCACCCTTGTGGATGGTGAAGGTGATGCCGTCGAGCACGGCACGCACCACCCCGTCCGGGTCGGTGGCGGTCAGCCGCAGGTCGTCGACGGTGAGCATCGGAGTGTCGGTGACGGTCGACTCGCGGGTCTCCGGCGACGGCAGCTCGCTGCCGACCATCAGCTCGGCGAGCTGCTTGGGCGTGGTGTTCGCCGGATCGGCGGTGCCCACCGTCGTACCGCGCCGGATGACGGTGATCTCGTCGGCGACCGACAGCACCTCGCCCAGCTTGTGCGAGATGAAGATGACGGTCAGGCCCTCGGCCTTGAGCTCGCGCAGGTTGTCGAAGAGTGCGTCGACCTCCTGCGGCACGAGAACGGCGGTCGGCTCGTCGAGGATCAGGGTGCGGGCGCCGCGGTAGAGGACCTTGAGGATCTCCACGCGCTGGCGGTCGGCGACGCCGAGGTCCTCGACCATGGCGTCCGGGCGGATCCCGAGACCGTACGCGTCCGAGATCTCCTTGATCCTGGCGCGGGCCCGGTCGCCGATCCCGTACAGCTTCTCGGAGCCGAGGACGACGTTCTCCAGGACGGTGAGGTAGTCGGCGAGCATGAAGTGCTGGTGCACCATGCCGATGCCGCGCGCGATGGCGTCACCCGGGTTGTGGAACGAGACCTGCTCGCCGTCCACCGCGATGGTGCCCTCGTCCGGCTTCTGCATGCCGTACAGGATCTTCATCAGAGTGGACTTGCCGGCACCGTTCTCGCCGACGAGAGCGTGGACGGTACCGCGGCGCACGGTGATGTCGATGTCGTGGTTGGCCACGACCCCGGGGAACCGCTTGGTGATGCCGCGGAGCTCCACGGCATGGGGACTGCTGGACGCGTTGATGGCGCACTCTCCTTGGCAGGAGCGGAGGGCGGAGGCGATGGGGTGGGAGGCGGGGAGCGAAAAAAGGTACCGCGCCCGGAACACGCTACGCGCGTAGCGTCCCCGAATCGTTGGCCACCCGGTAGAAGGTGGCCGACCGTGCGCGTACGGCTACGTTCCGGTCCGGGCCGGAAGCCGTACGCGAATCGGGGCCCGGCCGAGCAGCCGAAGCAGCTCCCCCGGGCCCCGATCGACGGGTCGGATCAGGTCGTGGTCTTGACCGTGATCGTGCCGTCGACAATCTTGCTCTTCGCCTCGTCGAGCTTGGCCTGGATGTCCGAGAGGTGGTCACCCGTGGTGGTCAGCGAGACGCCGCCCTTGGCCAGGGAGTACGTCTGGACGCCGGTCAGCGCCTTGCCGTCCTTGACGGACTTGACCAGGTCGTAGACACCGGCGTCGACGTTCTTGACGACCGAGGTCAGGATCGTGTCCTTGTACTTCGCCAGCGCCGGGTCCAGGGCCTGGTCGGAGTCGACACCGATGGACCAGGCGCCCTTCTTGCCCGCGACGGCCTCGATCGAACCGGCACCCGAGCCGCCCGCGGCGGCGAAGATGACGTCCGCACCCTTGTCGAGCATGCCCTTGGCGGCTTCCTTGCCCTTGTCGGGGCTGCCGAAGCCGGACAGGTCCGAACCGGTGGACAGGTACTGGATCTGCACCTTGGCCTTCGGGTTCGTGTCCAGGACACCCTGCTGGAAGCCCGCGGCGAACTTCTTGATCAGCGGAAGGTCCACACCGCCGATGAAGCCGACCTGACCGTCCTTCGACTTCAGCGCCGCCGCGACACCGGCGAGGTACGAGCCCTGCTCCTCGGTGAAGACGATGGAGGCGACGTTCTTCACGTCGGAGACCGAGTCGACCAGGCCGAAGTTGACCTTCGGGTACTTCGGGGCGATCTTGTCGACCGCGTCCTTGTACGCGAAGCCGATGGCTATGACCGGGTTGTAGCCGCCCTCGGCGAGCGACTGCAGACGCTGCTCACGGTCCGCCGGGGTCTCACCGTTCTTGGCGGTGAGCTCCTTCGTCTGGGCCTTGAACTCGGCCTTGGCCTTGTCCAGACCACGCGCGGCGGAGTCGTTGAACGAGTTGTCGCCCCGGCCGCCCACGTCGTAGGCCATGCCGATCTTCAGCTGGCCCTTGTCGGAGCTGGTGCTCTCTTCGGACGACTCGCCACACGCGGTGGCGGTGAGCGCGAGAGCCGCAGTGATGGCACACGCAGCGGTGATCTTGGATACCCGGCGCAAGGGAAGGCTCCTTCAAACCTGACCGAAGCGCCTCTTCCGGCGCTGGTTTCGCCGAGATCGTAACGCGCGTAGATGTCAGATAAAGCCCTGTACGGAAGCCGTTATCGGATCGTCGCGAACCGGGGGCGACCTGTCCGGTTACAAACGGTTGCCGTCGAGCAAAACCGCGGCGGTGAAGAGCTCCACGCCAACGGTGATCGCCTCCTCGTCCGCGTCGAAATCACCCCGGTGCAGATCAAGGCGCCGGGTATCACCGGGCGTGCGCACCCCGAGCCGCGCCATGGCCCCCGGGACGTGCTCCAGATACCAGGAGAAGTCCTCCCCGCCGAGGCTCTGCTCGGTGTCCTCGATTGCATACGATCCGCGGCGCCCGGTCATCGCGGCGGCCAGCAGATCGGTCACGGCCGGATCGTTCACGACGGGCGGGACCCCTCGGATGTAGTCGATCACCGACTTGGCCCGGTGCATTCCGGCCACCTCGTCGATCGCGGCATGGACCAGGTCCGGCGCCTCCCGCCAGGCCGCCAGATCCAGGCAGCGGACCGTCCCCGACAGCTCGGCATGCTGCGGGATCACATTGCACGCGTGCCCGGCCTCCAGCCGCCCCCAGGTCACGGCGAGCCCGGCCCGCGCGTCGACCCGCCGCGCCAGCAGCGCGGGCACGTCGGTGGCCACCTTGGCGGCGGCGGTGACCAGGTCGGTGGTCAGATGCGGCCGCGCGGTGTGCCCGCCGGGCCCGTCGAGCGTGACCTCCAGCCGGTCGCAGGCGGAGGTGATCGCCCCGACCCGCAGCCCGATCCTCCCCACGTCGACCTTCGGGTCGCAGTGCACCCCGATGATCCGCCCGACGCCTTCCAGCACCCCGTCCTCGATCGCATCGGGCGCGCCGCCGGGCAGCACCTCCTCGGCGGGCTGGAAGATCAGCCGCACGGGGTGCGGCAGCAGCCCCTGCCGGTCGAGCTCCGCGAGCACGAGCCCGGCGCCGAGGACGGTGGTCGTGTGAATGTCGTGCCCGCAGGCGTGCGCCCGGTCGGGAACGGTGGACCGGTACGGGACGCCGGCCTTGGTGTCCGGAATGGGCAGAGCGTCGATGTCCGCGCGCAGGGCGAGCATGGGCCGCGTGTCACTGCCCGCCCGTCGCCCACCGCCGCCCTTGTCCGAGCTTCGCGCCCCTGCCGATGTACCCACGTCGCACAGGAGTCCGGTTCCGGTGGCGAGCACCCGGGGCCGGAGCCCGGCCTTCTCCAGCCGGGCCTTGAGCGCGGCGGTGGTACGGAACTCCTGGTTGCCGAGCTCGGGGTGCATGTGCAGATCGCGCCGGAACGCGATCAGCTCGGCCCGCAGGGATTCGGACAGCGTGCCGGGCAGGGCGGCGTCCTCGGGCAGGTCGGCATCGGCGTCGCGGGACATCAACTGGTTCACCTGGTGAAGGGTAGGCCCCCTCACCCCTCAACTGGCCACAGATCAACAAAAGTTCAGCCGCATAGAGGAACAAAATGTGGCGTCGGAGCGTGTGCAGTGGGATGGAGGTGGGTAAACTCGCCCGTTTTCCTCCGGTGCCCCGCTGTCCGGGCCGTATGCCCTCACGGCTCATCTCCGTGGAGGTGCAGCTGGATCGTGGGGGCGCAGGCAGTCGAACACGAGGGCGGCGAGGCGACCGGGTCGTGCCGTGTCGGCGCGCCGGCGCCGAGCGGTGAGTGCGGCCGGGACGATCGCCCGGGCATCGGCGGCGTCCACGTCGGCTCTCACCGCGCCGGCTTGCCGGGCCCGGGTCAGTAGCGCCGCAAAGGTCTCCCACAGGTCGGCGGCAAGCTGCTGGGTGGCGCTGCCCATGGTGACCGCCGAGCCGGCGATCGCGTCGGCAAGGTCCTGCTTGGCGTCGGCCTGGTCGGGTCATCCGGGTGAGGAAGGTGAAGAACGCCGACCCGGCCTCGTCGGTCCGCAGCGCGGCGCGCGCGTCCCAGCCGGTTCACGCCCGTCCAGGTCGCCGAGGCCACGGCGTCGGCCTGCCCGGAGAGGCCTGCCCGCCGGATCCTCATCGGCGGGTGGACGGGCGGGCGGCAGCGGGCAGGAGCGCTGGTCCCGGTGCCCCCGTCGACTACTGCGCCGTCTCGGAGAAGGACTGGTCCGCGCTGCGCGCCGCGCCCGGTCGTCCCTGAGGCCGGCCCAGCCGCTCGCCGCCCTCGGGCAGCCCCCGGCGCATCGGCAGCAGCGCCGTCCCGAGGCACACCGCACCGACCGCCAGCAGATCCAGGCTCATGGCCGCCAGCACGATCCCGGTGAGCACCAGCACCGGGGCCCAGCCCTTGACGACGTCCCGCCGGAGGAACGCCAGCAGCGTGACGAGGGCCAGCAGCCCGAGCCAGAACAGCATCGGCACCACGGTGTAGACGAGCGGCATCACGCCGGGCACGTCCTGCACCCTCCCGAACATGTCGCTCATGGCCGGCTTGTCCACGGTGAGGAACCCGACCGCCAGGTCGATCACCGCCTGGACCACCAGCGCCGCCGCCCCGAGCAGCCCCGCCCAGGTCGCCGCCTCGACCGCGACCCGCTTGCCGCCCCGCACCCCTGCCGTCCTCCGCAACCCCAGCAACACCCGTACGAACGCGAGCAGTCCGGCCAGGGACAGCACATGCGCCACCGTCCACCACACACCGGGCCCGTAATCGCTCACCGCCCGACCGACCAGCCGCACCACTCCGTACCCGGCCATCAGGGCCGGGCCCGCGATGAATGCCCTGCCGATTGCCTCGCCCTGACGAACTGTCATCGTCTGCATCCTCATGCTGCGATGCTCGCGCCCGGCCGCCCCTGCCCACCATCAGGGCTTCCCCCCAACAAACCCTGGCCGTAGGCCACTTCCGAGTCAGGGTGGCGTCAGGCGGTTCGGCGCGCGGAGAGTCCGGACGCGGACTCCCCGGCGCTCCGCAGCCGCGCACAGCGTCACCGGTTGCCCCGGTGCGCTGTGACTCACCTGGTCAGTTCGCCCCCGACGCCGACTCCGGCCCCGGTCGCGGAGCCGAGCGCGGTGGGCCCGTAGGCGGCGCCCGCGCCGGGGCCGACCGTCACGACGGTCCCGTCGCCCGCGTTCTCGCCCTCCGCGCCGAACGCGAGGTCCGCCCGGCCGTCGCCGGTGTAGTCGGCGACGGTGACGGCAGACCCGAACCGGTCCCCGACCTCGGCGGCGCCCGGCAGTCCGGCCGCCCCCTCCACGTACGCGACAGCACCGGTCGCACTCGGCCCGTCCGCACCGCCGCGCAGCACGAACGCCCTCCCGGCGCCCGAGTCGTCACCGGGCGCGCCGGCGAGTACATCCGCGTACCCGTCGCCGTCGGTGTCCCCGACCGCCACGGAGGCACCGAGCTCCCCGCCCGTGCCGGCCGCTTCGAGGGCGCCGCGGCCGACGACCCCGGCTTCCGTCGTCGCAAGCCCGTCCGCCGAGCCGTGGTACGTGGCGATCTCGCCGCCGTCCGCTGCGTCGGGGCGGCCCACGGCCAGGTCGGCGAAGCCGTCGCCGTCGGTGTCCCCGGCGGCCAGCGCACGGCCGCCCGCCCCGTCGAGCACGGCAGGTTCGCCGGTCCGCAGCCCGGTCGCCGAACCGCGCAGCACCACGAGGGGCGTCGCGCCGGCAGCCGTACGGAAGGCGATCGCCGCGTCCTCGAACCCGTCGTGGTCGAAGTCCCCGGTCGCCACGGAGGCGTCCTGCACGGGGCTGTCCGAAAGTGCGGCCGGCGCGGAGAACGCGCGGTCGGCCCCGTCGACGGTCCAGGCGCGGCCCGCGCCCGGCGCGACGGCGAGGATGTCGTCGCCGCCGTCCCCGTCGAAGTCGCCGGTGGCGAGCTCGGCACCGAACCGGGCGCCGCTCGCGCGGACCGCGATGGGCTCGTTGATCATTCCGGCCTGCCCGGTGAGCCCGTTGGGGCCGCCGCGCAGGATGCTCACGCCGCCCTCGTCGGTGGCACCGGAGGTGACCTCCTCGCCGGGTGAGGCGACCACGAGATCGGTGTACCCGTCGTGGTCGAGGTCCCCGTACGCCGTCGCGGAGCCGAAACCGTCCCCGGCCTCGGACCCGCCGGGAACCCCCTCGGACTCCTGCGTGACGACAACCTTGTTCCTGCCGTACGGGTTGCCGGGCGCGCCCGGTACGACGCTGACCTGGCCGGCCCCGGCCCTGCTGTTCGCGGTCGCCTTCGGGACGCCGGCGGCGAGGTCGGCGTGGCCGTCCCCGTTCACGTCGGCGCCCTTGGCGGGCGAGTTCTCCGACGCGGCGAGCGTGCGGATCGCGGGCAGGTCACCGTACAGATTGTTGCCGGGGCACTCGGTCGGGTAGCCGTCGCGGTGCCCGGAGATCCGGTTCATCGTCACCAGCTGGCCCGCGGTGAACTTGCCGTTGTCGGCGCCGGCCGCCATCACGATCGTTCCGGCCGGGTTGATGCCGTACAACCCGAGCTTCCAGGCGGCCAGTTGGGCGATCGAGTCCCGCACGGCGGGCGTGGAGGTCGCGGTGTTGTAGTCGCCGAGCACGGCGACACCGCTCGTGTCGGTGTTGAAGCCGTAGGTGTGGGCGCCGTACACGGGCTTGTCGAGACCGCCCGCACGTCCCTCGAAGATCGTGCCGCACTTGTCGACGAGGAAGTTGTAGCCGATGTCGTTCCAGCCGTTGCTCTTCACGTGGTAGGTGAGGATGCCGCGGATGATCGACGCGGACTCGGCGCAGGTGTAGTCGTTCGTCCCGGCCGTGTGGTGCACGAACACGGCCTTCGTGTCGGTCGTGTACGTGGGCGGGTCGGCGACCAGCGACTCGTCGGCGCCCCAACCGGCGCGCGACGTGACAGGGGGCTGGGCGGCAGCGGTGGCCTGCTGCGCAGCCGCCTTCTCCATCCCGTCGGTCCCCGTACGGGAGCTGGTTCCGGCGTCCGGGTCGACGAGGTCGACCCGGAGCCCGGCCGGCAGCTTCGCCCCTCGGATCCTCGCCTGCACTCCGTCGGACGCGCCCACCCACAGGGGCTGGGTCGCACCGCGCACGCCCTCCTTGGTTCGCTCGGACCCCGACTCCGGTACATGGACGTCGAGTTCGAGAGAACGCCATGCGGACCATTTTCCGCTCTCCGCGTCCCGGGTACGTATCTCCGCCGTGCCGTCGAGCGCGGCCTCGGGGTCGGACCAGGTGATGCCGAGCATGCTGAACGGCTCGGTCGAGCGGGCGGCCAGGGCCCGCTGCTTCGGATCGGTGCCGGCCGGCACGGCGACCGTGTGGACGGCGCCCTTGTGCACGGTGGACGCCGCCGCGACCTGTACGGACGGTTCGTCCTGTCCGTGCCGGCCCGACAGGGAGATCACGCTGAGCACGACGGCGGCCGCGAGCGCGGTACGGACGGCCTGACGGCCGGAGCCGGAGTAGTTCACTGCTCCCCCTGGGTGTTCGCCGGGACCGCGGCGTCCTCGGTGGTCTCGGGCGCGGCCAGCTCGCCCTGGCAGGTGGCACGGCCGAACTTCCCGAACGCGGTGGCGGTCTGCACGTGCTTGCCGCGGATGGCGAGCCGGCAACTGGCCCGCCCGCCCTTCTCGTCGAGTGTGATGGTCACGAGGGGCGGCTTGCCGAGCGGCACTTGAACCGTCTTCTTCCACGGCAGGTCGACCTTGTTGACCTCGACGGCCGTACCGGAGTCGCTGCGCGCCTGGTAGGTCAGATCGGCAGTGCCTTCACCGTCCACCTCGTAGGTCACCGAGGCGGTGGGAACGTGACGTTCGGGCTTCTCCTCGGTGTCGAGCACGCCGTAAAGGACGAGACCGGCGCAGGCGGCGACCAGAGCGGCGCAGGCGGCGAGGCCGCGACGGTCGACGCCCCTGCTTTCCTTCTTCGCGCGCCCGTCGCCGCCTTCGGCGCCTTCCGCCCCTCCGGCTCCTCGCGGTTCACCGCCGTCGGCAGCGGCGCCGACGGCCTCCTCGGCCTCCGCAGTCAATGCGGTCGCCGACGACTCCGCCGCCTGCTGCGGCTCGTCGGTCGACTCCGGCTCGTCGGTCGTCTTCGGCTCTTCGGACGGTGGCATGGGCGGGTCCTGGCTTTCGTGAGGGGTGCATTCCTCGCGCGAAATCCGTCGCGCGCTCGGCGGAGAACCGGCCACTTATACCGCACGGCAAGGACTCCGCTCCAACAGTCGGAAATATCGGGTGAATTGGAATGTCGGGAATTCGCGCGCCTGAATTATCCGCTTCGTTGACACGGGTGGCCCGGGGGGAGTAAGCCGCGCACGACCGGCGCTCCGACACCCCGTCGATCATCAGCCTTTAATTCAAGGGTGGTTGTGCGGATTTTCGCCCCGGGTGCGGACTGCGTGTCCACGTGCCGAGGTCGGCGCGCGCCCGGACGGGCGACCGGTGCGCCGTATACCGGAGTGGCGATCGCCTTAACGCGTAAGGGAGCTGAGAGCGAGCCAGTCCGTTGCGGTGCTGCGCCATGTGCGCCCCGGGCGCCGCGATCAACGACGAGGTGCGGCCGCGAGCGCGCCACGCGGGTCACGGCGAGTGACATCCACTTGAGTAGCCCCATTCATGAGCGAGTTGCCTTCGTTTCGGCGACCGACTTCCTCGTGTCACCGATGGCTCCGAACGAGGCCCCGAAGGGATATACCGGATTGACTCCGGCTGTTGACACTGCCGCGCGCGACTCGTCGGAAAGCAGGCCGCCAACGCGGTGGATCATGGCTGGTGGTGGGCGAGGCATGCCCGGACGTCAGCCCTTTTGCGCGGGCCCGGGCAGTCAATACGTTCACCGAGAAGGGCGGCTCGGACCGCAACGATTTCAACCTCCGGCATGACGAGCGGAGTGCGAACGCGGTACGAGGTCCATGGCGAGGGCCGGCGTGAAAACGGGTCCCCGATGGACATGCCGCGACGACCTGTACCGGTTGCGGAAGCACGCCGGAGCAGGGCGACGACGTCGGCTTCGAGCGGCGCCGGGTCCACGGCAGCCTGTCCACGGTGAAGATCACAGAGCACCGGGCACACCACTGCGGGTGCGCCTGCGGCACCATCACCACCGGGGCGATGCCCGGACAGATCGCCGGACCCCCGTCCTCCAACGGAGCGAACCCGAACGCGCTCGTCGTCTGTGAATCGAGGCCGCTCAGGCAGTCCGCCCGGGCGGCCTCAGCCGTTCGCAGGGACGGGCTCAGGCCTCGGTCACCGCGGTGGCCCGCCACGGGGCGAGGCGCTGTACGTCGCGGGCCGTCTCCGTGACACCGCTCAGGAAGCCCTGCGCGCGTGGCGACGCCGTGTCACGCAGCCACTCCGGGGCGATGTCGCAGACTGCGACCTTGACCTCCGTGCCCGCCAGCGCCAGCGGCAGTGTGTGGACCACCGTGGAGGGGAAGCTCAGGACCGTGCGGCCGATCGGGCCGCGGCGGGCGATGAGTTCCAGCGGGAGGTCCGGGCGGACGATCTCCAGGCCGGTGGCGGCTTCCAGGGCGTGGAGTTTGTCGGCGGACTCACGGCGGTGCGCGAAGTAGCGGGTCGCGCCATGGGCGCGGGCCAGGGCGGCGACCGCCTCCAGGTACTGGGCCTGGTCGATCACGCCCGTCTCGACCAGGGATGTGCCGACCAGGTCCGCGCCCCTGGTGAGGAGTGGCGGGCCGAAGCGGGCGCGGGTCCAGGCGAAGGTGTTGGGAGTGACCGTGACACCGGCCGGAGCCTCGACCGGCATGGCGGTGAACACCTCGACCTCGCGGGTCGAGGACGGGGTGAAGCGACGGCGGGCGGTGGCCGTGACCGGGGCCAGGATCAGGTCGCGCGGGCCCGAGCTGCCCCGCCGGTGCCAGCGCACCAGCCTTTCACCACGGGCGAGTTGGGCGACGAACTCCATCGTGGCCGTGCCGTCGTCGACGACCGTGAGCCGACGGGCGCGGACCATGGACAGGAGGAGCTGCACGTAGCGGGAGAACGGGTCGCCGATCACGATCCGGTCCGCCCTGCGCAGCAGTCCCGTCAGGGCCCGGAGGGTCTTCAGCGGCGCGCCCGCCCCGCCGCGCGCCTCCTGCCAGCGGACGCTGACGCCCTCGTCGCGAGCCAGCTCCGCCATCCGGCGCAGCTGGCCGCGCGACATCGGGTCGACCGGGGGGAGGACGACGACCGTTATGTCCGCCAGGACATGGTCGTCGCCTCCCTCTGTGAAGGCCCACTCCAGGACGTTCAGGAGCTGGACCGGGCTCTCGACGAAGGCGAGGTTCACCGGTCGGCCCGTCAGACCGCGACCGGCTCGGCGGCCGGGGCCGCCTCGGCGTTCTCGGCGACGACGCCCGCGACGCGACGGAGCTTCTTCATCGGGCCGAGCTCGGACTCGTACACCTTCTTGACGCCGTCACCGAGGGAGGCCTCGATGGTGCGGATGTCGCGGACCAGACGGGTCAGGCCCTGCGGCTCGACGGAGGCGGCCTGGTCGGAGCCCCACATGGCCCGGTCGAGAGTGATGTGGCGCTCGACGAACGCGGCGCCGAGGGCGACGGCGGCGAGGGTGGTCTGCAGGCCGGTCTCGTGGCCGCTGTAGCCGATCGGGACGTTCGGGTACTCCTGCTGGAGGGTGTTGATGACGCGGAGGTTCAGCTCCTCGGCCTTCGCGGGGTACGTCGACGTGGCGTGGCAGAGAAGGATGTTGTCCGAGCCGAGGACCTCGACCGCGTGGCGGATCTGGCGCGGGGTCGACATGCCGGTGGAGAGGATGATCGTGCGGCCCGTGGCGCGCAGCGAGCGGAGCAGCTCGTCGTCGGTGAGGGAGGCGGAGGCGACCTTGTGGGCGGGGACGTCGAACTTCTCCAGGAAGGCGACGGCCTCGGTGTCCCACGGGGAGGCGAACCAGTCGATGCCGCGCTCGGCGCAGTGGTCGGAGATGGCGCGGTACTCGGCCTCGCCGAACTCGACGCGGTGGCGGTAGTCGATGTACGTCATCCGGCCCCAGGGGGTGTCGCGCTCGATGTCCCACTGGTCGCGCGGGGTGCAGATCTCCGGGGTGCGCTTCTGGAACTTGACGGCGTCGCAGCCGGCTTCGGCGGCCACGTCGATCAGCGCGAGGGCGTTGTCGAGGTCGCCGTTGTGGTTGATGCCGATCTCGCCGGTGATGTAGACGGGGCGGCCGGGACCGGCGGTGCGGGTGCCGAGGGTGCGCAGACGGGAGGTGCTCATGGGGGTGTTTCCTTACTTGGTGGTGGAGTTGGTGGGGGTGGAAAGGTGGCCGGTGAGGGTGGGCCCGAGCAGCCACGCCGCGATTTCGCGGATGGCGCCGAAGCCGCCGGGGGTGGTCGTGACGGCGCGCGCCGCGACGCGTACCGAGTCATGGGCGCTCGCTACGGCGACGGGCCAGCCGGCGAGGGCGAAGCAGGGCAGGTCATTGACGTCGTTGCCGACGTAGAGCACCCGCTCGGGCGCGATGCCGTGCTCGTCGCACCACTGCTTGAGCGCGAGGTCCTTGCGGTCGATGCCGTGCAGGACGGGGATCCTGAGCTTGTTGGCGCGGGCGGCGACGACCGGGTTCTGCTCGGTGGAGAGGATCAGGAGGTCCAGGCCCGCCCTGCGCAGGGCGGCGATGCCCAGACCGTCTCCGCGGTGGACGGCGACGATCTCGCGTCCGTCGGAGTCGATCAGGACCCGGTCGTCGGTCTGCGTGCCGTCGAAGTCGAGGACGACCGCGTCGATGTCCTCGCGGGTCGGCAGCGGTGACGGGTCCAGGAGCGGTGCGAGGGCGCGGGCGCGGGCCAGGTCGTGCGGGTCGTCGATCTCCAGGACCCGGGCGGGGTCGGTGGTGACCAGCGCGGTGTGGCCGAAGAAGCGGTGCCGGTGGGTACGGAAGCCCTCGACGTCCATCGCATAGGCGGCGCCGGTCTCCAGCAGGTCCTGGGGCCGGTCCTGGCGGCGGGGGCGGACGGCCTTGTCGTGGTTGACGCCGTAGGTGTCGTCCTCGACCGCGCTGCCGTCGCGCCAGATGAAGCCGTGGAACGGGGCGACGGTGACGGCCGTGTCGGCGCCGTCGCGGGCGACGGCGGCGGCCACGCCGTCGATGTCCTCGCGGGTGACGAACGGGCTGGTGCACTGGACGAGCAGCACCACGTCGGCGGTGCGCTCGTGCATCGCCTCGTACGCGTCGAGTGCGTGCAGGACCGCAGCCTCGCTGGTCGCGGTGTCGCCCGCGATGGCCGACGGGCGCTGGACGCAGTGCACGCGCTCGGTGGCGCCGAGCGCGTCGCCCGCCGCCCGGGCCGCCTCCGCGATCGCCGCGTCGTCCGTGGTGACGACGACGTCCGTGACCTCACGCGCGGACAGGCAGGCGCGGACCGCACGGGCGACCAGCGGTATGCCGCCGACCTGGGCGAGGTTCTTGGCCGGGACGCCCTTGGATCCGCCGCGGGCGGGGATCACCGCGATCACGGTCGGGTTCGGCTTCGGTATCGAGGTCGGCGTCATGTCTGCTCCTGGATTCGTTGTCACAGCTCGCCCATCCGTCGGATCACGGGGGCGACCCGCTGGACGCCCTGCCGGTACGCGCCGCGCGCCGCTTCCCGTACCGCGTCACGGACCGCGCCCCGCACCCCGCCCGTCTCGCGCGGCGCGGCGGCACCGGGCAGCGGGTGGCCGTCGGGGGCCAGGTGGTGGCGGGCGAGGATGCCGGGCAGGTAGCCGGAGGTGGTGGCAGGTGTGTAGTACGGGGCGAGATCGGGCAGGCGGGACACGGCCAGCAGCGCGTCGACGCGGGCCCGTGCGGTTTCGTAAGCCGTGTCGTAGGTGCCGTCGGCGGCGACGCCCTGGCCGGCCAGCCACGTCTCGTCGGGCTCCGGGTGGGAGCCGCCGTCGAGCCGGTCCCACGAGGTGAGCAGGCCCGAGCCGATGAAGTGGTGGTTGCCGAGGGCCTCGCGCACGCCGAGGTCGCTGAGGATCGCGGTGGGGATGCGCCGGTGCAGGGACTCCAGCGCGGCGGTCGAGGAGACCGTGACCAGCAGGTCGGTGCGGTCGAGGACCTCGCCCATGTGCCCGTACACGAGGCGGAAGTTGGGCGGCAGTCCGCCGGGCAGCTTCTCCGCGAGCCGCTGGTACGGGAGTTCTTCGATGTGTGTGGTGTGCTCGCCGGGCTTGGAGCGCAGCTTCAGCAGCACCTCGCGGTCCGGGTGCAGCCTGGCGTGCTCGACGAGCCTGCGCAGCAGGTACGTACGGTCGGCGCGGGACGCCGGTACGGAGGGCTGGGCGGCGAACACCACGGTGTCGCGGCCCTCCTGCGGCCGGTGCGGGGCGCCGCCGAGGAACGGCAGTGCGGCCTCCGTGACGGCCGAGGCATCGGCGCCCACCCCCTCGTACACGGCGCGGAAACGCTCCGCGTCGTGGCGGGAGTTGGCGAGGACGATGTCCGCGCCGTGCCGCAGCAGCAGACCGTCGGCGAGCTTCTCGTAGACGACACCGACGTAGCCGGTGACGACGACGGGCCTGGCGGGCAGCCGCAGGGCGGCGAGGCCGTGCAGCATCGCCTGGACCGCGCCGCCGACGAGGGCCAGGACCACGACGTCGTACCCCTCGTCCCGCACGGTGTGCAGGAACTCGACGGCCGTCACTTCGCACACCCGGCCGGTCTCGACCCCTACGTCACCGACTTCGGCGAGCTGGCGCGCGGTCGGGGTGGCCCGGCCGCGCAGGAGCAGTCCGCTGATCTCGACCGGCCGTTCCGCCGCGCGGGGGGCGTCCGGGGACCCGGTGGTCAGGCGGCGCGCGGTGAGCGCGCCCCATTTCCACCGGGTGTCCGAGTCGGCGAGTACGGCTACCCGGAGCGCCGTGGTCTTGCTGGTACGTGGGGGCACGTCCTAGAAGTTAGGAAGGCATTTCGATTCATGGCCCAACATGACGGCAACAGATGGTTAACAGCCCGCCGACGCTCGGCGAATCAGTTTCACAAAAGGCCCTCGATCGCTATGGATTCAGTCCGGTTCATCGTTCCGACATTCGTCGTTCACCTGCCGTCCCTCCTGGGGCCAGGGCAAATGACGAGCGCCCGCCTAGCGTGAGACGGGTGGTTAAGCTCTCCGTCATCGTGCCGTTCTACAACGTGCAGACATACGCCCCCGACACCCTGAGAAGCCTGCGGGCCAACGCCCGCGAGGACTTCGAATTCATCCTCGTCGACGACTGTTCGACCGACGGGACCGCGGACATACTGCGCCGCGCGGAGGACGAGATTCCGGGGGTGGTCGTCAGCAGACACAAGGAGAACGGCGGGCTGGCCACCGCCCGGAACACCGGCCTGGACGCGGCCCGCGGCGAGTACCTCGCCTTCCTGGACGGCGACGACTGGGTGGCCCCCGGGCACTTCGCCGGGCTGCTGGCCCGGGCCGAGGCGCTGGGCTGCGACTTCGTCCGTACCGACCATGTGCAGGTCGACGGCAGGACCCGTACGGTGCACCGCGTACCGCACGGTCGGCGCGACGAGGTCATGGACCCGCGGGACGCGATCCTGCCCGCCACGCGGACCACCTCCGTCGACTACCCGTACGCCTGGGCGGGGCTCTACCACCGCCGGCTCCTGGACCGGGGGCTGCTGCACTTCACGGACGGTCTGCGCACCGCCGAGGACCGGCCGTGGATCTGGCGGCTGCACCGCGAGGCGGATTCCTTCGCAGTACTCGGATTTCTCGGGATTTTCTACCGGCGCGGCGTCGCCTCGTCACTGACCCAGATCGGTGACGTACGCCAGCTCGATTTCATTCGTTCATTTGATCAAGTGGTACGAGAAACGGCGGAGGACCGCGATGCGCGGGCGCTTCTGCCGAAAGCGGTCCGCACCTATTGCGCAATCATTTTTCATCACATGAGCTCGATGGAGAGATTCGAACCCGCCGTGGCCCGGGCCCTCAAATCGATGAGCGCGGCCGCACTCAAGCGGATGCCGCAGGACGTGCTGGACGAGGCCCTGGACTCGATGGACGTGCAGCGCGCGACCCTGCTGCGCCGACTGCGTCGCCGCCCGGTCGCCGCGAAGGAGGTGGCGGCCGCATGAGCAGCAGCCGGACCCGTACGACGCAGATCTTCCTCGCCTCCACCCTCTACGGCGCCGCCACCCTCGCGGCCGCGCTGGACGCGGGCGCCTTCGCGGACGCCGACCGCCGCATCCTGCTCGTCTCGAACAATGCGGCGATCCCGGAGACGACACCCGCCGTCGACGCGATGCCCGGGTTCGACGCGCTGCGCGGCCGGTTCGACGACGTGGTGTCGTGGAACGAGACCATCGCCCCGTTCCACCCGAGCGGCTGGGCCCCGCGCCCGGACGACGTACCGCTGTGGGAGCGTCATCTGCGCCTCGCATGGGGACTCGGGGACGACACCGTCGAGCTCGCGATCGAGTCGATCCAGGTCAACCCGGCGATGGCGATCGCCCAGATGTTCACCGGCGCACCGATCGATGTGTACGCGGACGGGCTGATGAGCTACGGCCCGACCAGGAACAAGATCGACCCGCTGACCGGCACCCGGGTGCGGCGGCTGCTCCACCTCGACCTCGTGCCGGGACTGAAGCCGCTGCTGCTCACGGAGTTCGGGGTCGCGCCGGAGGTCGTGCCGACCGAGGCGTTCCTCACGGTGCTCGGTGAACTGGCCGATGCCCACGATGTGGTGGGGAGCGTGCCGTCCGTGCAAGCGCCCGCTCTGCTGCTCGGCCAGTACCTCTCCGCGCTGGGGCTGATCAGCGCGGCGGAGGAGGAGAAACTGCATCTGCGCATGATGCGCGGGGCGGTCGAACTCGGCCACACACGGCTGGTGTTCAAGCCGCACCCGACGGCGCCGGCGCAGTGGTCACGGGCTATGGAGGCGGAGGCGGAGAAGCTCGGCGCGGAGCTGACCGTGCTGGACTCGGGGGTGCTGACCGCGCCGGTGCTGGCCGAGGTGCTGTACCGGCGGATGCGGCCGGCGCTGGTCGTCGGCTGCTTCTCGACCGCGCTGCTCACGGCGTCCGCGTTCCACGGTCTGCCGGTCGCCCGGGTCGGTACGGAGATGCTGCTGGACCGGCTGTCGCCGTTCGAGAACAGCAACCGGGTTCCGGTGACGCTGGTGGACGCCCTGGTGCCGGACCTCGGCGACCGGCAGGCGGTCACAGGGGCAAGGGCGGTGGCACCGGCCGAGCTGAACGAGCTGATCACCGCGGTCGGGTTCACGATGCAGCCGAAGATCTATCCGGAGCTGCGGCCGGCCGCTGAGCGGTATCTCTCCACCCGTCTCACGGCGACGACCTGGCGCTACTTCAAGCGCAGGCGGCTCACCTCGCTGGGGCTGCCGGGTGGAGTGCCCGCCCAATTCGCGTTCCTGCCGCGGAACGCAGCGGTGCGCAAGGTGGCGCGGCGGGCGAAGTCGTTGCGGCGGGTTGTGCTCCGATAAAAGCCGGGGCGACCGGGCACTCCGTGTCGGGCCGCCCGGCGATCGAGGGCAGAAGAGCGGGGCGGGGCGCCTGGTCGGCGCCCCGCCCCGCTTCGTCCTGCCGTCAGATGAGCGCGCCGCCCTGGATCACCCGGAGGTCCGCGGCGTTCGCCTCGGTGACCTTCCAGAGTTCCTGCTGCCTGCCGTGCACATCGGCGACCGTCGCCGCGTGGTCGTCCAGAAGCCCCGCCGCCCGCTCCACGAGCCGCGCCCCGAGGTGCCGGTCGTGGACGGAGATGCCCCACTCCGGGCGGTCGATGTCGGACAGGAAGTACGCCATCTTCGGGTGCGAGATCAGGCTGATGATCGGCGTACCGCAGCCGAACGGGATCATCCCCGCGTGCCCGCGCATCCCGATGACCAGCTTGGTCCGGGCGTACGTGGACCGGATCTCGTCGCATCCGAAGTCGTACATCGGGATCACCGGCAGCGAGATGCCGTGCTCGCGCCGCAGGTCGAACGCGATCCGCTCGTCGTCCAGCGAGTGCGCCACGCACTTCACCTCGGCGCGCTTGCCGAGTTCCTTCACCGCGGTGGCCATCTCGGCGAGGAAGTGCTTGTAGTCGTGGCCGAAGCGGAGCCCGGACCGGTCGTACGCGGCGTTGATCAGCACGGTGTTCTCGCGCTGTGCGGGGTCGGTCCAGCCGCGGACCAGCTGCCGGGTGACCGTGGTCGGGCAGGGCTGGAAGCGGACCTTGTCGTGCAGCGACGGCGGCAGGAGCTCGCGGACCTTCTCGATGGAGCCGTGGTTGCGCAGCCCGAAGAACGAGGCGCGCTCCACCAGCTTCCGCAGGGAGGAGAGGAACCGGTCCCGGCCGTGGCCGTACGCCTGGCCGTCGAAGGCGTTGAACCCGACGGCGTACACCATGACGGGTACGTCGATCCGCTCCAGCAGCTCGTCGGGGACGTTCCACTGCCAGCCGCTGTTGCCGTTCGGCGCGGTGTCCGGGATGAAGAGGCCGCCGCCGCCGATGACCAGTCCGCGCCGGGCGTTGACCCGCTCCAGCGCGGCCTCGTCGAAGAGCCGGTGGGCGTGGATCGAGTGCCAGCGGGCCGGGCCGGTGTCCTGGCCGAACGCCAGCCGGACGCTCTCCGGGAGGAGCTTGTCGCCGGCGTTGCCCTGCCGGTCCATGTAGAAGGCGACATGCGCGAGCTGCTCGGCGGCCGGTCCCTCCACGGGGGTGGACACGTCCTTGGTGCGCTTGTACATCAGCCGGTTCGCCCGGTGGGTCGGGTCGACGCCGAGCCCTTCGATCGCGTACGCCGCCGCCGTGGCGTCGTCGCCGTGGATCCAGGCGATCTGGGCGAGCCGCGCGAAGGACGTCGCGGCCCGGTTGGGGGCGGCGGTCGCGAGGAGGAGCTGAGCGCGGGCCTCCTCGTAACGGGAGACGCTCATCAGCGCGTGGCCGAGCACCTCGTGCGGCCAGGCGTCGTCGACGGGTATCCGGAGGGCGCCGAGCAGGTCGGCCGCCTCCTGGTACTCACCGGCGGCGATGTGCGCGGCGGCGACCCGGCGGGCGCTCTCCGGGTCGGCGGTGCGGCGCACGTGCGGGGTCCCGTAGTGCACCAGCAGGTCGTGGTGCTTGGTGCCGGGCAGCGCGAGGTACGCGGCGTGGAACTCGGCGTCGGGCAGCTCGAACTCGCGCCAGCGGTCCTCGGCCTGGCCGTAGCCGGCCTCGCCGCCCTGCCAGGGCTTGTGCCGCCCGGTGAAGTGCAGGATCGCGGTGGTGTCGGGCACCGGGAGGTCGCCGGAGAGCCGCCGCTTGACGAAGTTGTAGCGGGCGTCGAGCTGCACGAAGTCGCCGTCGAGGACAGCGTTCAGGATGCCCTGGTCGTGCTTGTCGAGCTCGTACGTGCCCGCGCGGCCGACCTCGTCGATCTTCGCGCAGAACTCGTCGCTCAGGTACTCGCGCTGGATGACCAGCAGCCCGCTGTTGAGCTTGTGCTGCCCGTAGAAGAACTGCGGCACGGCGGCCAGGCCGTCGCGCAGCTGCAGCAGTTCACCGAGGTCGCCGAGGACCACCATGTCGGTGTCCAGAGTGATCACGGTGTCGTAGTCGCGCACCCGGAACACGTCGAGGATGAAGTACGCCTTGCGGACCAGGTAGTTGTCCTGGTCGCCCTTGGCGTACGAGTCGTAGTGCTCGGCGTCCACCCGGCGGAAGTCGATGCGCGGGTGCAACGCCCGGATCTGGGCGACGGAGGCGGGGCGCAGTCCGTCGTGCAGGACGATGAAGTCCTCGCAGACGCCGGGGTTGGACAGGGCGAGGCTGCGCAGCAGGGCCAGGAAGCCGGGCAGGTAGTTCTCGTCCACGAAGCTCGCGAAGGCGACGCGGCGCTTGCCGGTGAGCGCGTTCGCGGGGGCGGGGGTCCGGGGCGCGGGCACGGGTGCCTGCGCGGTGGTCGTGGTGGGCGTCGTCATCGCAGACTGATCCTCATATCGGTGACGCTCTGGGCGCGTTCCATGACCCACGCCTTTTCGCTGGTGTACTCGTGCACGGAGGTGATGGGCATCTTCATCGCGGCAGGCAGGCGGTAGGCGCCGCTCTCGTAGAAGTCGAAGCCGATCAGGTCGAGCTGCGAGCTGACGTCCAGGTAGTCCAGCAGCCACAGCATGTTGAAGCCACTGGTGGGGATCGCCGGCCAGACGTCGGTGCCGACCTTGCCGATGTCGCGCAGCGGCCAGCGCAGCGATTCGTCGCCGAGGTACCTCTGGGCGCCGGGTACGAGCCGGTTGCGCAGCGAGTACTTCCAGTCGCCGGAGAGCCCCCCGAAGACCAGCCGGGTGTGGACCTTCCGGTCCCAGTTGAAGCCGTGCTTGTGGATGGTGGCGTGGATGTCGGTGCGCTTGCCGGTCGCCGACGGGTCGATCCTGTACGAGTTGAAGCGGACGACCAGGTCGTACGCGTCGATCTCGGCCCCCATCGAACTGCTGCCGACACGCTGCGAGTTGGCGATCAGACAGATCGACTTGCCCGCTATCCGGTTACGGAACTCGCCGAGCGTGGTCCATTCGACGTCGCCGAAGGTGGGGTCGCCGATCGGGCCGCGCATCCGGGTCCGGCGCTGCTCGGCGTAGAGCGCGATCAGGTCGGTGAGGACCGCGAGGTCGGTGGGACCGGCGGGACCGCCGGCGCCGCTGCCCGCCAGCCCGCCGGCCTCCATCGCGAGACCCAGGTACTGGGACGCGGCCTCCTGGATCTCCGGCACCGGGGCTCCGGCCCGGTCCTGGGTGAGCAGCGCGCCGATCAGCCGGGGCCGGGCCGCACGCCAGTCGCCGCGCGCCTGCAGCTCCAGGCCTTCGGCCCAGGATTCGGTGACGGACCGGCCGGTGAACTCGTCGGCTTCCGGGCAGTCGCGCTCCAGCTTCCGCAGGAGCTCGTCCTGGCGCTCGGCGCCGGTCCGCAGGCCGGCGATCTTCGCCGCCACACCGAAGCCGTCCTCGTCGGTGAGCCCGAGGTAGCGCTCGTACGCCTCGACCGCGGCGTTCTCCGCCCCCATCGCCTCCAGTGTCCGGGCCCGCAGCCGCCAGCCGGCGCGGGAGCGCTTGCGCTGGGTGAGCACGGTGTCGGTGATGAGGATCGCGAGCTTCAGCTCGTCCTCGTAACCGCAGTCCAGTGCCTTGTTGCCGACCGCGAGCAGCGGGTCGAGCAGTGCGTCGCCGAGCACGAGCGAGGATCCTGTCCCGCTCCTGCCCGGGCGCCGCAGCAGCGGGAGTGGGGAGGCCGCGGCAGCCGTCTGCTCCATGGTGGCGTGGGTGGCCAGCAGGTTCCTGAGCGCCTCCGCAAGCGCCGTACGCCGCCGGTCGAGCCCGGCGACCAGCTTCCCGCTGTGCGCGGCACAGGCGCGCAGGCAGGTCTCCAGTTCCGTCGGGAGGACGGTGGCGAGGTGGGACGTCCCGCCTTCGGGCGGGGCCGAGTCCTCCGCGTCACGTTGCCGTGGCCAGCGGGTGCGGGCTTTCGTCATGGCGCTCCAAGCGTCTGGTGCCCGTGGGGGGAAGGGGGCGTGAGAAGGGGTAAGGATGTTCGGCGACCGTGTGAGGTTCCGTAGCACGCTAAGAAACCTGAACGGCCGCGAGATGAACTCGCCCTGTCAGCACAGGAAACTGCTCCCTTCCCGCCCGTTCCGGAGCCGTCGGCGCCCTAGCCTGACCCTTCGCCGCTGTTGGAAGGGACGTCAGTGACCATCACTCCGGAGATGCCGGGCAGGACGATCGAGCGGGATTCCACCGCCCGCGCGCAGGTGGGGCTCCGGTCACCGCAGGCGCGCCCCGCACCCCGGCTGCGGGCCCTCGACGGGCTGCGGCTGGTCGCCGCGCTGATGGTCGCGGCGTACCACTACGGGGGCCGGGGCGGTGAGATCACCACGGCGTGGGGAGTCTCCGCCGCTTCCCTGTTCCCGTCCGCCCACACATGGTTCGCCTACGGCTGTCTCGGTGTGCAGATCTTCTTCGTCATCAGCGGCTTCGTGATCTGCATGAGCGGCTGGGGCCGTTCGCTCGCGTCGTTCTTCGCCTCGCGGGCGGCCAGGCTGCTGCCCGCGTACTGGGTGTCGGTCGTCCTCGTGACCCTGGTCTTCGCACTGCCGACGGTGGCGTACGAGGCGGTCTCGCCCAGCGACGCGCTGGTCAACCTGACGCTGCTGCAGCAGCCGCTGGGCGTGGACCGGGTGCTGGGCGTGTGCTGGACGCTGTGGGCGGAGATCCGGTTCTACGCCCTGTTCGCCGTGTGCGTCGTCCTGCCGGGGGCCAACCGGCGACGGATCGTCCTGTTCTGCGCCGCGTGGACCCTGGCAGCGGCGCTCGGCAAGGCATCCGGCGAGCCGCTGCTCGACGTGGTCCTGATGCCGGCGTACGCCCCGTTCTTCATAGGCGGCATCGGGCTCTACCTGGTCCACCGCAACCGGCGGGACGCCACGGCCTGGGGCATCGTCGGCGTCAGCTGGCTGCTCGGCCAGCACTCCGCGGTGGCCGATCTGTGGCATCCGGCGGGCCCGCACGCCTTCTCGTACCGCTCGTCACTGGTCATCATCGCGGTCGTGACGGCCGGTTTCGCCGCCGTCGCCGCCATCGCACTGGGCGCCCTGGCCCGCTTCGACCACCGGTGGCTGACCGTCGCGGGAGCGCTGACGTACCCCTTCTACCTGGTCCATGAGCATCTGGGCTGGGTGGTGGTGAACATGCTCCATCAGCGCCTCGGGGTCCCCGCACGGGCGACGGCGGTTCTCACGGTGGTCCTGATGCTGGCGCTGGCCTGGCTGCTGCACCGGTACGTGGAGCGGTGGCTCACACCGCGGCTGCGCAGATCACTGGCGGGCGGTGCGGGCCGCCCCGCCTGACCACCGCTCAACGCACCCCCTACCGCGCCTCGATCCCCGCGTTCGACGGCTCGGCGGACGCCGCGCTCCACAACCCGGGCGGTGAGGCACGGCACCGGTGAACGGGCCGCCCGTCCGCCTCACACGCTGCTGAGCGAGAGCTTCGCCGCGAACCCGAGGAAGAGCACACCCGCCGCCGAAGTGGCCCCGGCCGACAGCCGCTTGCGGCGGCGGAACGCGGCGGACAGCCGGGTGCCGCCGAATATCAGCGCCGACAGGTAGAGGAAGCTCGCGATCTGCAGCAGCGTCCCCAGCAGCAGGAAGGACAGCGCCGGATAGGCGTACCCGGGGTCGACGAACTGCACGAAGAAGGAGATCAGGAAGAGGATCGCCTTCGGGTTGAAGAGGCTCACCACCAGCGCCCGCCGGTACGGCCGCTCCACCGCCCCGGCCGCAGTCCTCGTTCCGTCCGGTCCGGCGGCCTCGTCCGTCAGCTCGGCGATCTGCCGGTGCCGCTCGCGCCACATGGACGCCGCGGCCCGCAGCATCCCGATCGCCAGCCAGGTCAGATAGCCCGCGCCCGCGTACTTGACGACGGCGAAGAGCACCGGCGTCGTCTGCAGCAGGGAGGCGGCGCCGAGCGCGGACAGCGTCATCAGCACGGTGTCACCGGTCCACACACCGGCAGCCGCCACATACCCGGTCCGCACACCGCGGCGGGCGGCGACGGAGAGCACGTACAACGAATTGGGCCCCGGCAGCAGAACAATCAGCACAAGGCCGACAAGATAGGTCGGAAGATCAGTGACACCCAGCATGAACAGGAGTGTCGCACGGGGGTACGGCACTCCGTCCAGATGTCTCGGAGGGCGGTACGGGGCTCGGCCCTCGCCGTCGAGCAGGCGGGACAACATCCGCGACGCAGGCGGCCCCCGGCTCAGAAGGCGTCCGTCGGCACGTACGTCCCCCACACCTCCCGCAGCGCGTTGCAGACTTCGCCGACCGTCGCCCGCGCCGCCAGCGCGTCCTTCATCGGGTAGAGGACGTTGTCCGTCCCCTCGGCCGCCTTCTTCAGCCGCCCCAGCGCCTCGTGGACGGCGCCCTGGTCCCGTTCGGCACGGAGCTTCGTCAGCCGGGCCGCCTGCTGGGCCTCGATCGCCGGGTCGACGCGGAGCGGCTCGTACGGCTCCTCCTCGTCGAGCTGGAAGCGGTTGACGCCGACGACGACGCGCTCCCCGCTGTCCGTCTCCAGGGCGATGCGGTAGGCGCTGCGTTCGATCTCGTTCTTCTGGAAGCCCCGCTCGATGGCGTTGACCGCGCCGCCCATGTCCTCGACCTTGCCCATCAGCTCCAGGGCAGCGGCTTCGACGTCGTCCGTCATCTTCTCGACGACGTACGAACCCGCGAACGGGTCGACCGTGGCGGTGACGTCCGTTTCGTACGCCAGGACCTGCTGGGTACGGAGCGCGAGCCGGGCGGACTTGTCGGTCGGCAGGGCGATCGCCTCGTCGAACGAGTTGGTGTGCAGCGACTGCGTGCCGCCGAGTACCGCGCCCAGCCCCTGGACCGCGACGCGCACCAGGTTGACCTCGGGCTGCTGCGCGGTGAGCTGGACGCCCGCGGTCTGGGTGTGGAAGCGGAGCATCAGCGACTTGGGGCTCGATGCGCCGAACTCCTCCTTCATCACCCGGGCCCAGATCCGGCGGGCGGCGCGGAACTTGGCGACCTCTTCGAGGATGGTCGTACGGGCGACGAAGAAGAAGGAGAGACGCGGGGCGAAGTCGTCGACGTCCATGCCCGCCGCGACGGCGGTACGGACGTACTCGATGCCGTCCGCGAGGGTGAACGCGATCTCCTGCGCGGGCGAGGCTCCGGCCTCCGCCATGTGGTAGCCGGAGATCGAGATGGTGTTCCACTTCGGGATCTCGGCCTTGCAGTACTTGAAGATGTCGGCGATCAGCCGCAGCGAGGGCTTGGGCGGGAAGATGTAGGTGCCGCGGGCGATGTACTCCTTGAGCACGTCGTTCTGGATGGTGCCGGTCAGCCTGTCCGCCGGGACGCCCTGCTCCTCGCCGACCAGCTGGTAGAGGAGGAGCAGCAGGGCGGCGGGGGCATTGATCGTCATGGACGTGGAGACCTTGTCCAGCGGGATCCCGCCGAACAGCACCCGCATGTCGTCGATCGAGTCGATCGCCACCCCGACCTTGCCGACCTCGCCGGACGCGATCGGTGCATCGGAGTCGTGACCCATCTGGGTGGGCAGGTCGAAGGCGACGGAGAGACCCATCGTGCCGTTGGCGATCAGCTGCTTGTAGCGGGCGTTGGACTCGGAGGCCGTGCCGAAGCCGGCGTACTGCCGCATCGTCCACGGCCGGCCGGTGTACATCGTGGGGTACACGCCGCGCGTGAAGGGGTAGGCACCGGGCTCTCCCAGTTTGTCGTCGGCGTTCCACCCGTCGAGTGTGTCCGGCCCGTACACCGGCTCGATGGGCAGTCCCGACTCCGACTCGCGCGTCATCTGCTGTGCCTCCCACTGAAGCTACTAACTGGTAACCAACGATCCTCGCGACGGACTGTAGCGGCGGCCGCGCGACCGGTGGAGGGGCACCGGCTGGGACCTTGCTCACAGGGTGCGTCCTACGGCCTTCGCCGCCGCACTCACCATCATGCGCGGGCTTTGGCAACCGGGCAGAGCGGGAATCCGTCCCAAGAGGGAACGAAGGAATCAGGGGGCCGAGGATGATGCGGATACACAGAACCCGTCACGGCGGAGGAACAGCACACCGGGCAGGCGCCACGGCGGTGACCGCCGTCGCCGTCCTGACGCTGGCCGCCACGACCGCGGGCTGCCAGGCGCATGCCTCCGGCGGTTCCGCGGCGAAGCCCTCGTCCCCGCCGAAGACCTCCGCTCCGGCGACCGACGACGCCAAGCCCGCCGCGACCCCCTCGCCGTCGACTGCCGCGCCCTCGCCGTCGGTGTCCGCCGCACCGAAGCCCGCTCCGCAGGGCAGGACGCTGATGGCGACCGGCTCAGAGGGCAAGCAGGTACGGGAGTTGCAGGCCCGGCTCCGTCAGATCGGCCACTTCGACCGCAGCCCGACGGGCTACTACGGGACGCTCACCGTCGCCGCCGTGCAGTCCTTCCAGGGCAAGCGCGGTCTGTCCCGCACGGGCCGAACGGACACCCTCACCTGGCAGAAGCTGGTCGCCATGACGCGGAAGCCGACGGCGGCCGAGCTGAACCCGCCGACATCCCGGCCCGCCGCCAGGCCCGACAAGCGCTGCATGACCGGCAGGGTGCTCTGCATCAGCAAGAACAGCCGGACCCTGTCGTGGATGATCGACGGCCGGGTCGTCTCCTCGATGGATGTGCGGTTCGGCTCGCAGTACACGCCGACCCGCGAAGGCACCTTCTCCATCTACTGGAAGTCCCGGCACCACGTGTCGACGATCTATCACACGGCCATGCCGTACGCAATGTTCTTCAGCGGCGGTCAGGCGGTGCACTACTCGGCGGACTTCGCGGCCCGCGGCTACACCGGCGCGTCGCACGGCTGCGTGAACGTCCGGGACGAGGGGAAGATCGCCGCCCTCTTCGACCAGGTCCGCAACGGCGACAAGGTCGTCATCTACTGGTGAGCGGAGGCGGGGAAAGGGGGCGCGGGCGGGACCGGGGGAACGTGTCCCGCCCGCGCCAGGTGCGCTGAGCCGAAGGTACGGGGGGAACCCCGGCTCTGTGCGCTGCCGATGACCAGTCGGCTCACTCTCTACTGCGTCAACGGGTCGAAAAGTGTCACACCCGGTGCCGGCGGAGCGGCCGGAACGGCTCAGCCGTCGGCCGAGACGGCCGGAGCCGTGGCCGTCGGGGAGGCGACACCGGTCGGGGACGCCGTGGCCGACGGGGCCGGGGTACCGGGTGCGAACCAGAGCGACTGGTGCGCGTTCGCACTGCCGTCGGCCCGGTCCGCTGCGGCTGCCTGGTCCGCGTCGGCACCGTTCTCCTTGTCGGCGCCGTTCCCCTGATCCTGGTCGCCCTCGTCACCGGCCTCGTCGAACATCCGCTGACAGAACCGGTCCAGGTTGGCGGCGCCGTCGGCCAGCTTTTCGAGACGGCGTCTGCGGGCGTCGTTGAGCTTGCCGTCGCGGTAGTCGCGGCACGCCTGGAGAGTCCGGGCGGACCGGGCACCCGACGTGTCGTCCTGGCCGCCGCCGGGCGTGCCCTTGCTGTCGGTCGCGTCCGGGGAACGGAGGCCGTCGCTCCCGCCGTTCCGGGCGCCGCTCCCGTCCGGCGTTCCGGCCGTGCCGGACGTGCCGTCACGGTCGTCCTTGCCCTGGTGGGTTCCACCGGAAGAATCCGGGGACGTGTTCACGTCCGGCGATCCCGACGGCGGGGCGGTCGTCCTGCCGGACGCGTCCCCGGAGCCCAGTTCCTCCGGAAACGCGGACGCCGATACCGAGGAGGCCGGCAGCGGGTTGGCGTGTTTGCCGAACGGACCGGGAAGCACGCCCGCGCCTGCCGCAACCGCCACCCCACCGAGCGCGCAGCCGGCGAGGGAGGCGGCAAGACCGAAACGGACGGGACGGCTCCAGCGCGGCGCACGCGTGCGGCCGCCCTGGGAGGCCGCGGGACCTATGCGTACCGGTCCCAGCGTCTTCGGCCCGCTGTCCTTCGCGGCGTGTCCCGCCGACCGGACGTCCGCCGGCGCCGTCGCCCGCGGCCCTGCGCGCAGGGCCGTCCGGAACGCGGCCAGTGCTGCGGCCTCGCCCGGCAGTTCACCGGCGGCCGGGCGGGCACTGCGGGCAGCCGCGTCCAGCGCGGCCGCGAGCCGTTCGGCGTCGGTGCGCGCATGGCCTTCGCCGGGATCGACCGGTTCGCCGCGGAGCAGTCGCTCCGCGGCGTCCCTGTCAAGCCATGCGTCCTGCTCGTCGGCCATCACATGTCCCTCTGCGTCCACAGACGCGAATCCGTCACACCGGCGGACGCTGCCAGACCGGTCCGGGAAAGGCGCTGCGTGGGTACGGCGTCGAGTTCCGCCGCATGACCTGCCGCGCTCCCGTGCGGCGGAATTCCCCGCGACGCGTCCTCTTCGCCCCCGTCCTCGTCACTGTCCGCGCGGAGCAGCTCCGCCAGCTTTTTCAGTCCGCGGTGTGCGGCGGTGCGTACCGCCCCCGGCCGCTTGCCCAGCGTCTGCGCCGCGCTCTTCGCATCCAGGCCGACCACCACGCGCAGCACGACGGCCTCGGCCTGATCCTGCGGCAGTTGGGCGATGAGGGACATGGTACGGCCGGTGGCCAAGGCCTCGATCGCCTCGCCGGCGGTGTCGGACTCGGCCGGTTTCTCCGACAGTTCGGTCTCGTCGCCGCCGATCGCGGGGCGCCTGCCGCGCATTCGCACATGGTCGAGAGCTCGGTTGCGGGCAATCCGCGCCGCCCAGCCGCGGAACCGGTCGGCGTCTCCGCTGAACCGGTGGAGGTCGCGTGCTATCTGCAGCCAGGACTCGGACGCCACGTCCTCGGCGTCCGGCTCCCCCACCAGCGTTCGTATGTAGCCCAGCAGCCGCGGCTGCACAGCGCGGTACACAGAACGGAAGGCGTCCTCGTCCCCGTCCTGTGCCGCGAGCACCGCGGCGGTCAGCTCCGCGTCGTCCCCCAGCACTCCCTCAACCCGCCCTGCTGTCCTGAATCGCAGCTGGTCACCACTACCGCGCCACCCTGCGCGCCCCAGCACGCTACGTCCTTCGCAGGGGCCGCGTCCATGACTTGTACAACCAGCAACGTTCCCGGACACAGTGAGGTGTGACAGAAAACGCACTCACGACGCTGAGAGAAGTACGGGGTCGTCCTGCGGCCCCGCGGAAGACGACCGGGGCCTCTCCTGTGGGGGGTGGCGGCCCCGGTCGTCCTCGTTCTTCCGGGGAATCCCCCGGGGCCGCCCGCTCAGTCCGGGGTGGGGCGCACGGGTGGACGCCTCGCGAATCCGAGGCTCGCCGCACACAGTCCAGGCAGTCGTGAACCGTCGCACACCGGACGGGCCTGCCGTTCCTCGATCGCCGGGCGGGCTCGCGATCAGGCCGGCCGGCGATCGAGGGCACCTTCAACGCCCGGCGACGGAGGACAGAACGGTCACCGGACGGACCCGGTCACGCCCCGCCCGGTCCGCGCCCCCGCGCCCTCCGCGCCGTCGCCGCGCGCAGCACTCGTTGCCCCTCCGTCGACACGTCCAGCACCTGGCGCAGCCCCGCAGCCCCCGTACCGGAATCCGCAAGCATCTCCAGGATGCGGATCTGACGGCGTACTTCCCCGGCCACCAGCGGTCCCGCCCCCTCCGGATCGCCCTCGCGGCAGCGCCTCAGCAGGTCCACTCCGGCACCGGGCGACGCGTCCTGTCCGAGGTGGACCTCCAGGGCCAGCAGCGAGCACGCGTCCGCCCACTCCCGGAGCCCCGGAGCCGCCCGGTCCGCGGGCGCGTGGGCGAGCAGCTGCCGTATCTGCGTCCGCGCCTCCGCCTCCTTCGCACCGTCCAGCGCGTGGCGCGCCTCCACGAGGCGGTCCGGCCACGCCTCATCGTCCGCGCAACCGGCCCAGAGCGGACGCAGCGGATCCGGGTCGGCGCCCTCGGCGGGCTGGGGCAGGCATCGGTCGAGGCAGGCGATCCCGCTCGCGACCAGCCCCCGCTCGTCGGCGGCAGCGATCAGTTCCAGCAGGCTCATCGGCTTCTCCCCGTCGGCCTGTCCCCGTACGGGTCCGCACGGGGACGCGGCGCTTCCCGCTGCCGCATACCGCTTTCAGCGCCGAATGGCTCAAAATCGTCACTGCTGGAGTCTGAAATCACACCTGTCAGCAGGTCCGTCCCTCGTCGAGTCCTCGGCGGGTTCGTCCTCAGCTGAGCGGATATACGCCCAGCGCCGCCCGCTCCCCCTGCATACGGGTCAGCTTGCGTACGAAGAGGATCGCGAGGACCGCGGCCACGATGGAGAACGCATCCGCTGCCAGCATCCGGCCGGCCGCGTCCATGATCTCCTGCACCTCCTCGGCCTTCATGTACTGCTGGGATGCGTACCGGGAGAAGAGCGACGAGCAGACCCACGCCCCCCACCACAGATTGACCGGGGCCGCGGAGACCGTCCGCCAGCTGCCGTCGGTGTTGGTCTGGGCGCTCGCGGTCCAGATGCCGCCCGCGATCCGACGCGGCAGCACCAGGTTGGCGAACGGGACGAACCAGGCGCCGACCGCCCACCCGGGCTTCATCTGCTGCATGCTCGCATCGAACACCTCGGCGTTCAGCCGCACCCGGCGGAACCAGAGGATGAAGACGACGCCGGTGGCCAGCAGCACCAGGAGCTGAAGGACCCCGGAGGCCGCGTACAGGTTGTCGGCGCGATCCGCCTCGGCGTCGTCGATCGTGGCGAGGCCGTTGTTCAGCGCATCGCCGAGCAGGCTGCGGATGTTCAGCCCCGCAAGCACGGCCAGCAGGTCGGACACGGCGGCGACCACGAGCAGGATGACGACGGCCTTCGCAAGCCCGTCGGGTGAGCGCAGCTGCTGCTGCGGTGACGCGAAGGGCGGGGCCGCAGGCATCGGCGCCGACGCCCCGTCCGGCCCGGCGCACAGGATGCAGCGCCCGTCCGCGGTGACCGGCGGTCTGACTCGGCAGGTTGAGCACAGCATGAAACGGCCCCCAGGGTTCCGAATCTTTCCGCACGAACGCGCGACTCCCTCCCCGGAGCGCGCTGCAAGCGGAATGTAGCCCCGGCCCACCGGACTGTCCATCGAGATCCGGTGCGGCCGCCCCCTCAGCCCGCCTTGTCGATCGTCGCGGCCAGCGCCTGGAACTGACCCCAGCTCAGCGTCGGCCTCCTCGGATCCCACAGCTTCTGGGCCGTGGCCCGCAGCGGCATCCGGATCCCCGCCGCCACCTGCGCCGGGGTCTGCGCCTGCGGCAGGTCGCCCCAGACCGCGAACCGACCGCCCAGGATCTGCTTCGAGAAGCGGGCCGGTACCGGCTGCGTGCCGCGCAGGACGAGCGGGGTCCACTGTTCGTAAATCCGCTTCCCGGTCGGGTAGACGAATGCATTGGGCTGGCCGAGCACGTAATAGAGGAACTCGTCGTTGAGGTTCACCAGGCGCCGGCCCTCGCTCAGATACTCCTCCGGCGGCCGGGCACCGTACTCCTTGCCCGTCCAGTACTCGACCTCGATGTTCTTGTCGGCCTGGACGACTCCGCCGCGGAAGAAGCCGTCGTTCCAGGCCTTCGGCTGCTGCCCGTGCGGGCGCACCACTGCCGCGCGGTCGTTGAGCCAACCGGTGGCGAGGTCCTTGATCCCGGCCGCCGGTCCGTACTTCTGCTGCGCGGCGCGCTGGAGCTGCGGGTACGAGGCGGCCGGGTCCTTCACCATCAGCGCGCGGTACTCGTCCCCGCCCAGGTGCCAGTACGCACCGCCGAAGAGCTCGGCGAACTCGCCGATCAGCTGGTCGATGAGTTTCGCCGCGCCCGGGTCGGAGATGTCGATCGATCCGATCGAGCGCACGCCCGCCGTGTTGCGCAGCTGGAGCTCCGGATGGGCGCGCAGGACGGCGCCCAGGTGGCCCGGGGAGTCGATCTCGGGGACCACGTCGATGTGCAGCCGGCCCGCGAGGGCGAGGATCTGACGGACCTCCGCCTTGGTGAGGTGCTGAGGCGACACCACCTCGGGGTGGGTGTCGGACTGGATCCGGAACGCCTGGTCGTCGGAGAAGTGCAGGCCGAGCTGGTTGAGCTTGAGGTCGGCCATGTCGCGCAGCCGGTCCTCGATCCAGCCGACGGTGTAGTACTTGCGCGCGATGTCGAGGTTGAGTCCGCGCTGCGGCCGGTCGGGACGGTCGCGCACCTCGCCCTCGGGCATCACGCCGTCGGCGCGCAGCGACTGCTTCAGCGTGCGGGTTCCGTAGAAGACACCCGCCTGGTCGGGGCCGGTGATGACGACGCGCCGGTCGTGGGTCTTGAGGGTGTACGACTCGGGGACCCCGTCACCCGGGGCGCCGAGGGCCAGCTCGACATCGCCCGCACGGGCCGGGACGGCGCCCCGGTAACGGATCTTCAGCTCCTTGGCGAGCAGCTGCGCCTCGTCCGCGAGCGGACCACTGCCGTTGGCGATCACGACGGTGCTGGTCGGGCCCGGCCGCCAGCCGGGGCCGCGGGCGGCGATGTGCTCCCGCACGGCGGGGATGGTCCGGGGCGCCGTGGAAAGCGGGTATCTGCGGGTCGGCGAGGGGGTGAGGGAGGCGTTCGAGGGGGCGCTGGCCATGGACGCCTCCCCCGGGGGTCCGGTGTCCGCACCTTCCGGCCAGACGACGACGGCGATCGTCACGGCGGCTGCCGCGACGAGGGCCGCACCGGCCGCGAGGGCTCCACGTGAGGGAGACATCGGTCAGAAACCTCCGGTTGTGGCAGTCAAAAAAGAAGAAGTAAGGAGATAGCCGGGCATACTCCTCGAAGAATCGCCCATCAGAAGTGCCGAAACTCTCCCTTCCGGGTGAAATTCGCGCATCCGTCGCATGGCCCTTGCCTGGCCCCGATAGCGTTGGGCACATTCGTCTCTCCCTTCACCCTGCATCTCCCTGGCCTCCGGTCCCCCTCACTGCACCAGGCTCACAGAGATGCCGATGTTTCGAGGAGTCCCACGCTGTCCAGGCCCAGCGAGTCCCACGCCGGCCTCCCGGAACCACCGCAGCGGCGGGTCGGCCCGCCCACGCTCCCCGCCCAGAACCGCGGCCCGGCCCCGGCTTGCCTCGGTGCCCGCCCCCTCGGCCTCGACCGGTTCAACACCGCACCCACCGCCGACGCCGAAGCCGCCCTGCTCGGCTGCTGCGGCAGTCCCCGCTGGGCGCTGCGGCTGGCCGCTCACCGCCCGTACCCCGATCTGGACGCCCTCCTCGCCGCCGCGGACGAGGCGGGGTACGACATGGCGCCCGCGGATCTCGCCGAGGCGCTCGCCGCCGAGGTCTCCCCGGGACTGCACCACGCCGCACCGCACGCCGCGCATCTCGCGCTGAGCGCCGCGCACGCCGCGTACGAGAGCCGCTTCGGCCATGTCTTCGTGATCTGCCTCGACGCCTTCCACCCCGCCGAGCACCCGGACCAGGTGCTGGCCGGCATCCGGGCCAGGCTGGGCCACGACCCCGACGAGGAGCGGGCGGTCACGGCGGACGAGATGCGCCGGCTCGCGCGGGGCCGCATCATCGAGCTGGTGACGGGCGCCGGGCCGGCATGATCCGAACGAAAGGTTCTAGCCCGTCCGTGCCTGTTTCATTGCCACTTTGATCACACCAGAGGCCCCGGCGCGAGCGAACCGACAAACCGTCGCTACGATGGCCGGGGCCGGTGGACCGTACCCGGCCGGGTCAGACCGACAGTCAAGCCGGCCGACCCCAATCCCCGCTCCCGGAGGGTTCTTCCGTGCCGGCTGGAACGCTGTACCGCGGCCGGGAAGGCATGTGGTCGTGGGTGGCTCATCGAGTCACCGGTGTCCTCATCTTCTTCTTCCTGTTCGTACACGTCCTGGACACCGCTCTCGTCCGCGTCTCCCCCGAGGCCTACGACAACGTCGTGGCCACGTACAAGACCTGGCCTGTCGCGCTCCTCGAATACGGCCTGGTGGCCGCCATTCTCTTCCACGCGCTGAACGGTCTCCGTATCGTCGCCGTGGACTTCTGGGCCAAGGGCCCGCGCTACCAGAAGCAGATGCTCTGGTCCGCCATGGGCATCTGGATCGTGCTGATGGTCGGGGCCCTGTACCCCGTCCTCGGCCACGCCGTACGCGCAGTCTTCGGGAGCTGAGGCCAATGTCCACCGAGTCCTCCGCGATCGGCGCCGTCGAAGGCGTCAGCCTCTACGACGTCGACCACCCCGCCCCGGTCATCGAGCCCCCGCGCAAGCGGACGGGCAAGACCCCCAAGGGTTCGCGCACCAACTTCGAGATGTACGCCTGGCTCTTCATGCGCCTGTCGGGCATCGTGCTCGTCGTCCTGGTCATCGGCCACCTGCTGATCCAGCTCGTGCTGGACGGCGGTGTCTCCAAGATCGGCTTCGCCTTCGTGGCGGGCCGCTGGGCCTCGCCGTTCTGGCAGGTCTGGGACCTGACGATGCTGTGGCTGGCCATGCTGCACGGCGCCAACGGCCTCCGTACGGTCATCAACGACTACGCCGAACGGGACAACACCCGCTTCTGGCTGAAGATGCTGCTGTACACCGCCACGGTGTTCACCGTCCTGCTGGGCACGCTGGTGATCTTCACCTTCGACCCGAACATCCGCTAGGCGCCGGGCCAGAGGGACCAGAGGAAATCATGCAGATCCACAAGTACGACACCGTCATCGTCGGCGCAGGCGGCGCCGGCATGCGCGCGGCCATCGAGTCGACGAAGCGCAGCCGTACCGCCGTGCTCACGAAGCTGTACCCGACCCGCTCCCACACGGGCGCCGCGCAGGGCGGCATGGCCGCCGCGCTCGCCAACGTGGAGGAGGACAACTGGGAGTGGCACACCTTCGACACGATCAAGGGCGGCGACTACCTGGTCGACCAGGACGCCGCCGAGATCCTGGCGAAGGAGGCCATCGACTCCGTTCTCGACCTGGAGAAGATGGGCCTGCCGTTCAACCGCACGCCCGAGGGCAAGATCGACCAGCGTCGCTTCGGCGGCCACAGCCGTAACCACGGCGAGGCCCCGGTCCGCCGGTCCTGCTACGCCTCGGACCGCACCGGCCACATGATCCTCCAGACGCTGTACCAGAACTGCGTCAAGGAGGGTGTGGAGTTCTTCAACGAGTTCTACGTCCTGGACCTGCTGCTGCAGGAGGTCGACGGGGTCAAGAAGTCCGCGGGCGTCGTCGCGTACGAGCTGGCGACCGGCGAGATCCACGTCTTCCAGGCGAAGGCGATCATCTTCGCCTCCGGCGGCACCGGCAAGTTCTTCAAGGTGACGTCGAACGCCCACACCCTGACCGGTGACGGCCAGGCCGCCGCGTACCGCCGCGGGCTGCCGCTGGAGGACATGGAGTTCTTCCAGTTCCACCCGACGGGCATCTGGCGCATGGGCATCCTGCTGACGGAGGGCGCCCGTGGTGAGGGCGGCATCCTCCGCAACAAGGACGGCGAGCGCTTCATGGAGAAGTACGCGCCCGTCATGAAGGACCTCGCGTCCCGTGACGTCGTGTCCCGCTCCATCTACACGGAGATCCGTGAGGGCCGCGGCTGCGGTCCCGAGGGCGACCACGTCTACCTCGACCTCACGCACCTGCCGCCGGAGCAGCTGGACGCGAAGCTCCCGGACATCACCGAGTTCGCGCGCACGTACCTCGGCATCGAGCCCTACACGGACCCGATCCCGATCCAGCCGACCGCGCACTACGCCATGGGCGGCATCCCGACCAACGTCGAGGGCGAGGTGCTGGCCGACAACACCACCGTCGTCCCGGGCCTGTACGCCGCCGGCGAGGTCGCGTGTGTCTCCGTGCACGGCGCCAACCGTCTGGGCACCAACTCGCTGCTCGACATCAACGTCTTCGGACGCCGGTCGGGCATCGCCGCCGCCGAGTACTCGGCGAAGAACGACTACGTCGCGCTTCCCGAGAACCCGGCACAGCTGGTCATCGACCAGGTCGAGCGGCTGCGCAACTCGACGGGCACCGAGCGTGTCGCGACGCTCCGTCTGGAGCTGCAGGAGTGCATGGACGCCAATGTGATGGTGTTCCGTACCGAGCAGACCATCAAGACGGCCGTCGACAAGATCGCCGAGCTGCGCAAGCGCTACCTGAACGTGTCCATTCAGGACAAGGGCAAGCGGTTCAACACGGACCTCCTGGAGGCCATCGAGCTGGGCAACCTGCTCGACCTGGCCGAGGTCATGGCGACCTCCGCGCTGGCCCGTAAGGAGTCCCGCGGCGGTCACTACCGCGAGGACTACCCGAACCGCGACGACGTCAACTTCATGCGCCACACCATGGCGTACCGCGAGGTCGCCGACGACGGCACCGAGTCGATCCGGCTCGACTACAAGCCGGTCGTCCAGACCCGCTACCAGCCGATGGAGCGTAAGTACTGATGGCTACCCCGACTATGGACAAGGTGGAGGCGGAGTCCGCCGCCTCCCCGTACATCACGGTCACCTTCCGGATCCGCCGCTTCAACCCCGAGGTCTCCGACGAGGCCCAGTGGCAGGACTTCCAGATCGAGATCGACCCGAAGGAGCGCGTCCTCGACGCCCTTCACAAGATCAAGTGGGACACCGACGGCACGCTGACGTTCCGCCGTTCCTGCGCCCACGGCATCTGCGGCTCCGACGCGATGCGGATCAACGGCAAGAACAGGCTCGCCTGCAAGACGCTGATCAAGGACATCAACCCGGAGAAGCCGATCACGGTCGAGGCCATAAAGGGCCTCACGGTCCTCAAGGACCTCGTGGTCGACATGGACCCGTTCTTCCAGGCGTACCGCGACGTCATGCCGTTCCTCATCACCAAGGGGAACGAGCCGACGCGTGAGCGTCTGCAGTCCGCCGAGGACCGCGAGCGGTTCGACGACACCACCAAGTGCATCCTGTGCGCCGCGTGCACCTCGTCGTGCCCGGTGTTCTGGAACGACGGCCAGTACTTCGGCCCGGCGGCGATCGTCAACGCGCACCGCTTCATCTTCGACTCGCGTGACGAGGGCGGCGAGCAGCGCCTGGAGATCCTCAACGACCGTGACGGTGTGTGGCGTTGCCGCACCACCTTCAACTGCACGGACGCGTGCCCGCGTGGCATCGAGGTCACCAAGGCGATCCAGGAAGTGAAGCGCGCGCTGATCACGCGTCGCTTCTGACCCTTCCGGTACGCCAGTTGCACAGGAGGCCCCGTTTTCCGTAGCAATGCTGCGGGAGGCGGGGCCTCCTGCTGCGCTGCGCAGGTCTGTTCGGTACGGTCGTGCGGAGCCGGAGTCCGGTTCACCGCCCGGGGCAGCAAGGCGCGGGGCGCACAGGCTTGATCGAGAGCGGGGAACGTTGAGCGATCCGAATCCGTACGCGGACGACTCATACAAGTGGGGACCGCCCCAGCAGCCGGGCAATCCGCCCACCGTCGCGGATGGTCAGGGATACGGCTACCCGCAGCAGTTGCCCGACGCCGCGGCCCAGCCGGGCCCGGCCTACGGCTATCCGGCCGTGAATCCGCCGGCTCAGCCTGCCCCGCCCGGTTACGGGTTCCCGCCGCAGCAGGGCCCGGGGCCCGGCGGCGGGGCGCCGTTGCTGTCGCTCGGGGACATCACCGTCATGAACGATTCGATCGTGACGCCGTCCGGCACGCTGCCGCTCAAGGGCGCTGTGTGGACGGCGACCGACATGTCGCGCACCGAGGAGAAGATCCCGACGGTCGCGATCGTGCTGGCGATCATCTTCGCCCTGCTCTGCCTGATCGGCCTGCTCTTCCTCCTGATGAAGGAGAAGAGGACGACCGGGTTCATCCAGGTCTCGGTGACCAGCGGCGGCCGCCACCACTCGACGATGATCCAGGCGACCGGCCCGGAGACGTTCCAGATGGTGATGGCGCAGGTCAACACCGCGCGCTCCATGAGCATCTGACGCACCTTTGACGAACGGGCGGACGGGGGGCGGTGCCCGGACACCGGCAACGCCCTTCCCTGCGGGGCAGGGTGGCGTCATGACCCGCTTCCACCACACCGTCACCGTGGCCTCCATGGAACGCCACCGGCTCGACGAGTAAGCCGAACCGGCCCGCGATCTCGCGGAGTCCGCCCGGTCCCGCGGCCAAAAGATCGCGCTGCCGGACGGGCGGGCTCCGGACGGCCCCAACGGCTCCTGCGGCCTGGTGCACGACAGAGAGTGGATCAGGCCGTGAGCTCCTCTTAGAGGAGCTCACAAAATGGGAGTCCGATCAGCTCGCGGCGTCTGGTGCGTGCGATCGCAAGGCGCTGGAAGGTCCTCGTGGCGGAGCTACTGGGGCATTTCGGCAACGCAGCGAGCGTGCGTGCCAGGCGTCGCGAGCCGGGCGCCCATTTTGTGAGCTCCTCTTAGTCCCAGTCGGCTCCGCCGCGGTCCTCCGCGACGACCATGATGCGGCGCAGCATGTCGTTGAGCAGGATCTGTTCGTCCTTGTCGAGTACGCCCAGGAGCCGGTCCTCCTCATGACCGAGGAAGTCCATCGCGCCGAGCCAGGTCGAGCGGCCCTCCTCGGTGAGTTCCACGTCGACCCGTCGCCGGTCCGTGGTGGAGGGTGTACGGCGAATGAAGCCGCGTCGCTCGAGCGCGTCCAGCCTGCCGGTGACGGAGGCGGGGGCGAGATCGAGGTCGGCGGCGAGTTCGGAGGGGGCCGCCTTCCCGCCGCGTCCGGCGAGCTTGTGGAGCGTCTCGAACTCCTGGCGGTCCAGGTCGAAGTCGACCAGGGACTGTTCGCGCACCCGCCGCAGGTGGACGGAGAGCTTCTTCATGCGCGTCACCGCGCCCTCGACATCGGGATCGAGGTCGGGAAGCACGGGCTTCCACCGCTCGACATGTCCGTCGGTCCAGTCGCGTGACTCCATGAGGAAAGGGTACGCCCGGCGCGCATACGTGCTTCGGCGCCAGATATTTCGTTGACGAATAATTCGGTGCCGAAATAGATTTCCTCGCATGCCGCATCCCTTGCGCACGCGCGCCTTCCGCCTGCTCTTCATCGGACGCACCCTCTCCCTCCTCGGCGACGCCGCCATCCCCGCCGCCCTCTCCCTCGCCGTCTACCTGGCCACCGGCTCGACCACCGCCCTCGCCCTGGTGCTGGCGTGCGCGATGGTGCCCAAGCTGCTCCTGCTGCCCCTCGGCGGCGTCGTGGGCGACCGCTTCAACGCCCGCACGGTGGCGCTCACCACCGATCTCGTACGGTGCGCCACCCAGCTCTTCGTCGGCGTGGAACTGCTCGGCGGTGAACCGCGGCTCTGGCAGATCGCGGTCGCCGAGGTGATCGGCGGCGCGGCCGGCGCCTTCGCCATGCCGACCATGTCGCCACTGATCCGCGGCGCGGTGGAAGCTCCGGGCCTGCTGCGCGCCAACTCCCTGATGGCGGTCGCCACCAGCGCGACCCGGCTCGGCGGCCCGGCCGTCGCCGGAACGCTGATCCTCACCGCGGGCCCCGGCTGGGCATTCGTGCTGGACGGCGCGAGCTTCGCGGTGAGCGCCGCGCTCCTGTCCACCATCAAGGTCCGGCACGTACCGATACCGCACCGCTCGGTGCTCGCGGACCTCAAGGAGGGCTGGGGCGAGGTCCGCGGCCGCGACTGGTACTGGACGAGCCTGATCGCCCACTCCACATGGAACGGCGCGGCGGCCGTCCTGATGACCCTGGGGCCGGCGCTGGCCGTCGAGGGCATGGGCGGCGAGGGCGCCTGGATCGCCCTGCTCCAGACCGGCGCGGTCGGCCTCCTCCTCGGCTCGCTGCTGGCCGGGCGCGCCCGACCGCGCCGCCCGGTCCTGGCCGCCAACCTGGGCCTCGCCACGTACGCACTCCCCCTCGGCCTCCTCGCGGCCGGCGCCCCCGCCCCGCTGACCATCGCCGGGTACGGCATCGCGCTTGCGGGACTCGGCTTCCTCGGCCCGGTCTGGGACACCTCGGTCCAGTCCGCGGTACCCGCCCACGCACTGGCCCGCGTGACCTCGTACGACTGGCTGCTCTCCCTCGGCGCGATGCCCCTGGGCTACGCCCTGGCGCCGGTCGCGGCCACGGCCTGGGGCCCCGAAGTCCCGCTCGCCGTCACCGCCGCGATGGTCGGTGCGGCCTGTCTGGCGACGGCTGCGGTACCGGGCGTACGGCGGTTCAGGGCGCCTGCGCCCCAGACCGGGGCAGCCGGGGAGAAGCACCCCCGAGTACCCGCTTGAACATGTTCAAATTCAGGTCTAGAGTCCACGACAACGGCTTTTGAACGCGTTCAAGGGAGGGTGGGGCATGGACCTCACTGTTGTGGCGTACGTCGTCTACCTGCTGATCAGCGTGGGGCTCACAGTGTGGGTCGCCCGCACGCTGAGCCGTAACGGAAAGGTCTTCCTCGCCGACGTCCTGCACGGGAACGAGAAGCTCGCCGATGCCGTCAACCACCTGCTGGTGGTCGGCTTCTACCTGGTCAACCTCGGATTCGTCGCCCTCTACCTGAAGAACGCAGACGGGGTCGCCGACACCCGTGGGCTCTTCGAGGCGCTCTCGGTGAAGGTCGGCGTCGTCCTGCTCGTCCTCGGAGTGATGCACCTCGGGAACGTCTACGTGCTCAACAAGATCCGCCGCCGCGGGCTGATGGAGCGTGAGCAGACCCCGCCGGTACCGCCGCAGGGCTGGACGGGCCCCGCCGGCCAGGGCCCGTGGGCCGCACCCGCCACAGGCCGGTGACCGGGCCGGTGGCGGGTGCGGCCGACCGGGGGCGGACGCCCGTCGAGGGGCTCACCGTGCTCTACGACGCGCGGTGCCCGCTCTGCGTCCATCTGCGCCACTGGCTGATGAAGCAGCGTCAGCTCGTCCCGCTCGATCTCGTCCCGGCGGCCTCCGAGGAGGCACGCCGCCGCTTCCCCGCGCTCGACCACTCCGGGACGCTCTCCGAGATCACCGTGATCGGCGACCGGGGGCAGATCTACCGGGGGACCTCCGCCTGGATCGTCTGCCTCTGGGCGCTGGCCGAACACCGGCCCAGGGCGCACTGGCTGGCCACCCCCGCGGGGCTGCCGTTCGCCCGGGCGTCCGTGCTCGCCGCCGCGAAGTACCGGTCGCTGACCGCGGCGCCCTGCGGCCCCGGGGACGGAGCGTGCCAGGTCCCCGGCGCGGAGGATCAGGACGGACGGCTACCCTCGGGGCTGTGGTGAAGGAAGCGAAGGACGCGAAGGAAGCCAAGGCTCCCAAGAGCGAGCAGACCCGCACACTCATTCTCGAAACGGCGCTCCGGCTCTTCGAGGAACGCGGCTACGACAAGACGACGATGCGGGCCATCGCGCAGGAGGCCGGGGTCTCCGTCGGCAACGCCTACTACTACTTCACGGGAAAGGACGCTCTCGTCCAGAGCTTCTACGACCGGCTCGCCGCGGAGCACGAGGCGGCGGTGAAGCCGGTCCTGGAAGGCGACAAGGACCTGGCCGTGCGCATTCGCGGGGTACTGCTCAGCTGGCTCGACGTGGCCGAGCCGTACCGCCGCTTCGCCACCCAGTTCTTCAAGAACGCCGCCGATCCGGAAAGCCCGCTCTCCCCGTTCTCCGAGGAGTCGGTCGCGGCCCGGGAGGCGGCGATCTCCATTCATGAGCGGTGCCTGCGCGGCTCCAGCACCAGGACCGACCCCGACATGACCGACGTGCTGCCGCAGTTGATGTGGCTGATACAGATGGGTCTGGTGCTGTTCTGGGTGTACGACCGGACGGAGGGCGCCGAGCGCAGCCGCCGCCTCGTCGAGCGCACCGCACCGATCGGTGCTCGGGCGATCGCGCTCTCCCGGTTCCGGGTGCTGCGACCGCTCGTACGGCAGATCCACGACGTGCTGGCGGACTTCCTGCCCGGGTCGGTGAAACAGCCGACCACCGCGCAGCCGGGCCGCGAGAAGGCGTAAAAGGCCGGGGCCGACCGGAGACCTCGCACACGGTGTGCGGCAGTCTCCGGCCGGCCCCGGCCCTTTGCGGTTTCCTGGGACCAGGGGTGGGCGGATCGTGGCCCCGGCCCTAGGGCCTCCCGTCCGGAACGTGCCGTGCTCGCCGGGTTCGGCGCACCCCAGTGATCCAGCCTGATCCAGACGAAAGAACCAGCGCCGCTCCCGGCACCAGTGCCGTGAGGGGCACTAGATCCAGTTGAGTTCCCACAGTCGCCAGATGCCCGTGCCGTCCGACAGGTACTGCGAACCGGCGACATCGGTCTTGCTGACGACGTAGTCCTTCTTCTGCCACAGCGGCACGAGCGGCACGTCCTCACCCACCAGCGCCTGGAGCTCCTTGAAGTCCTGCGAGGTACGGCTGCGGTCGCTGTACTGCAGCGTGGCCGAGATCAGGTCGTCCATCTTCTTGCTGGTGTAGCCGTTGTGAAGGCTGCTGTCGCGGCCGACGAGCGGCTGGCTGAAGGTGTCGGGGTCCGGGTAGTCGGGCAGCCATCCGACGGTGTACGCGTCGTACTTGCCGGCCGCGTAACCCTTCTGGAAGTCCTGCCAGTCCACAGCCTTGACCGAGACCTTGAACAGCCCGTTCGCCTCCAGCTGGCGGCGGAGCTCGGCGGTCTCCTTCGTGTACGCGTCGTCGGCGCGGTAGGCGAAGGTGATGTGCAGCGGGGTCTGCACGCCCGCCTCCTGCATCAGCCGCTTGGCGCGCTCCGGGTCGGGCGTCGGGTAGGCGTCGAAGAACGGCGTGCTGTGCCCGATGTAGCCCTGCGGGATCAGCGAGTAGAGCGGTTCGACGGTGCTCTTGTAGACATCCGTCACCAGCGGCCCGCGGTCGATGATGGACGCGATGGCCTGCCGGACCTTCTTGTCGGCGAGGGGGGACCCGGCGCGCACGTTGAAGACCAGGTTGCGGATCTCGGCGCTGTCCGCCTCGGTGATGCGCATGTCGGGGTCGCCGGGGTTCAGCTCGGCGAGCGTGGACGGCGGCAGCTGCCGGTGCGTCACATCGACCTGTCCTGATTTCCAGGCCGCCAGGAGCTCATCCGACTGCTTGTAGTAGCGGACGGTGACGGGGACGCCGGTCTTCTTCAGCGCGCCCTTGTACCGGGTGTTCGGGACCAGCTGCGCCTCGACGCCCGGTTCGTACGACTTCAGGACGTACGGCCCCGAGCCGTCGACCGTGGTTCCGGTGCGGAGCTTGTCCGCCGGATACTCCTCGCGGTCGACGATCGAACCGGCTCCGGTGGCGAGCTTCTGCGGGAAGGTCGCGTCACGCGAGGAGAGGTTGAAGGTGATCGTGCGGCCTTCGGACACCACGTTCTTGAGGCTGGGGAACAGGACCGACGGACCGACGTCCGTCTTGATCTTGATCATGCGCTCGATGGAGTACTCGACATCGGCGGCGGTCATCTTCCGGCCGCTGGCGAAGGTCAGGTCGTCGCGCAGTTTGCACTGGTACGTCTGGAGCTTCTGGCCGATGAACCCACAGCTCTCGGCGGCGTCCGGCTCCGGGACGATCGCCCCGGACTTGAACGTCATGAGGGACTGATAGAGGTTGCTGTACATCGCCCAGGAACCGGCGTCGTACGCACCGGCCGGATCGAGGGACGTCACCTCGTCCGTCGTCCCGACCATGATCGGATCGCTCTTCACCTCGTTCGAGGGAAGCAACTGCCAGGCGACGACGCCTGCGATGACCAAAACCGCGAGAATCGCGAGAATCCGTAGCCGGATCGACCGCATTGCCGTGCTCTCCCTTAACAGCCCCACCTGGGCAGATGCGCTCAGAAACGCACATCACCGTGCTCACGGTCAGCCAATCACACGATTTTCACATCTGGAAGAGGAAATCCGTATCTCATAGCCTTTTGTTCGACAGTTGAAACCTCAGCTGGGCCGAACGGCTGAAAACTGTGGAGACACCGTGCAGTTGAGTCGTCCCTTTTGTGCCGTTACGCCTGACGGGACGCCAGGTGGACGACGGTGATGTCGGAGGGGGCGCCGACCCGCACGGGCGGACCCCAGGCACCCGCGCCCCGAGAGACGTACAACTGGGTATCGCCGTAGCGCTCCAGGCCGGCGACCGTGGGGTTGGCGAGTTCGGCGACGTAGTTGCCCGGCCAGAGCTGGCCGCCGTGGGTGTGGCCCGAAAGCTGGAGATCCACGCCGTACGAGACCGCGTCGTCGATGACGACCGGCTGATGGGCGAGGAGGACGGAGGCGCGGGTCCGGTCCCGGTCGCCCAGGGCGCGCTCGAAATCCGGGCCCTGCCCCTCGCTCTCACCGGCGACGTCATTGACCCCGGCGAGATCGAAACCGCCGATCTCGACTCGGGCGTTCTCCAGTGGGCGCAGGCCCAATTCCCTTACGTGATGGACCCATTGGGCCGCACCGGAGAAATACTCATGGTTGCCGGTGACGAAGAACGCGCCATGGCGGGCCTCCAGCTGGGCGAGCGGCTCGGCGGCCGGCCCCAGGTCGGCGACGGAGCCGTCGACGAGGTCCCCGACGACGGCGATCAGATCGGGCTGGGTCCGGTTGATCGTGTCGACGATCCGCTGGGTGTGAGCGCGGCCCAGGATCGGGCCGAGATGGATGTCGCTGACGACAGCGATCCGGAAGCCGTGCGCGCCGCGGGGCAGTTTGGCGAGCGGGACGGTGACCTGCTTGACGCGCGGGCCGCGCAGCACGCCGTAGGTGCCGTAGCCGACGGTGCCGAGCCCGGCGACGGCGGCCGCGCCCCCGACAGCGCGCGCGACGAACAGACGGCGGGTTGGGTCGGCGGGGGCGGTGACGGGGGCGTCGGCGACGAGGGTGGCGGCGGCTCCGCCCACGGCCGTACGGGCCGGAGAGTTCCCTGCCGCGGGTGCTTCGACCTGAGATGAAAGGGATTCGGCCGAATCGTTCTCGGTAGCCGTACCGCCGCCCGCCCGGCGCGCGAGGACTCGCCGCAGAACAGGCCGTACCGCCTCGCCCACCAGCAGAGCCAGCGTCAGGTACAGCAGCGCCGCCAGCCACAGATAGCCCGGCCAGGCCAGCACCTGCTGCAGCCAGAACGGGGCGCCCGTCCGTCCCGAGACGAGGGCGCCGACGCTCAGCAGCGGCAACAGCCAGACCGCCGCCGTGCCCACCCGGCGCAGCGTGCCGCCCGGGGCCGTCGTGTCGGCGACGAAGCGGCGCCACACATAGCGGTGCACACCGACGAGCAGCGCGAGGACCGCCAGCGCCACCAGAACGAAGACCACTGCCACGTCACTCCCCCACCCATGTGCGGCTCTCGGTACGCCTGCGCCTTGTGCGCCGACGCTTCGTACACCTATGTCCGGTCGCCGCGCGGCCGGTTATGAACGTTCGCGGTGCAGCGCCCTGAGTCCGCGGAACCCGATCAGACCGACCGCCGTCCCCAGGAGAAAGGACGTGATGGCGAGCAGCAGATGGACCCAGAAGTACGCAGTCGGGTCACCCGCGTCGTCGAAGGCAAGTCCACTGCCGTCTTTCCATAGATTCTTGGCGAAAGTGACCCAAATGACCCAGCTCCACACCCCGAAGGCGAGCAGGAACCAGGAAACGGGGCGGCTGAGCTTCATGGATCCAGTATCGCCACCGCGCTCCGGCCGGAGCGCCCGGGGTGGACTGTCCCAGCGTCGCGGACGGCCGGTGAGCAGGTCCGCAACACTCGTCACATCATCAGCCTGTACGTTTCCGACCGTGCCCGCTCTGAAAAAGACCGCGCTGACGGTCATCTCCGCCGCCCTGTTGTCCACTTTCGTCATCAGTCCCGCGTCAGCGGTCGACAAGGACACCACCGACGACCCGAAGCCGACCGCCCCGATGTCGAAGGTCGGCGGCGCGCGGCTCGGCCGGGTCGGCACCCAGGTCGAACTGGGTTCCGGCGCCCCGGTGCTGCCGAAGGACCTCACCGGGCGGTCCTGGATCGTCGCGGACGCGGAGAGCGGTGAGGTGCTCGCCTCGCACAACTCTCACTGGCGGCTGCCCCCCGCGTCCACCCTGAAGATGCTGTTCGCCGACACGGTCATGGACTCGCCCGAACTGCAGCCGAAGACCCTGCGGCACAAGGTGACGAACGAGGACCTCGCCGGTGTCGGCGAGGGCAGCAGCCTGGTCGGCGTCAAGGAACATCTGACCTACACGGTCCACGACCTGTGGCTCGGCGTCTTCCTGCGCTCCGGCAACGACGCGGTACATGTGCTGTCCGCGATGTACGGAGGTGTGCCCCGGACCGTCGCCGCCATGCAGGCACGCGCCGAGGAGCTGCAGGCCCTCGACACGAACGTGGTGTCTCCCGACGGATACGACGCACCCGAACAGGTCTCCAGCGCGTACGACCTCACCCTGTTCGCCCGCAGCGGGCTGCAGAAGGAGGACTTCCGCGAGTACTGCTCGACGGCCACGGCCGACTTCCCCGGGGAGAAGAAGAAGGGGAAGAAGCGCGGGACCTTCGAGATCCAGAACACCAACCGGCTGCTCACCGGCGCAGGCGTCGAACCGTACAAGGGCATCGCAGGCGTCAAGAACGGCTACACCACGCATGCGGGCAACACCTTCACGGGCGTCGCCGAGCGCAACGGCAAGGTGCTGCTCGTCACCGTCATGAACCCGTCGTCGAAGGAGCCCCACGCCGTCTACAAGGAGGCCGCGAGCCTGCTCGACTGGGGCTTCGACGCGGCCGGCAAGGTGACCCCGGTCGGCGAACTGGTCCCCCCGAAGTCTGCACAGACGGGCACCGGGAAGGGCACGGAATCGGCCAACGGCAACAGCGCCTCGGGCACCTCCGGCTCGGGAAGCAAGAGTGCGGGCAAGCACGGTCCGGCCGCCACCGCGGCGGCGGCCACCCAGGGCTCCAGCGGGGTCGGGATCGCACTGGGGATCGTCGGCGGGGTGCTGGTGCTGCTGGCCGGCGGCGTATTCCTGGTCAACCGGCGCTGGCCGCTGCCGGACCTGGTGCGCCGCCTCCCTCGCCGCTGACGTCCGCGCCGCCCGCCCCGATGCCCTTGCTGCTCGGCGTCGCCGTCCAGGCGGCGCAGAACAGCAGCAGCCTCGCCGTGAAGTTGATCCACAGCAGGAGAGCGACCGGCACACCGAAGGCGCCGTACATGCTCTTCGACGCGACACTCTTCATATAGCTGCCGAGCAGCAGCTTGAGGAGTTCGAAGCCGATCGCGCCGATCACCGCCGCTGTCAGCAGCCTGCGCCGCGGCGGCTTCACGCCCGGCAGCAGTGTCAGCAGATAGAGCAGCAGCAGGAAATCGGCGACAGCCGCCACGAGCAGGGCCACGGTCTGCAGCAGCACTCCGCCCGCGCCACGGTTGGGGATGCCCAGGAAGCCGGCGGTCCAGCCGACCGCGGTGGAACCCGCCGTGGACGTGGCAAGGGTGACGAGCGCGGCTCCGCCGAGGCCGATCAGCAGTCCGGCGTCCTTGAGCTTGCGGACGACCGGATTGCCCTCGTCCACATCGTCCTTCTCCCAGACCGCGCGCAGACAGCCCCGCATCGCACCGATCCAGCCGATGCCGGTGAAGAGCAGCAGTGCACCGGCGACCAGCCCGACCGTGCCCGCATTGGCCACCAGATTGCTGATGCCCAGCTGGTCGGAGATGCCCGGCACCTGGTCGGCGATCGACTTCTCGATCTTGTGCAGCTGCTCGTCGGAGAGCAGCGCGGCGCCGATCGCCGCGCCGACCGCGATCAGCGGGAAGAGCGCCAGGAAGCTGATGAAGGTGATCGCGGCGGCGAGCCTGGTCCAGTGGACCATGTCCAGCCGTTCGTACGAGCGCCAGGCGTGCGTCATCATCAGCCGGGCGACGAGTGGCCCGATGACGGGAAGATTCTTCAGCCAGTCCATGACGTGCGCGTACCCTCCTGGGCGCGGAAAACCGGTGTACGGGCCCGGGCACGCGGGCGCCGGGTGGTGTCGGGCCGGGCCCGTGGGCGACACGGCCGGACGGACCAACTGCACCACAGAGCCGCGGGCGTCGACGGCGACCAACACCCGGTACGGCCGAGGCGGAACCCGGCAGGCGGGACCGTCACAGGTCGGCGACCGCCGGCCCGTACGCACAGCGGGGCGAGTACCCATCGGTCGGCGAAGAGCCTCGCATCGCGCACCCGGCCCCCCCTTCCGGGTCTTCCCGAAGCTAACTCTTCTGGTCAGCAAAGGAAGTTGCGCGTCATTGATGAGCCAAACTCCTTCAATCGCCCATTTCGGTGAGCTGTGTAACAAATCCCTCAAAGGTGTTTTCTCGGGCGATACGGTCACCACCATGTCTGTCGACACCGTCTCCCTGACCGGCTGGGGCCGTACCGCCCCGACGACCGCCCTGCGGTTCCGTCCCCGTACGTACGAGGAGGCGGCGGTCGCGGTGCGCGGCTGCGGACCCCGTGGTTCCATCGCGCGCGGTCTGGGCCGGGCCTACGGCGACGCGGCACAGAACGCGGGCGGCTCCGTCCTCGACATGACCGCGCTGAACCGGATCCGCACCATCGACGCCGCCACCGGTCTGGTGGTGTGCGACGCGGGCGTGAGCCTGCACCGGCTGATGGAGGTACTGCTGCCGCTCGGCTGGTTCGTGCCGGTGACTCCCGGGACCCGTTACGTCACCGTGGGCGGAGCGATCGGCGCCGACATCCACGGCAGGAACCATCACGTCTCCGGCTCCTTCTCCCGCCACGTACAGGACATGGAGCTGCTGACCGCCGACGGCGGCATCCGTACGGTCCGGCCCGGCACCGCTCTCTTCGACGCGACCGCGGGCGGCATGGGACTGACCGGGGTGATCCTCTCGGCCACGCTCCGGTTCCAGCCCGTCGCGACGTCGATGATGTCGGTCACCACCGAACGGGCTGTCGATCTGGACGACTTGATGGCCCGGCTCACCGCCTCCGACCACCGCTACCACTACTCGGCCGCCTGGATCGACCTCCTCGCCCGGGGCAGGGCGACCGGGCGTTCCGTACTCACCCGAGGGGAGCACGCGCCCCTGCATGTGCTCCCGGCGCGCGCCCGGCGCACACCGCTCGCGTTCCGCCCGGGACAGCTGCCCGTCGCGCCCGCGTTCGTACCGCACGGACTGCTCGGCCGCACCTCTGTCGCCCTGTTCAACGAGCTCTGGTATCGCAGGGCCCCCACGTACCGCATCGGCGAACTCCAGAAGCTGTCCACGTACTTCCACCCGCTGGACGGCGTGCCGCACTGGAACCGGGTGTACGGCCGCGGCGGCTTCGTGCCGTACCAGTTCGTCGTCGGATTCGGGCAGGAGGAGGCGCTGCGCCGGATCGTGCGCCGGATCTCGCGACGGCGCTGCCCGTCGTTCCTGGCCGTGCTCAAACGGTTCGGAAACGGCGATCCGGGCTGGCTGTCGTTCCCGATGCCCGGCTGGACGCTCGCCCTCGACCTGCCCGCCACGCTGCCGGACCTGGCCCGCTTCCTCGACGAGCTGGACGAGGAGGTCGCGACGGCCGGTGGCCGCGTCTACCTGGCGAAGGATTCCCGGCTGCGGCCCGAGACGCTGGCCGCGATGTATCCGCGGCTGCCCGAATTCCGGGCGCTGCGCGCCGAACTCGACCCGGACGGGGCGTTCCGTTCGGACCTTTCCCGCCGCCTCGGCCTCTGAGTCCACGCACTGCCCGCTCCCTCCTCCCCCGCCGCCCCCCGCTAGGAGTGTTTTCGTGAAGGACGCCTTCGGTGCCCCGCAGTCCCTGCTCGTCCTCGGTGGGACATCGGCGATCGGGCTCGCCACCGCGCGCCGGCTGATCGCCCGCCGCACCCGCACGGTCTGGCTGGCCGGACGCCCCTCCCCCGCCCTGGAATCGGCCGCGGCCGAACTGCGGGAACTGGGTGCGTACGTCCATACCGTCGCCTTCGACGCCCTCGACTCCGAGTCCCACGAGACCGCTCTCGGCAAGATCTTCGCCGAGGGCGACATCGACATGGTGCTGCTCGCGTTCGGCATCCTCGGGGACCAGGGACGCGACGAGGAGGAACCGCTCTCCGCGGTCCGGGTCGCCCAGACCAACTACACCGGCGCCGTCTCCGCCGGACTGGTGTGCGCCGGCGCACTCCAGGCGCAGGGGCACGGATCGCTGGTGGTGCTGTCCTCGGTGGCGGGTGAGCGTGCCCGGCGCGCCAACTTCATCTACGGGTCGAGCAAGGCGGGCCTGGACGCGTTCGCCCAGGGGCTGGGGGACGCGCTGCACGGCACGGGGGTGCATGTGATGGTCGTACGGCCCGGCTTCGTGCGGTCGAAGATGACGGTGGGGATGCCGGAGGCACCGCTCGCGACAACCCCGGACGCGGTCGCGGAGGCGATCGTGAGGGGACTGCGGCGGCGCTCGGAGACGGTGTGGGTACCGGGGGCGCTGCGGGTGGTGATGTCGGCGCTGCGGCACGTGCCACGGCCGCTCTTCCGGCGCCTGCCGGTCTGAGCGCAACGCTCGGCCCGGTGCACTCTCTGTCGTGCACCAGGCCGTTACCGACGCCTCAGGGCCGCAGGGACGGCTCGTCCACCGAGCTGCCGCCCTGCGCGGGCACGACGGGCGCGCTGCCCCCGGCCCCGAACGGGAACTCGTTGATCTTGCGCCAGACGGCGTCCGGGCCCTGTTCGTACAGCGCGAAGGAGCCGCAGGTCCAGGACGCCTCGTAGTCGGCGAGCTCCTCGTACGCCCGGTCCATCGCCTGCTCCGGGATGTCGTGCGCCACGGTCACATGCGGGTGGTACGGGAACTGCAGATCGCGCATCAGCGGGCCGGACGCGTCCCGCACCCGCTTCTGCAGCCAGGAGCAGGCAGACGCGCCCTCGACGACCTGGACGAAGACGACCGGCGACAGGGGGCGGAAGGTCCCCGTGCCGGACAGCCGCATCGGGAAGGGACGGCCACCTGTCGCGATCTCGGCGAGATGCCGCTCGATCGCGGGCAGGTCGGCCGCCTCCGCCTCGGTCGGCGGGAGAAGCGTGACGTGGGTGGGAATGCCGTATGCGGCAGGATCCCCGAAGCTCGCGCGCCGCTCCTGGAGCAGGCTGCCGTAGGGCTCCGGGACCGCGATCGAAACGCCGAGCGTAACGGTCCCCACGTCGTTCTCCTCACTCTTCGAAGTCGGTGACCGGCGTGCCGTCGTCACCGCGGTCGATGGCTGGATTCAGACCATCACCGGGGTTGGTCTCCCACCGCCAGTGTGCAGCCTCGAGCCGTCATCTCGCCAGGGTCCTTGGACTCAGTGCTTCGCGGGCAGAAAGCCCATCCGGTCGTACGTCCGGGCCAGGGTCTCGGCGGCCACCGCCCGGGCCTTCTCCGCCCCCTTGGCCAGGATCGAGTCCAGCGTCTCCGGGTCGTCGAGATATTCCTCGGTACGGGTCCGGAACGGTGTGACGAACTCGACCATGACCTCTGCGAGGTCGGTCTTCAACGCACCGTAGCCCTTGCCCTCGTACTTCTGCTCCAGTTCCGCGACACCCGTGCCGGTGAGGGTGGAGTAGATGGTCAGGAGGTTGCTGACACCTGGCTTGTTCTCGACGTCGTACCGGATGACCGTGTCGGTGTCGGTGACCGCGCTCTTGACCTTCTTGGCCGTGGTCTTCGGCTCGTCGAGCAGGTTGATCAGGCCCTTCGGCGTGGACGCCGACTTGCTCATCTTGATCGAGGGGTCCTGCAGGTCGTAGATCTTCGCCGTCTCCTTGAGGATGTACGGCGCCGGGATGGTGAACGTGTCACCGAACCGGCCGTTGAAACGCTCGGCGAGGTCGCGGGTGAGCTCGATGTGCTGGCGCTGGTCCTCGCCGACCGGGACCTGGTGGGCCTGGTAGAGCAGGATGTCCGCGACCTGGAGGACCGGGTACGTGAAGAGGCCGACGGTCGCCCGGTCGGCGCCCTGCTTGGCGGACTTGTCCTTGAACTGCGTCATTCGGGAGGCCTCGCCGAAACCGGTGAGGCAATTCATGACCCAGCCGAGCTGGGCGTGCTCCGGGACATGGCTCTGGACGAAGAGCGTGCAGCGCTCGGGGTCGAGACCGGCGGCCAGCAGCTGGGCGGCCGCGAGCCGGGTGTTCGCACGCAGCTCCGCGGGATCCTGCGGAACGGTGATCGCATGCAGGTCCACAACCATGTAGAAGGCGTCGTGGGACTCCTGCAGCGCCACCCACTGGCGGACTGCACCGAGGTAGTTGCCGAGGTGGAACGAGCCTGCGGTGGGCTGGATTCCGGAGAGCACGCGGGGGCGTTCAGAGGCCATAGAACTCATTGTCTCAGGTACGGAACCGATCCCCGGCAGCCGGTGTATGAAAGGTGTGAGGACGCCGGAGGGGGCCCTGCAGAGGGGCCGGGAGGGGGGCCGCGCCGTCGAGGACAGGGGTGCGGACCGCGCTCCCGGGCGTGCCGGAGGGCAGGCCGAGGGGCGGGCCGAACAGCGGACCGGGACTCGTGCAGAGGCGCAGGAAGGGGCGCCGGCAGAGGGCGAGGCTGCGGTGATCGCTCGTGTGCGCGCCGGAGAGGCGGAGGCATACGCGCAGCTGGTGCGCGCCCACACGGGCGTAGCGCTGCGGGCCGCGGTCGCCTTCGGGGCGGGGGCCGAGGCGGAGGATGTGGTGCAGTCCGCGTTCTTCAAGGCGTATCAGTCGCTCGGGCGATTCCGGGAAGGCGCGGCGTTCCGTCCGTGGCTGCTGCGGATCGTCGTGAACGAGACGAGGAACTCACTCCGGTCGGCGGGCCGGGCGCGGGCTGTGGCCGGGCGCGAGGCGGTGCTGCGGGGCGCCGAGCCGGTGATACCGGAGTCGGCGGATCCGGCGGTGGCGGCGCTCGCGGATGAGCGGCGGACGCTGCTGACAGCCGCGCTCGACGAGCTGAGCGAGGAGCATCGGCAGGTGGTCACCTACCGATACCTGCTGGAGATGGACGAGGCGGAGACGGCACGGACGCTGGGCTGGCCACGGGGGACGGTGAAGTCCCGGCTGAACCGTGCGCTGAAGAAGCTGGAGAAGAAGCTCGGGACCGGGGTGGGAGGGGGTGACGCGGGATGACGGGTGTGAATGATCCGGACCGGGCGCGCCTGCGGGTGGAGCTGCTGGCGCTGGGGCGCGGGATGGAGGTCCCCGAGCCGGAGGGCGGCGGGCTGACGATGGCCGAGCGGGTGCTGGCGCAGATCGTCGCCGAAGCGGTCCCGGTGCCCGTGCCGGTACCCCCGGGACGGCTGGAGCGGGCCGGGGCGTGGGCCCGTCGGCGGGCCCGCCCGGTGGCTGCGGCTCTCTCGGGTCTCCTGGTCGTGCTGGTGCTGACGCCTCCGGTGCGGGCGACGGTCGCCGACTGGTTCGACTTCGGCGGGGTGGACGTGCGGTACGACCCGTCCGCGCCGGCCCCCGCGCGGCCGGGAGCGCCGGTGCCGGGCTGCGGCACCCCGGTGACGACGGAGGAGGCGGCGCGGCGGTCGGGCTTCCGGCCGGTCGTGCCCGGGACGCTCGGTGCGCCGGACGCGGTGTCCGTGTCGGGGCTGCCGGAGGGCCGGTGGATGGTCACGCTGTGCTGGCAGGAGGAGGGGCGGACGATACGGCTCGACGAGTTCGCGGCGCCGCTGGATCCGTACTTCACCAAACAGGTGCGGGAACAGCCTGAGTGGCTGAAGGTGGCCGACGGCCGCGGCGGCGCGGTGGACGGCCTCTGGTTCGCGAGGCCGCATGTGCTGCGGTTCGGCATGGTCGACGGGAACAGCGTGCGGTGGTCACGGTCCCAACGGACTGCCGGACCGACCCTGTTGTGGGTGAAGGACGGGCGGATGACACTGCGGCTGGAGGGCGTGGCATCGCGGGAGCGGGCCCGTTCGATCGCCGGTTCAGTGCTCTGACCGTCCGGAAAAACGGTCGGCCCGGGAGGGGAACCTGCGGGGCCCGGGCGGTGTACCAGAGGTGACACGGTACGGGCGGTCCGTACCGGACAGCGCAAGGGGGACGTCATGCGAAAGCCAGGAGGCCGGCTCGCGGAACAACAGCCGGGCGTTCGATCCACCCGGCGGCCGGTGGGCCGCTTCCGATTTCTGCGACGGCTGGCCGTGCCGGCGGCGGCGGTGTGCGGGCTGAGCCTCTGTCTCGCTCCGGGTGCGGTGGCGGGCGGGCCGACGACGGTGCTGGTCGCCTCACCGGACAGCGGGAAGGCGACCGCGCTCTCCGTCTCGGATCCGAGATACACCAAGCTGGAGGCGCTGCTTGGTCAGGCGGGCGAAGGCGACAAGGAGCGGCCCCAGAGCCTGGACGGGGCGGTGGGGACGCGGCAGATCAATGTGACCTGGATGGTCCACGACCTGGAGCCGATGCGGACCGACCGGGTCTTCCCGGGAGACGATCCGGACACGGTCTGGATACACACGGCTTCCGAAGTTCCCTATACCTACCGCGGGTACTGGCACCGGGCGAAGAAGCCGGCGGAGCTGGTCGCGCTGTTCAAGCAGCTCGGGCTGCTGGGGAAGAAGAGCAGCGAGGAGGCGTATGCGGCGCTGTTCCCGCAGCCGTGGGAGGACAGCGGGCAGTCCGCCCCGCAGGGGCGCGCGGCGGGCCCCGCACCGGCACCGTGGCCCTCCGCGTCCGCCGCCCCGACGGCGGCCGGCTCGTCCGACCGCTTCAACGGTGTGTGGTGGGCCGTACCCGGGCTGGTGGCAGGGGCGGCGCTCGCCCTGGCCCTGCGGCCGCTGGCGTCCCGTCGGGGCGGCGGAGGCGAGGGCGGGGGCGAGGGCCGGTACGGCCGGGAGACCGGTCCACGTCAGGAACTCCTCGACCTCTGACTGCGCAAACGCATGGGCGCGCCGTGGATTGAAGGTTTCCTCCCCGAGGATCCGACCGACGATACAAAGTGGGCATTGCCCCAGCCCACGCCGCACGACGAACGGAGATCCCGTGTCGACCACGGAAACTGCCATCGCCTCCGCCGAGGCGCACAGCGCGCACAACTACCATCCGCTTCCGGTCGTCGTCGCCTCGGCGGACGGCGCCTGGATGACCGACGTCGAGGGTCGGCGGTACCTCGACATGCTCGCGGGCTATTCGGCGCTCAACTTCGGCCATGGCAACCGGCGTCTGATCGAGGCCGCCAAGGCGCAGCTGGACCGGGTGACCCTGACCTCGCGCGCCTTCCACCACGACCGGTTCGCCGATTTCTGCACGCAGCTCGCCGAGTTGTGCGGCATGGAGATGGTGCTGCCGATGAACACGGGGGCGGAGGCCGTGGAGACGGCGGTCAAGACCGCCCGCAAGTGGGGTTACCAGGTCAAGGACATCCCGGACGGCATGGCGAAGATCATCGTCGCCGCGAACAACTTCCACGGCCGGACGACGACCATCATCAGCTTCTCCACGGACCAGGAGGCTCGTGCGGACTTCGGCCCGTACACGCCGGGGTTCGAGATCGTGCCGTACGGGGACCTCACCGCGCTCCGTGCGGCGATGACCGAGAACACCGTGGCGGTCCTGATGGAGCCGATCCAGGGCGAGGCCGGGGTGCTGGTGCCGCCGCCCGGCTATCTCCCCGGGGTGCGCGAGCTGACCCGAGAGCGGAATGTGCTGTTCATCGCGGACGAGATCCAGTCGGGTCTGGGCCGGACGGGCAAGACCTTCGCCTGTGAGCACGAGGGCGTCGTGCCGGACATGTACGTGCTCGGCAAGGCGCTGGGCGGCGGCGTGGTCCCGGTGTCGGCCGTCGTCTCGTCGGCCGAGGTGCTGGGGGTCTACCGGCCCGGTGAGCACGGTTCGACGTTCGGTGGGAATCCGCTCGCCTGCGCGGTCGCACTGGAAGTCATCGCGATGCTGCGTACCGGTGAATTCCAGCAACGGGCAACGGAGTTGGGTGACCACCTCCATCAGGAGCTGGGGCTGCTGGTGGGCGGCGGCGCCGTGGAGGCGGTGCGGGGCCGAGGGCTGTGGGCGGGCGTGGACATCGTCCCGAGCCGCGGCACGGGCCGGGAGATCTCCGAGAAGCTGATGGACCGGCGGGTGCTGGTCAAGGACACCCACGGTTCGACGATCCGGATCGCCCCGCCCCTGGTGATCAGCAAGGAAGACCTGGACTGGGGCCTGGAGCAACTCCGGGAGGTGCTGCGCGGCTGACCGGACGCGCATGTCGCCCCCGGCCGACCCTCGGAGCGATCTCGGCCGGCGGGCGCACCGAGCACGTCCGGCGGTTGAGGACGAGGCGGGCACCGGGTGCCTCGGCCGACTCGTGACGAGCCCTCCGCCTCCCCGGCCCCCGGCCCCGCGTCCCCGACCCCGCGCACCCGACCCCGAGGGTCGGCGCCGCGCTAGAGGATGACGTGGGGCAGGAAGCGGGCGTACTCGTCCGTGACCAGCCCCGCCGATTCCCGGATGCCGAGCCCTGCCGCCTCGTCCTCGACGACCCAGGCACCGAGCACCACCCGATTGCCGTCGAAGTCCGGCAGAGGCGCCAACTCCTGGTAGCAGCACGGCTCGTCCCGTATCACCGCGGGGCTTCCCGGTTCATGGATCGTGACACCGGCGCCCTCACGGCCGAGCAACGGCTTGGCGACATAGCCACGGCCGCCCTTCCCGTCCGCGGCGAGTTCGCGGGGGCCGTCCAGATAGGAGGGCAGCAGATTCGGGTGGCCCGGAAAGATCTCCCAGAGGATGGCCAGCAGCGCCTTGTTGGAGAGGAGCATCTTCCAGGCGGGTTCGATCCAGCACGTGGTGCCGGTTCCGCCCCCGTTGTCGAGGGTGTCCAGGACATGCGGGCCGAAGCGGTCGGTCGCCAGCCACTCCCACGGGTACAGCTTGAAGCAGCTCCGGATGAAGCGGAGCCGCTCGTCGACGAACCGTCCGGTCAACCGGTCCCAGCCGATCTGTTCGACGGAGAGTGCCTCGGTGTCGATCCCGGCCTGTTCGGCGGTCTCGCGCAGATACGCGACCGTCATCAGGTCCTCGCCGAGTTCGTCTCCTTCGGAGTGGGCGAAGTGCAACGGCCCCGGTGGCAGCAGTGCGGCCTGCCGCTTCCATGCGGCGACGAGACGCTCATGAAGGGAGTTCCACTGGTCGGCGTCAGGGAAGCGGTCCTCCATCCAGAACCACTGGGCGCCGGCTGCCTCCACGAGTGAGGTGGGGGTGTCGGCGTTGTACTCCAGCATCTTCGCCGGGCCGGTCCCGTCGTAGCGCAGGTCGAACCGGCCATACAGGGAAGGAAGTTCGCTGCGGCGCTGCCAGGATTCGGTGATCAGGGCGGCCAGTCGGCGGTCGGTGATGCCGAGCTCGGTGAAGCGGTCCTGGTCGACGATGTGCGCGGCGGCGGCCAGACACATGGTGTGCAGTTCCTCGACGACGTCCTCCAGTGCCTCGACCTCGGGCAGCGAGAAGACGTAGTAGGCGCTCTCGTCCCAGTACGGGCGCAGGGATCCGTCCGGGTAGCGGGTCAGCGGGTAGACGATCCCCTGCTCTTCGACCGTCTCCTGCCAGCCGGGGCGCGGCTGCGCGGTGCGGCGTTCCATGACCGGTCAGCCACCGCTCGTGCCGGAGCAGCCGAAGCCGCCGCGGTCGACGGCGGACTTGTCGAAACTGCCGCCCTGCACGGTGCCCCCCTTGGAGGTGCCGCCGTAGTAGTAGTCGCCCTTGCCGCTGCTGTTCTTGCACTCGTAGCTCGGCAGCTTGGAGTGGGTGACCGGGTCCACGCACCGTTTGTCCGGCTCCGAACCGCAGGAGGTGATCGCCGCCGCGAGAACGCCCATGGAACCGAGCACCACCGTGCTCGACCTCAATCTGCGCTTGGCCATTCTTCTGTCTCCCCGTTGTCCGGTTCACGCCATAGGAACGTTCGTCAGATTAGAGGGCTGCTGGATTCGGCCGGAACCCGGTGGGTCAGGACCCCCACGTAGAGTCCCCATGTGCTCTTCGGGATGATCTGCGCGCTCGGATCCGCTGTCTGCTTCGGTACGGCCTCCGTCCTCCAGGCCGTAGCCGCGCGGGCCGCCGCCGGGCCGGGGTCCGGTGCGGGGGTCGATCCGGCGCTGTTGCTGCGCGCCGTGCGGCAGTGGCGCTACATGGCCGGACTCGCTCTCGACGGCTGCGGTTTCGTCCTCCAGATCATCGCCCTGCGCTCCCTGCCGATCTATGCGGTGGGCGCCGCCCTCGCCGCAAGTCTCGCGGTGACGGCCGTGGTCGCCGCACGCCTGCTGCACGTGCGGCTGAGCCGTACCGAGTGGGCCGCCGTCGGCGTGGTCTGCGCGGGTCTCGCCATGCTGGGGCTCGCCTCCGGCGGCGAGGGCGACCGGACCGGCTCGACCGCCCTGCGCTGGTGGATGCTCGGTATCGCACTGGGTGTCCTGCTGATCGGCGCGGCGGCCGGGCGGCTGCCGGAGAAGCCGCGCGCACTGGTGCTGGGGCTGGGGGCAGGGTGCGGTTTCGGGGTGGTCGAGGTCGCTGTGCGGCTGATCGACGACATCTCGCCGTCCGCGCTGGTCGCCAACCCGGCGACGTATGCGCTGCTGTTGGGCGGAGGTGCGGCGTTCCTGCTGCTCACGTCCGCGCTGCAGCGGGGCTCGGTGACGACGGCGACGGCCGGCATGGTGATCGGCGAGACGATCGGCCCGGCGCTGGTGGGCGTCGTCTGGCTCGGGGACCGTACGCGGGAGGGTCTCGGCTGGCTGGCGGTCACCGGGTTCGCGGTGGCGGTCGCGGGCGCGCTGGCGCTGACCCGGTTCGGCGAGGCCCCGGCGGACACCCCCGGGCCGGCAGTCCCGGGCGCACGGTAGGGCGTACTGCGCCGGTGCGCTCTCCCCGCCCCTAAGAGGAGCTCCTTTAAGCTTGACTATTAACCCCACCAAGATCATGTCTTGGTGGGGTTCGTCGTTCGCCTGACAGCTGGGCGGCCCTTGCGTGATCGTGTCTTCTCGCTGAAGTCGACAACGGATCTACCCAAAGGCCGTGATGGACAGTCTGCAAGACGATGCCGCGCGCGTCGAGGCTCTGGCCGGGTTGTCCCGGTTTCGCTGCGAGTTCTACGAGTGCCTGCCCCTGCGGGCGGATGCCCTGTTCGAGCTGACGGACGCGGTCCTGTGCGCCGACGGGCCGGTCATCTCGCTGCCGGAGCTGTCCCTGGAACCGGTGCACCGGCGCGGGCACGGGGCGATGTACGACGCGCTCGCCCAGGGGCACATCACCGTGTCCCGCCTCCGCATGGCGCTGGCCGGCCTTGATCTGCCGCGCGGGACGGACCGGCAGCTGTCCATCGCGCTGGACGTCACTCCCTGGCCACGCCCGGACGCCGAGTGCTCGCCGCAGCGGTTGCACTGCCACCGCCCGTGCCGCTGCGACGGCGTGCGCCAGACCATCCCCGCCTGGCCCTACCAGGTCGCCGCCGCCCTCGGCGGTGGGCGCTCCTCGTGGACCGGCCCGCTGGACGCAGTGCGACTGGGCCCCGAGGACGACCCCACCGAGGTCACC